>JAADII010000098.1 GCA_013151415.1 Chloroflexota bacterium
TTCCCATTGGGGCCTATCGTCGCGCCACGGCGCCGCCCGAATATGTGTTGGCTCCGGGCAGCTATACGGTGACCTTCTATCTACGCGAGTCCGGCGCGCGACTGGATAAATGGCAGATCAGGTTGCAGGCGACGCGACCAACGACCCACCGATATCGATGAAGAGACAATGGAAGCTGGCGGGCGCTGGAAGCCGCATACCCCATCGTCCACCGACCAACTAACCGATGGACATTGGACTTTGGGCGCTGTTTTCAGAAATTGTATTACGATACGATGATTGAGCGGGCGTTTATGGAAACGAGAACCCCGCGCAGCCTCGCGCGGGGCGGATATAGATATGGTGCGGTAAAGGAGCGCCAATCCGAATCGTTGACGCATCGTCAAGCTTGGAGCTTTCAGGCGAAGCAGGCGAAGTCGCCCTAGGCTCAGGTGATGATCGAAAGCGGTGAGGTTGGCGCTGAATCCAATTCACGGCCAAGCTGGCCATAAAGATGACCCTGCACCAGGATGCTGTAGAACGCGGTGAACAGCATGCCAACGCCACACAAAAGCATGCCCACGAAACCGGCCACAAGCTGGACGAAAAGCATGACGATCAGGATGACGATCACTTCCAAGAGATGCTCGCGCGTAAAGGCCGCGATTTCGCCAAACTGGAACCCGGCGCTTATCTCGCCGCTCTCCGCATATTTGATGGTGATGGCCGGCGCAGCCAGCGCCACGGCAATGGCGTAAATAAAGGTGAGACAACTGAAACAAAACAACAACAAAGATGCCACAGCCGACGCGTCTGAATCGGCCATCAGACCAATGACAAGCCCCACCGGAAGCGCTACGACAACCATCGGTAAGGACCAAATCAGAAAAATGACGAATAGCTTGAAGCCATCGGTCATTTTCTCACCCCATTCATCCCAGGCGGGCAGGGGGCGTTCATCGCCGCGACGCACATTGCGTAACAATTCGAGCATGTATCCCGTTATCAACGCACCGCCAGCAAGAGCGCCGATGAATGTCCAGGCCAGCAGCATGGTGAGAAAGAAGATCAAGCCGCCGATGAGCACTTTACTAATCCATTCCTCATCCTCAAAAACGAAGGTGATGGCTTTGCCATAATCCATGATGCATTCCTCCTTGCAGTGATAGCGACGAGATGAAATTCGAATTGAGACTCAACCGACCGCGATGTCATCGTCCAGGATGACATCCACCTCAGAATCGTCCAATGGCTCGATCGCCTCCGATTCCTCTGAATTCGCGGATTCGTTTTCCCGCGCCGGCTCCTCGGCGGGAGCGGCGAGCCCAATTTGGCCATATAGGTGCGATTGCACCATAACCGTCCATACCGAAGTGAAGAATAGACCAATGCCACAAATGAGCAGACCCACAAAGTTGGCCACAAAGGTGACGAGCCAAACAACGATGACTGCCGCGATAACATCGCCCGCGTTGTCGCGGGTGAAGTCCCACAGCCAAGCGACATCCAGGCTGTCGATGATCTCTCGCGTATTCGCGTAGCGCACTGTGATGCCGGGAATGAAAAACGCGTAGAGAATGCCATATAAGATGGCGAGAAAGAAGAGGCAACTTCCCAAAAGAACAGCAATGGCCTGAATAGAAGTGTCGCTGAAAACGCTGATAAGCGCTGCGCCAGGGCTGAGTAAGATGATGGCGGGGACCGCGTAGATGAGATAAAGCAGCATCAATTTAACGCCGTCAACGAATAAACGGCCCCAGTCATCCCATTCAGGCAGCGGGTTTGGATTGCGAGCGCGCACGCGACTCACGATCTCGACGCTATATCCCAGAAGCAAGGCGCTTGCGATCAAGGGAGCAAACATAGTAAACGAGAAGAACACGCCCACAAACGTAATCAACGCCGCAATGAGCACCTTCTCGATCCATTTTTCATCTTCGAAGACGTAGCTCAATGATTTGCCGATCTCCATGGCTCCTCCTTGAAAATCGTAAAGGGTGAGGGGATGATAAAATGGCGGGATGATGAAGCGGGCTCAATTGGCCTGCCTGCTCCACGCGCTTTCCTTTCGACGTTTCACGTCGAGGGCCGTCATTCATCTCTCGCTTGCGATTATAACAAACCGCGTTGCAATAGAACAATGTGCGGTTCAGAGATCGCCGCGGTTTCGTGGTATACTTGGCCAACCGAGTGATGATGGGGGCGTTCGCATCCCCGTTGTCGAACTATCGAGCCTTCCATATACAAAACATCATCATTTTTTGAGAACAACCTGAATCAACCTATGGCGACATTGGACATTCTCACTCTTGGCGACCCGCGACTGCGCAAAAAGAGCAGACCGGTGCGACGATTTGATAGACGCCTGAAACAACTGGCCGAAGACATGGTGGAAACCATGCAAAAATCTCAGGGCGTGGGCCTGGCCGCGCCTCAGGTGGGCATCAATGAACGCCTGATCGTGGTGCAAATGCCCGAGGAGGGGTTCGAAGATGATCCACAGGCGGGAAAGCTCTATGTGATGGTCAACCCGGAAATCGTGCGAGTGCGAGGCGAGGAGGTGGCCGGAGATGAAGGTTGTCTTTCTATCCCCGGTTATATTGGCGAGGTGGTGCGGCGCAATCAAGTTACGGTGAAAGGGTTCGATGTGAACGGCAAACCTTATCGCGTGAAAGCATTCGACTACCTGGCCCGCATTTTCTTGCATGAAATCGATCACTTAAACGGCGTGCTGTTCATTGATCATATCGACGACCCCTCCAAACTGCGCCGCATCATATATGACGCGGAAAAGGATGAATACTACGAGGAGCCATTGGTTTCATTAGATGGCCTGCTTACTCGCGAACCAGCATAAAGCCAAACAACGTTTGGCCCATGATGATGCGATCGCCGTGTTCCAGCCGTCGTCGTTGCTCGATTCGGTTATTGACATAGACGCCGTTTACACTGGCCAGATCATAGAGAACAAACCCTTCTGATTCGAAGCGAATACGCGCATGTTGGCGTGACATGGCTGGGTCATCGATGGAGATATCGTTGTATCGACTGTCGCGGCCGATATCGGTCAGCGCGCCTAACCGATATTCTTTCCCTGCAAAACGCCCACTCATCACCACCAGCCACGCCAGCGGCGGTGTGGGGGAAGGCGCAGCCGAGGGCGGGGTGATGGGACCGGATGTTGTGGAGGAAGCGGAGACGCGGCCGTTGATCATGGGCGCAGGCGGAGTTTGATTGGTTGCGGTGGTCGAATCGGCGGGGGGCGGCAAGGGCAACGGGTCCTCTTCCAACACGCCAACCAAAGGCCCTTCGACCACGCCAACGCCGGCCGTGTAAAGAATAAGGCTGATGGTGGAAATAAGCGTGGCCAAAGCGCCCAAATAACCCAACAACAACGGCATGTTTCCCATCCCCGAAGCGAGTTCAGGAAAGAGAAAAAGCACGGCGCTAGGCGCCACCACCATCGCACACACCAGCGAGATCACGCGCCAAACCCCGGCCTGTAGCGAGCGACGCTGACTATCAAAGAATATCCAACAGGCCGCGACAAGAGTGATGGCCATACCAATGGCTATGCCCCAACGAAACCAGGCGTCGATTAAGATGAGTGGAAGCGAAAGGGAGGGGTCCATGCCTAAAGCTGCTTGAACACCAGAACGGTGTTTCCGAGTTGCAGACGGTCTTCATCCTTCAGCGCCTGTCGGGTGATGCGCTCACCATTGACAAACGTGCCATTCACGCTGGCCAGATCTTGCACAATAAATTGCAAACCCGAAGGGCCTGGCTCGGCAACGATGCGAGCGTGAAATCGTGAAACGCTCTCATCATCCAGGCAAATATCATTGGCTTCGCCCCGACCCAAACTGACCCCTTCAGGCTTGAGCGGATAAAGCCGTCCGCGACGGGGGCCGCGTAGCATCACCAACCATGCGTAACTGGAGGCGTGGTCGTCGATTTCGATCGTGGGGATATGTTCGGGCGGGACGTGGGAACCCATGACTTGCGAATCGTGAATGTGGAATGCGAAATGGACGTAATGATGGCGTTGATGACGCGCAATGCATTACGAGATTACGCGGCATGTTGACTTTCGAATATGAAACGCAACTGACACGCTCCAAGACGAATTTCATCGCCGTTTTGCAATGCGTGTTCGGCCACCGCAATCCCATGCACATAAGTTCCATTGGTGCTCTTCAGATCGCGCAAAACGAAATGGCCGTCCTCTTCATCCACCAGCGCATGACGACCACTGACGGTTGGTTCGGTGAGTATGGCCTGGGCGCGAGCGGGGTCGCGGCCAAGAATGAGGGTCTCCCCGGGATGGATAGGGAAGCGTTTTCCGGCATCGGGGCCATTTTCCACCACCAGCCATGCAAGAGGCCGTTGCACCGAATCAAGAGCCGCGGTGGGGGGCGCCAGGCGTTGGGTGGCCGCGCTTGCCGCAGGGGGCGTAAGACGGCGGGTGGTTGCATCGGCCTGTGAAGATTCGTCGGCCACGGTTGGGGACTCGGCCGCACCGGTTGAGAGGGGTTGCGAACGAGGCGGCGGAGGGACAAAAGCCGCGGGCGGCGCTGGGGCCGGCCGCGCGCTGTGATAGGTTGCCTCGACCGAACCCTCAGCCCGGGAGGGAGCGGGCGGGATCACGGGGTCTTGAGAAGCGTCGAGTTCGGGTTGCGGCGGCGATGCAGGAGCGGGAGGAGGTTCTTCGCCAAAAGGAACGCTCCACACATAGATGAAAAAAACCACGCATAAAAGCAAAAACCCCACCACAAACATGAGATTCGAAGGTGATGCAAGCGTGAACGCCGCGAGAAAAGCCAATCCTGCAATCCCCAACAACAAAAGAAAGAAGAGGAGCGTTAACACAGCCGGCTTGGCCCAAGGCTCCTGATTCCACAAGCCGCGAAACACCAACCCCGCCAACCCCGCCGTTATCAGCGGTGGTGCGGCCAAAAGGTTGATGAGCGCAGCCGAAATTTGCAAACGCTCGAAAAGCGCGATGTAATCCATCATGCCATCAGGATTGACCAACACATACGCGGCCAAACCCAGATTTACAATGGCGATGAATAAAAAGATGAACGCCAGAAGCGTGATGCCAAAGGGGCGAATGCGAGAAGGTCTCATAAATCCTGATTATCGCGTGCTGGTTAGCGGCTGTCAAAGCTTTGTTTACTGCAAGAGGGCGTTTCAGCATTTCAAGAATTTGAGGGAGCGATGACCAGCCTGGCGCCCTCATCCTGTTGAATTGCCCTCTTGCTCCCTCTCTTCGAAGGGCGGCAATTGCCGTTGGCCCTGACGAAAGGCGTAAAAATTCCATATGAGACGGCTGAGATCGTTCATGAGCGGGTTGCTGTAATCCCAGATCACCCAGCCCGCCTGATAGACGAAAATAGCCAGAACATAGGGCCCTTCCGGCCCGTAGATGAGCGCGACGTCGCCCTGGTTGTCCGCGCCGTAACCGTGTTTGTGGGCCACGCGCGCATCCTTGGGCGCGCCATATTTGATCAGATATCCCATGGGGTTTTGTTCAAGCCAGGCGATGAGCTCCTCGCATTCGGCCGGTGTGATCTTGTCGGGAAACGCGGCTACAAGGTTGCCCTTGCCCTCCGCACACTGTCCGATCTCGGCCAGGATTTCACCAATGTCGCGCGGGGTGGTCTGAGTGGCGGGATCAGGGTTGGTGAAGTATTCGGGATTCGTGTTGGCCGGAGTGGCGATATAGGGCGGGATTAAATCGCTGTCGTAAGGCACGGCGATGAATGTATTCTTGAATCCCAGCTCGCGCACGAAATCGGTGACCCGCTGCGCGCCCGTCAATGTGTCCTGATCGCCGATGTAGTAGAGCAACGCATTGGCCGCGGCGTTGCTGGCCGTGGTCGATTTCACTGTGTCGCTGATCCAACGCGTGATATTGTCGGGCAGGGGTTGCTCGTAATCGTAATAGATTTTGAGCAAAATGGGTATCTTAACCGTGCTCATGCCCGAAAACGCGGTGTCTGCGTCGATATCGATGGTTGCGCCGCTGGGAAGGTGTTGCAAATAGAGACTGTAGACGCCGGGAAAACGCTCCAATCGCTCGCGCAGGGCCTTTTCCAACGCCTCGTAGTCGGGTGGGATGGGCGACTTTTCGATGAAATGGATGCGGGCTTCGCGATCGTAAGCGTTGGTGAAAGCGTCGATGATGTCGATGGCGCTTTCATTAAGATCGGTGTAGCGTCCTGGCTGGCCAGCAACCCATTGCAAGGAATCTAGATTGGCGTAGGCTGGGGTGGGATCGGTGTCGTATTGAGCGGCCGTCTCATGCAACCACGCGGCCAGCTTTTCCCGATCGTAATCGTATTTTAGGGGGACGTCGCCTCCCAAAGGCGGTTGATTGGCCATGTAGAGCAAAAAATCTCGCAGATAATAGAGACCCCGACCATATTCCTGAGCCTCGGCCACCATGCTTTCCGCGTCGATGGTGAAATCGATCTCCTCTGGCCTGAGCACCAGCCGACGTTTGTCATGATAGACAAGAATGGGCGACTCGAAAACTTGACGTAAATTGGCTGCGGCTTCTTCAGCGGTGGCTCCGCCCACGCCCACGCCGCCCAGGGTCACGCCGGGCGGGATCGCGTCGCGGCCGGCGCGAAAGGCCACCCATTGCGGCCCAATGAACACAATAGCGGCTACAATAAGCACAAGGAAGAGAAAACGGATGAGCGATTTCATGTTGGTTTATGGTTCACGGTTCACAGTTCACGGTTGACTGCTGACCGTTTTCATCACTCCCACTCAATGGTCGCGGGGGGCTTGGAGGTGATGTCGTAGACCACGCGATTGACGCCTTCGACCTCGTTGACGATACGGTTGGCCATGCGTCCCAGCACATCGTAGGGCAATTTGGCCCAATCCGCAGTCATGAAATCGTCGGTGGTGACCACGCGCACCGCGAGCGCGTGCGCGTAGGTGCGATAATCGCCCATCACGCCCACGGTTTGCACGGGCAAAAGCACCGCGAAGGCCTGAGCCGTGGCGCGATAAAGCCCCGCGCTCTCCAATTCCTGAATGACGATGGCGTCGGCCCGACGCAGGGTTTCCAATCGCTCCCATGTCACTTCGCCCAGGATGCGGATGGCCAGGCCGGGGCCGGGAAAAGGGTGTCGCCAAACGATGCGTTCGGGCAGGCCCAAAGCCAGCCCCACGCGACGCACTTCGTCCTTGAACAGATAGCGCAACGGTTCGAGCAGCTCGAACTCGATGTCTTCGGGCAAGCCGCCCACATTATGGTGCGTTTTAATGGTGCGGGCCGACCGTTCACGACTGCTGCTGGCGCTCTCGATGACGTCGGGGTAAAGGGTGCCCTGGGCCAGAAAACGGTAGGGCGGGCCGGATTCTTCGCGCACCAACCGCGCGGCTTCGGCCTCGAACACGCGCACAAAGCGATGACCGATGCGTCGTCGTTTTTCTTCGGGGTCGGTCACGCCCGCGAGGTCGGAGAGAAACTGCTCGGCCGCGTTGACCGCGACCAGGCGGATGCCGTGCGCGCGACGAAACGTATCGATGACTTCATCGGCCTCGCCCAAACGAAGCAGGCCGTGGTCCACGAACACACAGGTGAGTTGATCGCCGATCGCGCGATGAATGAGCGCGGCCGCGACCGAGGAATCGACCCCGCCGCTTAGCCCGCAAACGACGCGATACTCGCCCACCTGTTCGCGGATGGCCTGCACGCTCTCCTCGACGAAATTGCTCGGCGTCCAGTCAGCGTGCAATTGGGCCACGTCGAAGAGGAAGTTGCGCAGCAGGTCCATGCCCTGGCGGGTGTGTTGCACCTCGGGATGAAATTGCACGCCGTAGCGGCGATTGGCGATGTCGCCCATCATGGCGATGTTATCCTGCCGCGACTTGCCCAGCGCCACCCAGCCGGCGGGCAAGCGATCCACATGATCGCTGTGACTCATCCACACGTGCAGAACCGGGGGCAGGCCCTCGAGCAAGGGCGCGGGTTGGGTGATCTCGACCTGGGTGTGGCCGAATTCTCGGGCGCTGGCCGGGGCCACATGGCCGCCCAGAGCATGGGCCAGCAGTTGCATGCCGTAGCAAATGCCCAGCACGGGCTTGCCGCTTTCCAGCACAATGTCGGGCAGCCGCGGCGCGTCCGGTTCATAGACGCTGGTGGGGCCGCCGGAGAGAATGTAGGCGTCGGCCTGGGCCAGCCGTTCGGGCGGTGCGTCCCAATGAACCAACTCGCTATAAACGCCCAGATCGCGCACGCGACGAGCGATGAGCTGCGCGGTCTGCGAGCCGAAGTCGATGACGATGACAGTGTGGTGAAAGAGCATATCTAACCAGACGCCGCGAACGGCCACGCGGCGACGCGAGAGAAAAAGACGCCAGATGGAAGACTAAAACAATGGGTGTCAAATCGACGCCACATTTTACCTCATGTTGGATGGATTCTCTAGGTGGAGAGGAGGTGAAAATGGCCGCGCTGAGGATGAACTTAGGGTCTATGTTCGTCTGGTTGCATGCCAGGCGAGACGCCGATGCTTTCGCCTCCTATCTCAAGCCGCTCAAGTTTCAAGTCATAACGCACTTAACAAGGCGCGACCATCCAATTTGCATATGCAGCTCCAGGTTCAGGACGAGCAGATCGGCGCACAGACGTTCTAAAAACGAGGTGCGCGAACTACGGAAATTCGGACATTTGTGGTATAATTGGCTTGTTATGGAACAGCCTGCAAACGTTGCCAGCAAGCCTTTGGGCGTCATCGATGCGGTGCGCCTGGGCATCGATATCGTCAATCGCAATCTCTGGTTGTTGGCGCTTCCTGTCCTGGTCGATCTTTTGTTGTGGCAAGGGCCGAGACTCTCTATTTCCCCCTTGGTGCGCCGCGGCGTGGACATGATGTTGAGCCAACCCGACGCGCCCGCGGACCTGGCGCGCGATATGACCGCATATGCCGAACAGCTGCGCGCTTTGGGAGATAACTTCAACCTTCTCATACTTTTGGCTGGAACGATCTTGCCCTTCCCCTCGTTTTTCGCCCGGTCAGACGCGGCGCTCGAGATCGGGGGGGCCGGGCCGGTGATCGTTCTTTCGTGGGAGCAGGCCGCACTCTTCACCCTGATTCTCCTGCCTTTGGGGTTGCTCATCGCCAGCATCTGGCTGGCGTTGCTCGCGCGTTCGGTGGATAATGGCCTGACGCGATGGCGGCTTGTTTTGCGCCGCGCGGGCTGGATATGGTTGAACGGCGGTCTTTATTTGCTCGCTCTTATTGTCTTTTCCCTTGCATTGAGCGGCCTGTTCGTGCTTTTGATGTCGGTGATCATGTTGGTGGCTGGCGCGGCGGGCTTGGGCGTCGTCAACTTTCTGTTCGCCATTTTTCTTGGTTTCAGTCTCTGGTTGAGCGTCGGGTTGATCATCGCCCTAAGCTTTGTGGTCGCGGCTATTGCTTTGGACGGCGTCAACGTGGCTCGCGCGGTTTGGCGCAGCCTCAATGTCGTCGGTCGCAATTTTTCCAGCACTGTGGGTCTGCTGCTCTTGCTTTTTATCATCACCGAGGGCTTCGCGCGCATCTGGCTGCGATTGAGCGTTTCTGATTGGGGCGTGGCCTTGGGCATCGTAGGTTCCGCCTATCTTGGCTCAGCTCTCACCGCGGCCCTGTTCCAATTCTATCGTGCGCGTTATCAATCCTGGCAACGCGTTCGCAGCGAAGTGGCCAACACTCGTCGCGAGGGATGATGATGTTGGATATTGGATATTAGATACTGGATAGTGGATACTGGATATTGGGTATTGGATACTGGATATTGAGGTTAGTGTCCAATATCCAATACGTAATACCAAATTACCCCTCCAATCCCCCATTTTAATCATATTGAGGTGTTATCTGTGGCAGATCGAACCAATTACGTGGCTGAAAACACCTATACTGAAGACCAAATTCAGGTCCTCGAAGGGCTCGAGGCTGTGCGTCGGCGTCCTGGCATGTATATTGGCGGCACCGACATCAAAGCTCTGCACCACATGGTGTATGAGGTGGTGGACAATTCGGTGGATGAAGCCATGGCCGGTCGTTGCGACCATATTCGCGTAACCATCCACAAAGATGAAAGCGTCTCTGTGGAGGATAACGGCGCCGGCATTCCTGTGGGCATCCAAAAGCAGACCGGCCTGCCCGCGCTCACCGTGGTCATGACCAAACTGCACGCCGGCGGCAAGTTTGGCAGCGGCGGCTACAAGGTGTCCGGCGGCTTGCACGGCGTCGGCGTCAGCGCGGTCAACGCGCTTAGCGAATGGATGGAGACCACCGTGAAACGCGACGGAAAAATCTACCGTCAGCGTTTCGAACGGGGCAAACCGGTCACCGATGTCGAGGTCATTGGCAAGACCAAGAAGAGCGACACGGGCACCATTCAGCGCTTTCTTTTCGATAAAACCATCTTCGATCCCGAAGCTCATTATCGTTACGACATTCTGGTTCAGCGCTTTCGGGAGATGGCCTTTCTCAACCGGGGTCTGAAGATCACGCTCATCGACGAGCGGCCGACCGAGCCCAGAGAGATGAGCTTCTATTTCGAGGGCGGCGTCAGCTCGTTCGTGCGCTATCTCACCAAAAATCGCAATCCCCTACACGAACCGGTTTATGCGGAGCGCGAGTTCGAGACCACGACCGTTGAGGTGGCCTTGCAATATGTGGATGGTTACACCGAATCGGTCTTCGCGTTCGCCAACACCATCAACACGCCCGATGGCGGCACCCATCTCACCGGTTTGCGCAGCGCCATCACCCGCACCATCAACGACTATGCGCGCAAGCAGGGCCTGCTCAAAGACAAAGACCCCAACTTCACTGGCGACGACACCCGCGAGGGCCTGACCGCCATTGTCAGCGTCAAGCTGGTCGATCCTCAATTCGAGAGCCAGACCAAGGTCAAGCTGCTCAACAATGAAGTGCGCAACCAGGTCGAGTCCACGGTGACCGAGGCTTTCGGCGAGTGGATGGAGAAACACCCGCGCGAGGCCAAAAAGATCGTGGAAAAGTGCATGACCAGCGCTCGCGCCCGCGCGGCCGCGCGCAAAGCCCGCGACCTGGTCATCCGCAAGAGCGCGCTGGAAAGCATGACCCTCCCCGGCAAGCTGGCCGACTGCTCGGAGCGAGACCCGGCCAAGTCGGAGCTGTATATCGTCGAGGGCGATTCCGCGGGCGGTTCGGCCAAGCAGGGTCGCGATCGTCGTTTTCAGGCCATTTTGCCTTTGCGCGGCAAGATCCTCAACGTAGAAAAGGCGCGGCTGGATAAGGCCCTGAGCAACAAAGAGATCCAGGCATTGATCACGGCCCTGGGCACAGGCGTGGGCGATCAGTTCAATATCGACAATCTGCGCTATCATCGCATCTTTATCATGAGCGTGGATGGCGATGAGCTGACTTTCGTCAAAGACCCGGACGGGACGATTCGCTCGGTGCGCGTGGGGGCGTTCATCGACCGCTTGATGGCTTTGGGAGAAAACCCTTCGGACTATCAGGTGCTTTGTTTCGATCCGGGAACCGGTCAGGTGCGATATAAGCCTATCCAGCATGTCATTCGTCATGCCCATCCCGAACCGTTGTATGAAATCGAGACGGTTTACGGTCGGCGAGTGCGGGTCACCGGCGAACACAGCGTGTTTGTGGTCGGAGAAGGGGGTCGTCCGCAATTGAAGCGAGGCGACGCGGTGAAAGAAGGCGACCTGCTGGTGGCTCCGGCTTACATGCCCGCTCCCGAAACTTCGCCCCGGCGACTCGATCTACTGGCGTCGTTCGTGGCTTTGGGCGAGGATTTGGATGTAGAGATCATGGCGCGCGGCGCGAGCGTGGAGGAATGGTTCAAGGCGCAGGTGCGGCGAGAGTATCGCGATCGGCCTCTGATGGTGAAAGAGCGAGTGAGGATTCCGGCCGATGTCGGCCTCATGCTCAAGGAGCAACGGCAATCCCTGGGGCTGAGCCAGCGCGAGATATGCGAGGCTGTGGGCATCCGCCAGCCCGCGACCTATTACGCCTGGGAGCAGGGTGAGTCTCGCCCCATCCTCAGCCATTTCGTGCGTTATGTCCAGGTTCTTGGCCTGGACGCAGACGCCGTCCTCGACCGGGTCGAGGTGGGAGATAGCCGGTTGGATGCGGTCTGGAACGCGCAATATCGCGGCGCGCCTCGCAACCGCGTGCGCGATTATGTCTCGCTCTTTGATCTTTCGCCTGAAGACGTTGCCCAACTGGGTGACGACCTTGTTCTCACCCCGCTTCATTACAAGGAGCAGGCGGTTCCGCGCGCCATCCCCATCGACGAATCGCTTATGATGTTGCTGGGCTTTTTCGTGGCCGATGGGACGCTGAGCCAACGCAACGGCGTGCGTCTGAGCATTGGTCGGCGCAATCGAAATCAGGTCGAGCCGCTTCGCCAGGCCATTCGTCATGTGTTCGGCCTTGAACCGACTTATTATCGAGGAGGCGACGGTCGCGCAGACGAATTGAGAATTCTCAATTCGGTGGTGTCCGCGTTTTTCCGCCTGGTTCTTGGCTTCGAGGGTCAAGACGCCAGTCAGAAGCGCATCCCCGATCTCGTGTTCAATGTAACGCCCGATCTGCAATTGGCGTTTTTGCGCGGGTATTTCATGGGCGATGGCGCACTGGGCAAGCGCACCGTGCATTTCACCACGGTTTCGGAAACTTTGGCCAACCAGTTGATGCATCTCTTGCTGGTTCAGGGCGTGTTCGTTTCCCTTTCGGTGCGCGAACCCACGGGCGAAAGCAGCGGCCTGGTGCGCGGCAAACCGGTCATCACCCGTCATCCCGCGTACACGTTGACCATCGGACGCCGCGAGCATGTCGCTCGTTTGGAGCCGGTGTGGCGGGATCATGCTCGCGCAGACCGGATAAGGGCCTGGCTATCCACGCCCAGGCGCAAGGGCGGCCCAAACCCCGCCGTCACCTTGATGGGCGATTTGATCGGGTTGCCGGTGCGCTCGGTGCGTCGCGTTTCCCCCTCCAACGGTTGGGTGTATGATTTCTCGGTCGCGGGCGACGAGACGTTCATTTGCGGTCGCGGGGGAATTTGCGTGCATAACACCGACGCCGACGTGGACGGAAGCCACATCCGCACGCTTCTGCTCACCCTTTTCTTCCGTTATCTCGAACCCATCATCACCGAAGGCCACTTATATATCGCGCAGCCGCCCCTTTATCTCATCACCAGCGGCAAGGATAAGTATTACGCTTATTCCGAAGAAGAGAAAGACCGCATCCTCAAACGGCTCGATGGTCGTAAATACAGTCTCCAGCGCTACAAAGGTCTGGGCGAGATGAACCCGGAGCAATTGTGGGAGACGACCATGAATCCCGAAAATCGCACGGTGCTACGCGTGACCATCGAGGACGCCGCGGCCACGGACCGCACTTTCGACATGCTCATGGGCGACGAGGTGGCCCCGCGGCGACGTTTCATCAACACCCACGCCGCGGAAGTGCGAAACCTGGACGTGTAGCGCGTTGTCTTGAAAAGGGTTGGGCGGACGGGAGCCGGCTTAGTCAATCTCGCCGGTCTCCCGTCCTTGATCGTTGATTTCCAGTTTCCGCTCCTGCAACGTTGCTCTCGGCGCAAGCCATTTTGTCAGAGCGTTGGTGTGTTCTCGCCGGCGACAATCACTTTGGGCTCATGGGCATGATCAGATGCGTGTAAATCTCGTCGCCCGCGCCTACAGGACGGAATACGCCGGGACGAGAGGCCGAGATAAGATCGAACATGACTTCAGGCGTGTCGATCACCTGCAGCACGTCGATCATAAATTTGCCGTTGAACGCGGCCTGAACCGGCTCGCCCTCCACCCGAGCGTCCACCTCGACCTCATTGTCGCCCAATTCGGGGCTGGTCGCGGTGAGGACCATCTTACCCGGATCGCCGGGGATAATATTCATGCGCACAATGTTGCCCGAATCGCGTGCAAATAATTGCGACACTCGCATCGCATTGAGCATCTCGGCCGTTTCCACGATGACGCGCGTGTTATAGGAAGAAGGCATAATGCGGTTATAATCGGGGAAGGTGGCTTCGATGAGCTGGCTCACCAGGTCCACGCCTGGCAGATGGAACATGACCTGATTACGAGCCTCGGTCACTGTCACCTCGAGGCCGTCGTCTTCGCTCAACTCAAGCGAGCCAATGATGCGCGAAAGCTCCGATAGCGCGCGAGAGGGGATGATCACGCCAAAAGATACGGGCGCAGGCTCTTCGAGCGTGGTCGAACGAACGGCCAAGCGGAAGCCGTCAGTTGCGACCATGGTCAATCGTTCGCCGTCGAACCGGGTGAACACGCCTGTGAGCGTGGGCCGACTTTCATCCGTGGCCGCCGCGAACGCGACCTGTTCGATCATGCGCCGGAATTTCTCCGGAGGCAATTCGATAATGGGAAGCCCGGTCTCGCGGCGATGGGTGGGAATGATGGGAAATTCTGACGCATCAATGCCTTTGAGATTGGCCTCATAACGACCGCAAATAAGATGCACCGTCTGCGTGCGCACATCCAACGAGATGTCGATGCGCTCCTTAGGCAGCGAATTGACAAAATCGCTTAGCAACCGCGCCGGAATGGTTATCGCGCCTTCGTCTTCGATCATGGCGCCCACCCAACAGTTGATGCCGATCTCCATATTCATGGCCGAAAGCTTGAGTTGCGCCTGATCGGTTTCGAGCAGGATGTTGCCGAGAACGGGTAGGGTGCTGCGCGTAGCCACCGCGCGACCGACAATGGCGAGACCTTTGGCCAGATTTTCTTGCAAGACAGAAACGCGCACGCTAGACCTCCGGGATATGAGGGGAATCGATGAAAGGTGTATGATCTCTCAAGCGGCAGGTGGCGGGTGCGGGCGAGCCCGCTCCGATACCGCTGAAATTCGCTTGCGCCGACCAACGTAGACCAAAGTAGACCAAGAGAGACGATGGATCTTTTGGTCTATGTTGGTCCTATGGTCTATGTTGGTCTGGCCGCTCATCACGACATGACCTGTCCGACCAACCTTGGACCTCGGACGCTATTTACAAAGCAGTATACCAAACCCATGCTGGGGTTGAAAAAATGGGATGAAGCGCGCGTTATGTTCTTTAGCCGCCAACCGTCGACGCGGCCGCGAGCGTCAGCAAGACCAATGTGGCATTGTAACCCGCATGAACCAGCGCGGCCATGGTCGTGCTCCAACGATTGCGCATCCACCCGAAAGCCAACCCCAAGGCGACGATGAGTAGCAAAGTGGGGTTGAGATATTGAATGTGATGAAATGCGAAAATGAAACTGGTGAGAACCAGGCCGAAGGCCGGCTGCAAGGCCCCGCGATAGAGCATCTCTTCGCTCACGCCGCTGAGCAAACCCAAGACGATGGCGCCCAGAGGGCTGCTAAATGCAGCGATGATGATCTGATTGAAAGCATCGGCTTCGCTTAAATCTTGAGGCGACAGCAGCATTAAAACAGCGCCGCCCAGGCCGCTGCCCACCACCAATAAAATAGTGAGCCAGAACGCAGTCATCACCTCGCCGATCGAGAGCCCGCGTAGTTTGAGCCGCTCCAATGCCTCTGGCCATGAACGCCGCATCCCCAACCCCACGCCCAATAGGGCCAGCGCCACAAAGCCGGCCGCCTGAGCCGCCAACTCACCCACACCCAGCTGAAAGCCCCCTTCCAGCAACGCTGAGGGATCGGATATCAGCGCGGCCTGGGCCAGATTGACGCCTGTGTAAAGAATGACCAGAGTGAGCGCTGTGAGATGCACTGGCCGCGCCCATCGTTTGAATGCCACGCGAGAACATAGGCCGCGGCCAGCCGCGTTCGCCTCGGCTTGGTTTGGCATACGATGAGCAAGAAAGAGCGTCAAGCCAATGCTCAGCGCGCTTAGCGCGCCGGTCAACGAGAGCCAGAGGCGGGCGGCGTTGAAATTCGCATCCAGCCCCGCCGGCAACTGCGCTTCGAGCATCTCAAGGGGAGCTATGACGCCTGTCAGAAAAATGAGCAAGCTTGCCATCAGCAGCAAAGCGTAAGTCAAACGCCGCGCCCAACGGTAACCCTCGCCCAGATTGGCGAGCACCACGAGCATAAGGACGGGAACGAAGGCGAGAAGGAGAAGAAGCATGGGAGATATGTTCAGGATTGGGTGTTCGGTATTGGGATATTAGGGTCGTGGGGTAATTGGATATTGGACGAGCTGCGCCGGATGCCGAATACCGAATACCTAATATCTAATACCCAATATCCAGTATCTAATATCCAGTATCCAATATCCAACTATCCAACTCGATAGGCGGCCAAGGCCTTGCGGACGCGGTCGGGGATATTGCCGTGGGAGGCTTGTTCGAGAAAGTGTAACACCTGTTGTGGAGAGACGCCAGAAGCCGCGGCGCGTTGCAATCCACGCTGTGTGATGCGATAGCGATACTCCGGTTTGCTGGCCACCCAAATGCAAAACCGCGCCACTCGAAACCGGTCGTAAATACTCGCTCTTGATGGTAGGATGATCTCGAAATCTTCGGTGACCTGCAGCGGCGGAGTGGAGGATGAGGGCGGGGATGCAGAGGCCAGGCCGAGATGGGCCGCGCCGGCCTGGGTCAAACGCCAGGCCTTCCCCGATGCGTCCCATGCAATGAGACCCAACCAAAACAGAGGCCCTGACCACACATAACGCAAATAACGACCTTCCACATCCGGCCAATGTTCGAAGCCTTTCAACCACAAGCCCTCAGCGTCTCGGATATACCATGTGTGGTAGTTGCCGTCAGGGCGCAAAAAATCAGGCCGGGTGCGATGCACAGCCTCGACGAATGCATCCCAGGCGTGCCAGGTGTTTGGTTGCACGTCGGCTAACAGGGCTAGTGCGGCGTTGCGCTCGGCCCTGGCGTTGTGTCGCCAGTTTCCCTTTTCGCACACCAGGTTTGGCGTCAGACACAGGTCGTCCCAATCCTCCGACTCGCGCCAGCCTTGCACCAGCGCGGCCATCTGCGCTTCGCGCGTCATATTGAGCCAAGAGGTCACGGTGGCTGCGCGAAGGGTCAAACGACGCTGTTTGATAACCACAAGATCGAGAGCGCGGAGCAGGTGGAAGATAAGATCAGCCCGCCCTCCTGGCCGCGGAGGCGCATCCAACGCGGGCGGGGGCTCCAACCATTGTCGCCACACGCGGTGTAAATCTTTTGCCCGCCATCGGCCATCATCGTTCACCCACAGACGATGGTTGTGCGCGTAGATAAGCGTCGTGGCCAGATCATCCAGCAACTTTTGATCCTCGTCATATATCTCGTCGGGCGCATCGATAGGCTCTAGCGTCAGCCGGTTGGGCTGCGGCGACAAAGGAAGGCGCTCGGCCATATCCGCCGGAATGCCCACGCACTCCACCATATCTTCATCCATTTTGACAAAAGCCCGAGTGATCAACCCCCAGTACCAAAGTCGCTCCGCAATATTGACAGGGGCGTTCCACGGTTGCTCTTGCTGCAATCGTCCTGGACCAAACCGTCGAATAGCGCCGTATTTCCGTTCGAAGGTGGGCGTGGGAATGCGATTGTTTGCGGCCAGTAGATCGGCAAGCGCCGCCCGCGCTTGGTGATCGAGCTCGTCCACCACATGGCGTAGATGCTCGGCGTCCAATATCACCGCGGCCAACTTTGCAATCCATTCGCCCCGAGACGACGCCTCGATCACCAAGCCCTGTCTGCGAGCGATGGCTTCTAAAACCACCAAAGGCAGTTCACTGAGATGTTGCTCAAGGGTCTTCATGGAAGAGACTCAATGCAACCGATTGGGCTGGAATTCGTATAGATGTTAACCGAACCGAAATCGACCATTTCCAACATTGTAAACCAGTTACCCTAAACCAACAACTAAACCGCCCCCAAAACCTCTTGTCACCTGCCTTGCCCTGTGGTAGGATGAGAGTGAAGGCGAGTGCGAGAGATCTGATGAGGTCGATATAGTGAACGGCTACGAACGTTTCATCGTTCAATCCACCGACTTTGGACGCCATTGAAGGAATAACTTATCATGAGCTCGAAACAGAAAACGACAACCGGCCGAACTTCCGGTTCGCCCGCTGAATTCTTCCAAAATTTTGTCATTGCCTGGAAACTGATGCGCGACGGTCGCGTCAATCCTTTGCTGCGATTTGGCATCCCCCTTCTGGCCTTGATCTACGTCCTCTTTCCCATCGACGTGATCCCCGACATCATCCCCGGTTTGGGTCAGATTGACGACATCGGCGTCATTCTGTTGGCCTTACAAATGTTGGTGCAGTTTGTCTCGCCCGACATCGTGGACGGTTATCGTTCGGACGCGAGGCCGAGCCGGGATGACGCGGCCACCGGCCAGAGCAAAGACGACGACGTGGTGGATGCGGATTATCGCGTCGTCGAATAATTTCTGTTCATCCTTTGCGCCATGAAGCGAAACAAAACGACATAGACGATGCAACGAATCGGGCATACAACCAGAAAAGACCCATCGACTTATCGTTTCTTCGCCCACACAAATCGCAGGAGAGGGGCGACATGAACGCGTCTGGCCGCACCCCGGGCGAAGTCGCTCGCGAGTTGGGCGTTTCTGGCGCAACCTTGCGGCGCTGGGCGCGGCGTTTTAGCAATTGGCTTTCGCCTTCGGCCCGACGACCGCGTCAGCGACAATACACCGATGCAGATATCGTCATTTTTCGGGCCATCAAGGGCATGTTGCAAGAGGGGCTGACCTACGAGGAGGTGGAGCAGCGACTGGCGAGACTCGCCCTGGAAGGCGGCGAAGGGTCAACCCAAGCCGCCATCGCCGTCGCACATGCAGAAGACGAAACCGCCACAGACACACTGGCATTGCCTGAGGCGGCCATCGAGGGTGAACTCGAAGTCGCGCGGCTCATCACCGAGACGTTATCCTCCATTTCGGGTCAGCAGCAAATGGTGATCACCGGCCAGCAGACCATGCGGCAACTTTTGGGCGTGGTGTTGCAAGACAATTTCAACCTCAAAGAGGAGAATATCCGTTTGCGCGAGCGCATTTTGGAGACCGAACGAAAACTGTATGAATTGAAACGGGAAATGGCCGCCACGCGCAGCGAAGAACGCGAGCGCATGCGTCAGATGGAATCTTATTTATTCGAACTGCAACGTCGCCTGGACTTGATGACCGCGCGTCCGGCCGCGTCGCCTCAACCCGCCCTTCCCACGGCCACCGTCGCTTCTAGCCCACCCCTTCATCCGCCTGAGAAGCCATCTTCGACCTCATCCTCCACCCCATCCTCTGGGCCGGAGGCCGCCAAAACCCCGGTTTCCTCCGATAGTGCGGCCTCGCCGCCGCCTAAACCAGGCCTCTGGCAGCGTTTCCTTCATTGGCTAGAGACGTAAACCGGCTAACGCCACCCAGTCTCCTTCCTGCACCCGCTCCCTCACTTGCAATTCTCGCGCGGCCAGGGCCAGATGAACCACATGCTCGCGCGGCGCGACAATGCCAGAAAGAAGCAAGACGCCATTCGGGGTCAGGCGTTCACTCAAATCGGCGTGCAAGATCAGATCGGCCAGGGTTTCGGCCAGAATGTTGGCGCAGATCAGATCATACTCGCCCGAATCGGGAACAGAACCTTCCCACACGCGGACGCGATCACTCACCTTGTTGGTTCGCGCATTTTCCTGGGCGACGCGCACCGCGTCCGGGTCGATGTCGGTCGCGTCCACATGGCTCGCACCCAACTTGCAAGCCGCGATGGCTAATATCCCCGAACCGGTTCCCACGTCCAATACACGGCGGCCCGGTCGCATATGACGCTCCAGCAGCTGTAAAATCAAGGTGGTCGAAGGATGCATGCCCGTGCCAAAGGCCATGCCCGGGTCCAGCCAGATCACGCGGTCGCCTTCGCGTGCATCGGGTTGCTCCCAGGTGGGGCTGATGACCAATGTTCGGCCCACGCGACGGGGATGATAACGTCGTTTCCAGGCTTCGGTCCAATCGGCTTCGTCCAAACGCTTGAGCTGGAGTGGGCCGAAATGGTCGGATTCAGGGGACGCGGCCAGGGTCTGTCGCAGCGCGTCCACGGTCGCCCGCCCTTTAGCCGCATCCGCCACATACGCGCGCGCCAGGATAGGAAACGGGGACGAAGAGGGCGTTTCATATCGTTCCAAAATCGCGCCCGCGGGGATGAATGTTTCGATGATGCGCGCGGCCACTTTCGCTGGCTCGGCCTCGAAATCATCCGCAGCAATGGGGAGGGTCAGTTCCAGCAAGGCTCCCATCCTTACAAGCCAAACACCTCGCGCATTCGGTCGAAAAAGCCCTGCTCGTGGTTTTCGTAAGAGACCGGTCCAAGAGACTGGGCAAGTTGCTCGAACAAGGCGCGTTGCTCATCGGTAAGCTGAGTGGGGATGTGCACGTTGACGGTCACCAGCATATCGCCGCGACCGTTGCCGCGCAAATGAGGAACGCCCAACCCGCGTAAGCGCAACACCTTGCCCGGTTGGGTTCCCGGTGGAATGCGCACGCGCTTGGGGCCGTCGAGCGTGGGCACTTCCACCTCTGCGCCCAACACAGCCTGCGCAATGTTGATGGGCAATTCTAGCAAGATATCGTCGTCGCGGCGCTGGAATATCTTGTGGGGCTTGACATGAATGAACACATAGAGATTGCCGCTCGAGCCCCCGCGCAAACCGGCCGCGCCCTCGCCAGGCAGCCGGATGCGCGTGCCCTCGTCCACTCCGGCGGGAATTTTCACCCGTAATCGTCGTTTCATGGCCACCACGCGTCCGCCATGACACTGCGAGCAAGGCGTGGTGACGATCTCGCCCTCGCCGCGACAACGCGGACAAGTGCTCACATTGACGAATGTGCCCAAAATGGTTTGCTGACGCCGACGCACTTCACCTGAGCCATTGCATGTGGGGCATCGGATGGGTGATGTGCCTGGCTCCGCGCCGGTTCCTGAACAACGCGGGCACATCTCCTCTCGTTCGATTTCGATGTCCTTTTCCGCGCCCAGCACAGCCTCTTCGAACTCGATGGTTAAATCATAGCGCAAATCCGCGCCGCGCACAGGGCCGCGTTCAGGCCCGCGGCGAAAACCAAAACCGCCGCCAAATCCAGCGCCGAAGAACTCCTCGAAGATGTCGGCGATATCGGGGCCGCGGGCGGCCGACCAGCCGCCACCGCCCATGCCCTGCACGCCGGCCCGGCCAAAACGATCATAGGCCGCGCGTTTGTCGGGATTGCTGAGCACCTCGTAGGCTTCGTTGATTTCTTTGATGCGCGCGTCTGCATCCGGCCCTTTGTAAATGTCCGGATGATATTTCTTGGCCATTCGTCGATACGCGCGCTTGATCTCTTCAGGGCTTGCGTTTCGGGGAACGCCGAGAATGTCGTAATAATCTTGCTCGTTGCTCATGCTTTGCTTCGAAAATAAACCACGGTTCTCACGGATTCCAGGGATTGGTTTGCTGTGATAATAGATGAGGGGCGGGCGATAAGGCGATGGGAGCGCTTGCCAGCGGATGACATAAAAACACGATGACTTTACGAGTCAACAGCTTCCGCGGTTTCTGAGGGTGGTTCATCCAGGGGCGCGCCCACCTCCCAGCTGATGATCCAGATGCAAAGCGCGGCCAGGGCCACAGTGGCGACGGCCAACACAAACCACTGAATCGTCGTGAAACCCACATGCCGCGCGGAGAAATAAAGAATGATCAGCATGCCAATGGCGAGAATGCCAAAAGACATGAGATTGGGATGCTCATTCCACAAGCGTTTGATCGCGTTCATAGTGCTGGTGATCTGGAATTTGGCGAAAATTACTTTTTGCGCCAGGCCGCTTCGACTTGCGCTTCTAGCTCGTCCAGTGTGCCGCTGTTGTCGATAACCACATCGGCCTGACTGACTTTGAAAGTTTGCGGGCTTTGCATGGCCATGCGTCGTTCGGCCTCTTCGCGACTCATGTTTCGGTCTTGCATCAGGCGTTGGATTTGCGTCTCGACCGGCGCGGTGACCACCCACACCTGGTCGCACAAACCCAGCGTCATGCCCGATTCAAGCAATTTGATGGCTTCGATGACGACTATATCTGCATCGGCGCGCTCGATTTCATCCAAAATGGCTGCGTATACGGCGGGGTGAACGATGCGTTCGAGTTGCGCCAGTTTGTTTTGATCAGAAAATACCATGTCGCCCAATATCGAGCGATCGATCTCGCCCTTTTCGTTCAAAATGCGTTCGCCAAAGGCGGACACAATCGCGTCGTAGGCTCGCCCGCCTGGGGCCATGACCTGATGCGCCACTTTGTCTGCATCGATAATGTGCGCGCCGCGCCGCGCGAGCATGTGCAACACCGTGCTTTTTCCTACGCCTATGTTGCCGGTGAGGCCAATGATGGTCTTGTCGGGCATGATGCAAGGGGGCAAGGGCAATGGTTGCGGGCGCGAATCAGCAGACGGAAAACAGACAATCCGAGGCCGAAATGGGCCTCCAAACATAACATTATTGATCCATCGCCCCCATTCACACAAGTTCGGCCCAGGTTTCAATGAGTCGGTTCAATTCGCGTTCGGTTTGGGCATACTCCTGGCCCAAATGTTGGATTTCGTCTAATTTCTGATTTGCACTGGCCGCCTCCAGCGCTTGCTCGATGGCCTCCAGTTGGCGCTCTAGTTCATGGATGCGCGTTTCCAAGGCCGCGGCCTCGGCCTGGCGTTTCTCCATTTCTTTACGTTTTCGTCGCTCTTCGCGAGCGCGGCGGCGATGCGCTGCGCTCGCCTCGCGCTCGGTTCGACGCCCATTGCCCGATAACGCGCCTTCGGCCTCGCGGGCCGCGACGTAATCACTGAAATTTCCTTCGAACGTCCGCAAACGGCCATTCTCCACGGCCCAAATCTGGGTGGCGAGGCTATCCAGCAGGTAACGATCATGCGAGACCAGAAGCACTGCGCCGTCGAATGCAGCCAACGCGTCTTCCAGCACCTCTTGCGACTCGATATCGAGATGATTGGTGGGTTCGTCCAGCACCAGAAAATTGGCTTGCTGGCGGATCAACCGCGCCAAAGCCAGTCGGCTGCGCTGGCCGCCGCTCAATGTCTTCACGGTCTTGAACACATCGTCGCCTGTGAAGAGAAATTGAGCCAAAATGCGCCGCGCTTCGGCTGGTGACAACTTCGGGTCCGCGTCCATAAGCGCATCCAAGACGGTCCATTCGGGTTTCAGGGCGGCTTGAATCTGCGCCAGATAGCCCAACCGCACACTCGCACCAACTCGCAACTCGCCGGACAGGGGCGGAATTTCACCCAGAAGCGTGCGGACGAAGGTCGTTTTGCCCGCGCCGTTGGGACCGATGAGACCCACGCGTTCGCCTCGTTTGAGCAGTGCGTTGTCTGCATGAAATAGCACTGTGTCTTCCGGCCCGAATCGTCCCTCGCCCACATAAACGTAGCCCCCTGAGCGCTGACGACGTTGCACCGATTGGGGGCGCGCGGCGTAGCCAATGACCAAATCTCGCATGGCCAGCACCAGTTCGCCACTGCGCGCACGCGCCTGCATTCTCAATCTCATGCGTTTTTGCCGGCGCGGCGCTTGCAAACGCCTCGTGGCCAACATGCGCGCCAGGCGCGTGCGTCGGCCCTGCGCCTGGCGCGTATTTTGGCCGGCAATGTTGCGGCGAATGTATGCCTGCTCTTTGGCGATGAAGGCTTGCTGCGCTTCGTATTCCTTGCGCAATCGCTCCATGCGCTCTTCGCGCTGGATGAGATAATGGCTGTAGTTGCCGCGATAAATGGTCATCTGGCCCCATGCCATCTCCCAGATGCGGGTGGCGATGCGGTCTAGAAAATAGCGATCGTGCGCGACCACCACCATCGCGCCTTCCCATTTTAGCAAGACGTTCTCCAGCCATTCCACCCCATGCAGATCGAGATGATTGGTGGGTTCGTCCAGCAACAGGAGATCGGGCTTTTGCAATAATATGCGGGCCAGCAGCGCGCGGGTGCGCTGGCCGCCGCTGAGATGGGTTAAGGGTAGGTCGAACTGGTCGGGGCGGAATCCAAGACCGGTGAGGGTTTGACGGATGCGCGTGAGATATTCATAGCCTCCGCGCAACTCAAAGCGGTGTTGGCGTTCGGCATAACGCTCCAGCGCGGCCTCGCCATGAATAGGATCGGCCATCTGCTCTTCCAACTGACGCAGCGCCTTCTCTTCCGCGCGCAAATCTTCAAACACCTCCAGCATATCTTCCCACAAGGTTTTATCGCTGGCCGGGGGCGGCGTTTGGGGCAAGTAACCCACTTTCAGCCCGCGACGCCAATGCACCACCCCGGATGTGGGCGCCTGTTCGCGGGCCAGCGCGCGTAGAAGAGAGGTCTTGCCTTCGCCATTAGGCCCGACCAGGCCTATGCGATCGCCTTCGGTCACAGACGCGTTCACCCCCTCGAACACATCGAGCGGGCCGTAAGATATGGCCAGATTGACGGCGGTCAAGAGAGACATAACGTGATTATACCGCAGATGTCGTATGGTCGGCGAAAGCCATTTGACCGCATGAAAGCGCGAGGTTTATACTGTGCCATGTTTTCGACGCCGAGCCAAAAGGCCTTTTTGCATTGGAATATTTTTCAGCGATTATGTCCATTTTTTCAAAAATCATTCACAACGGCGAATTCATCGCTCGTGAACAAGCTGTCATGCCGGTGTATGCGCCCGCGTTGGTGGGCGCGTTGGGCGTTTACGAGACCATCTTGGCGCGACGCGGGCGCTACATCGCGCTGGAAGAGCATCTTACGCGGTTGTTTGCGTCGGCCAGCGGAGCCAAACTAAATCTCGATGTGGATATAGCGCAGCTCAAGCAGTGGTGTTATTTGCTTTTGGCCGCGAATCATCCTGAGGGATTGGTGCGGGTGTTGGTCATGGATCTGGGACATCCCGCAGCGGATATTTTTCTTTATCAAATGACTTACGAGCCGCCCTCGGCCGAAGATTATGTTCGCGGGACGCGGGTCATTCTCTATCATGGCGAGCGCGCGTTGCCGCCAGTGAAGTCATTCAACACCCTGGTTCCTGGTTTGGCCCGCAAGGCCGCGCGCGAGGCCGGCGCGCACGATGCGTTGCTGGTGGACCGTAACGGCTACATTACCGAGGGCTCCAATTGCAATGTGTTCGCGGTGATGGATGGAACCCTGTTCGCGCCGCCGAGTGATATGATTTTGGAGGGCACGGTCATGAATCGGGTGATTCGGCTGGCCGAGGAGTTGGCCATCCCTTTCCAGCGGCGATTGCTGGCGTTGAGCGAGGTTCCCCAGTGGCAAGAGGCCTTTCTCACCTCCACGCGACGCGGGGTGTTGCCCATCCGCCAGGTGGGCGAACATAAATTGGGCGAACCTGGCCCTATCACCCGGCGTCTGCGCGAGGCCTACTTGGCCTGGGAGGAAAGCGTGTTAACCTCAGTCGCTCTGTGATCCGTTCCGTCGATCCAGAAAGCGGATTTCCAGATGGTCTTCGCGGTAGCGCGCGCCCGCGATGCGCCGCCCCATGAGCGATTGGGGCAAACTGATGTGCCGTTTCCAGTTGCCAATGCGCACGATCAGTTCGTCGTGCACTCCGCGATGAAGCTTGACTTCTTGCTTATCGACCAGTGGCAAGGGGATGATGAGCAAATATTCGCCATCGCGCTTGATAATTTGTTGGGGTTTGCCCTTATAGAAAATCGTGGTGGGGTCCTGACCATGATATGTGGCCTCGCCCACGCGACGCAACATCTCGGCTCCCACCACTTCACGCTCGAATAGGGGAATCTGAAAGATGGGCAAGGGGCTGAACGATTGCTCGATGATCTCGCTGTATTTGTGTTGGCTCGCCTTCCATTTTTCGAAGTAAGGATCGCTCACCACATCGGGGATATGACGGTTGCTGATGATGGCGTCGGTGGAAAGGCTGTAAAGATTGAGATAGGTGAACGCGCGCCGCGCCTCTTTGATGACCATTTTCTCAGGATTGAGCACCAGCCGCACAGTGCTGATATCGGGATTGGTGACCAGGCGCTCCAGGCGTTGCAGATCGCGCACCAGCTCTTCCACCGCATCGAAAAGCTGCTCCTCGGGCAAAGGCATGTCGGTGACGGCTTTCATCAATGGTCGCGCCACCTTCATGGCTTTGCGCTCCACCGGAAATATCTTCTCGATGTACCAGGCGGCCATCTCGGGAAAGGCGAGCAGTTGTAAGGTGGCTCCGGTGGGGGCCATGTCCACCACAACCACGTCGTAGTCACCCGATTCGGCCAGGGTTGCGATCTGAAGCAGGCTGGCTAATTCTTCCATGCCGGGCAGCACGCTGGTTTCTTCGGCCACCAGGTTGTCCATCCCGCGCCAGGCGAAAAGGGCCATGAGATATTGCTGGACGCGACCCCAATATCGCTCCATTTGGTGAAGCAGGTCGATCTCCTGCCCCCAAAGCTTATCGGCGATGCGCACAGGTTCGGGGCCAATGCGCTGATCAAAACTATCGCCCAACGAATGAGCGGGATCGGTGGAGACGACAATGGTGCGATAGCCCAATTCGGCGCAACGCAAGGCTGTGGCCGCGCTGACGGTGGTTTTGCCCACCCCGCCCTTGCCGGTGTAGAGAATGATTCGCATATTCAGTGATCACCTGTGTGTGGAATGTGTTCAGCGTCCGATGCCTGGCGCCCGGTTTTTTCTTGAAATCCGCTCTCGCGCTCAAGCGTCGCTCTTTTGCAACCGGGCTTCAAGGCTGTGGACCTCTGATTTCGGCCTCAAAGTATACCGGAAAAGAGACCAGGCGAGAAGCTGCAACGCGCGTTTTTTGACCTGAAGTCGAATATGATAGACTAAATGGCGTATGAGCAACGTTTATCTTACCACACTTGGCTGTAGGCTCAACGAAGCCGAGGTTGCGGGTTGGGCGCGGCGCTTTCAGGCGCAAGGGCATCGGGTGGTGCATTCGCCGCAAGAGGCCCAAGTCATGCTGCTGAACTCGTGCGCCGTGACCACCGAAGCCGCGCGCAAATCGCGGCAATTTATCAAGCGGCTTCATCGCCAAAACCCCGAAGCGCGACTGGTGATCACCGGTTGTTACGCGCAGCTAGAGCCGGAGCGGGTGGCCGCGCTCACGGGCGTGGACCTGGTCATTGGCAATGACGAAAAGGAGCGGTTGGTCGAGTTGGTGAGCACGCGGCTCGATCTGCACGCCATGCCGGCCATGGCCGCGGAGCCGGAAAGCGCGCACATGTATCCGGGCAGCCGCACGCGCGCGTTCGTCAAGGTGCAGGATGGATGTCGCAATCGCTGCACGTTTTGCATCGTCACCATCGCCCGCGGCCCGGAGCGCAGCCGGCCCATCGATGCGGTGATCGATGAAATCAACGCCTTGCATCGCGGCGGATATCAAGAGGTCGTGCTCACGGGCGTGCATTTGGGCGGATATGGTCGCGACCTGGGGACCGACCTATACGCGTTGGTGGACGCGATCCTGCATCATACCGACATCCCCCGCCTGCGCCTTTCATCCCTGGAGCCGTGGGATTTGCCGCCCCACTTCTGGAACCTGTGGCAAAATCCCCGTCTCATGCCTCATTTGCATCTTCCTCTACAGAGCGGTTGCGATAGCACGCTCCGGCGCATGGCCCGGCGCTGCGACACAGCCACTTACGCCCGCCTGGTCGAGGACGCGCGCGCGGCCATCCCTGATCTGACCCTAACCACCGACCTGATCGTGGGCTTCCCTGGCGAAACCGAGGCCGAATGGGCGGCCACGGTGGATTTTGTGCAACGCATTGGTTTCGCGCACATGCACATTTTCACCTTCTCCCCCCGCGAGGGGACCGCAGCCGCGCGCATGAAAGACCAGGTTCCGGCCGAGATCAAACGCACTCGTAGCCGCCAGATGCACGCCATGGCCGCGGCCATGAAGGCCGAGTATCTGGCGCGTTATGTGGGCGCGACGCGAGCGGTGCTTTGGGAAGGCCCCGGCAAATCCACGAATCATGGCCATACGCGCTGGTTGGGTTACACCGATCATTACTTGCGCGTCGAGACCACCGTTTCGGCCCATCTCCATCTCGAAAACCGCATCACCCCCGCCCAATTGCACCGGCTCAACGCAGACAAAACCGGCTTGCTCGCGCGAATAGCTGCAAATGAATTTGCAGGCTACGCGTAGAAAAACCGGCTAAAAGCCGGTTGACGAGCGTCAAATCTGAGACAACCACCAACGGAGGTCACCCCATGTCCGACTGCATCTTCTGTAAGATCGTCAACGGTGAGATTCCTTCGGAAACCGTTTACAATGGCCCCCATGTGACCGCTTTTCGCGACATCAATCCGGTCGCTCCCGTGCACGTGCTCATCGTGCCCAATCGCCACATCGACGACATCCGCGATCCGCGCGCGTTCGAGGACGACATTCTCACAGAGATGTTCGATGCAGCCAACAAGGTGGCCGAAATGGAGGGCGTCGCGGGATCGGGCTACCGCTTGCTCATCAATTACGGGCCGGATGCAAACCTTGTGGTGCCGCATTTGCATCTGCATCTTATTGGCGGTCGTCCTCTTGGGCCTATGGTAAGTCGGCGCAAGTAGACGACCTGCATGCCATCGGCTCTTCCGAAAAGCTATTTCGCCCCCGAGACGCGGGGGCGAAGAGAAAATCAAATTAGAAATTTATGCTTGGCGCTCCATTATCGCCAGTTGAAATAGCGCATCTTGCTGGGGGGGCCAAGAGGCGTCGCATTGTTGTCGGCGTCCATGCGCACAACGCGCACTCGCCAAAAAATGCCCGGCGACACAGCGTCATCGGGCGGACGCAAGGCCGGATCCAGGCGCACGCTGGTCGCTTTGGTGAGAATGGGTTCGGGATCGTCGAGACCTGGGTCGCGATAGTTCAGGCGAACTTGATACCAGGCGTCTTCGGGCAACAGGCCCACTGTAACCCAGCGAAGCAACGGCGGCGGTTCAAAAGGCATTTCGGCCTGGTTGGGCGGACTGATAAGGATGGGAGCGGGGAAGGCGACCTCGGGCGTGGGACGGATTGCATCGGTCGCCTCCTCCTCTTCTTCTTCCCCTAAGGGTATGATGAGCACAGAGCCGGGAACAAGGTTGTTGGGATCGGGAATGTCGTTGGCTTCCAGAATCTTGCTCACATCTATTTGAAAGTGAATCGCGATCCCATTCACAGTGTCGCCCTGTTGAACGGTGTAATTCAGCGTGCCGGTCAGGGGTTCGGGTGTGACGCCGGGGAATCGCTGCTCTTCGGGCCGCGGGGGCGGCACCAACAACACCTGTCCTACGCGCAAAAGGTCTTTGGTGGTGCGGTTGTTGGCGGCCAATAAATCGTCCAATGTCACGCCGTATTGTCCGGCAATGCCTAGATAGGTGTCGCCCGAGACCACGGTGTGAAAGATGGGCGTGGGCGTGGGCGTGATGGTGGGCGTGGGCGTTCGCGTTGGGGTGGGCGTCGCGGTGGGCGTGGCCGTGGGGGTGAGGGTGGCCGTGGGGGTGGGGCTGGGCGTTAGGGCCAGGACGCGTTGTTCTGCATCCCAACGCCACCAAAAGAGAACGACGGCCGCGATGCCGAACACCAGGGCGAGATCGGCGAAGGGGAGGCGAACGCGGCGCGGCTTCTTCTGCGCGAAGCGATAGCCGCACATGTAACAGTCGGGCGCTTGATGACTGACAGCCGCGCCGCAATTGGGACAATGCCGAATAGACATAGGAAACCTGATCTGTTGACTCTTCTCTAACTCGGAGCGGGGAAGTGCGTCAGCATTTCGCGAACCTGCGCCGCGATGCGCTCGTGCAGGGCTTCGTCCGTGGGGTTGTGCAACACGTCCACCATCCAGGCCGCGAGTTGGCGGAATTCGGCCGTTCCCAGGCCGCGGGTGGTCATCGCGGCCGCGCCCACGCGGATGCCGCTGGGATCGTTGGGTTTGCGCTGGTCGTAAGGGATCAGGTTTTTGTTCACGGTGATGCCGGAGCGGCCCAATGCATCTTCGGCCAGCGCGCCGCCAATGCCAAAGGGCGTTACATCCACCAGGGCCAGGTGGTTGTCGGTTCCACCCGAAACCAGGCGCAGGCCGTTGGCCATAAGTTCTTCGGCCATGGCCTGCATGTTGTCGATGATAGCCTGAGCATAGGCTTTGAACGAAGGTTGAAGCGCTTCGTGGAAGGTGACGGCCTTGCCCGCGATCTGGTGCATGAGCGGGCCGCCTTGCAGGCCAGGAAATACGGCCTTGTCCACCTTGCGCGCGTGCTCGGCCTTGCATAGGATCAACCCTCCGCGCGCGCCGCGCAGGGTCTTGTGGGTGGTGGAGGTGACGATATCGCAATAGGGCACGGGATCGGGGTGCAGGCCCGCGGCCACAAGCCCGGCGATATGGGCCATGTCCATCATGAGATACGCGCCCACCTCGTCGGCGATCTCTCGCAAGGGCGCGCAGTCGATGAAACGAGGATAAGCGCTGGCACCAACCAAGATCAGGTTGGGTCTTACTTGCAAGGCCAAAGCGCGAATCGCGTCGTAATCCAGGCGTTCGGTCTCGCGGTTCACGCCATAGGCGTGAAACTCGTAGGTCTTGCCACTAAAATTGAAGCGAGCGCCGTGTGTAAGATGCCCGCCATGGTCCAGCTTCATGCCCAACACCTTGTCGCCGGGCTTGAGCAGGGCCATATAAGCCGCGGCGTTGGCCGGCGACCCCGCATGGGGTTGCACATTGGCGTGTTCGGCCCCGAAAAGCTCTTTGGCGCGATCGATGGCCAATTGTTCGATAATGTCAACATACTCGCAACCGCCATAATAACGGGCGAATGGAAGACCTTCCGCGTATTTGTTGGTCAGGATCGAACCGACCGCTTCCAGCACCGCGCGGCTCACATAGTTTTCAGAGGCAATGAGTTCCGCGTGGTCTTGTTGGCGTTGTCGCTCCTTTTGGATGGCTGCATATACAGCCGGGTCTGCGGTTTGCAAATCGGTTTGCAAAGCGGCAAGGGTGGGAGGAAGGGAGAAAGTGGTCATGGGAGAAGCCTCTTGTAAAGGGGTGCAGAAGTGGAATTGCGTCTGTTTGAGAATTGTCGAATTCACTTGCTTCGTATGAAAAATGGGCTGAAAAGCAGCCAAAATAGGCTTTTTTGGCAGACTCCAGTGGACAGAAGGACGGCGCGTTACGCACCGGGCGCGCCCAACGGCGATGATTGAGAGAGCTCCGGCTCGGAGGTGGGCGGGTTTTCCAATTGCTCGTCGATCTCGCGCATGAGCTCTTCGGCCACGGCTTCAGAGAGAATGCCTTCGCGTTGCAAAGATAACACCGCCGCGCGTTCGGTGCGCAAAACTTCGCGACGCGCAGAGTGGACGATGCGCTCCAGGATGTCGGGATTATTCTCGGCCAGATGCGCGATTTCCTTTTCCAGTTCCTGAATACGCGTTTGAAGCTCCGGCGCAATGATGCGCCAGGCCTGGGGGTCGAGACTCCCATTTCGATAGCGCTCCTCCATGCGCTGGTAAGCCGCGTGCGTGGCCAATAATCGTCCTTGCAAGGCCTCATATTTCACTTCGATGGCGGGCCGGCCTGTGAGGCCCAGGCGCCGCATCAAACGGCTGATGGTGGTGCCTTGCACCAAAAGCGTGAAAAGCACGACGCCATAGGTCATGTGCAAAATCGTATCGCGATTGGGCAAGGAGCGGGCCAGGCTAAGAGCCAGGGCCAAACTGACCGCGCCGCGCAATCCGCCCCAAAAGAGAATATGTTGATGCTTGAGGGGCACAACAGTTCCGAGCGCCTTGCTTAGCCCCGAAAAGCCATATACAGTGACCATTCGAGCCACAAGCACAGCCGCCACAGCCAGCAAAATGGCGAGCATGCTTTCGGCCAATCCCGCCACATTGATCTCGGCGCCAATGAGAATGAAGATGATGCTATTGGCGATAAAGGCCACGTACCCCCAAAAGTTGTGCAACATGGTGCGAGTGGTGGGCGACATGCTGCGCGCGCTGCCCGAACCAATGAACAAACCGGTGAACACCACGGCCAGGACGCCGCTCATATGAAGCTCTTCCGCCAGCAAATAGGAGCCATAGGCCACCACCGCGCTCAATGTGGTCTCGATCAGCGTGTCGTCGATATGGAAGAAGACGCGATCGGCCAGATGGCCGATGACCACGCCAATCAGCGCGCCTCCTAGCGCCACGCGCATGAACTCGATGACCGCCTCGGCGAGAGTGAACGAACGCCCCAGAAATAGGATGCTGAAGATCATGCCGAAGAAGACGATGGTGGTGGCGTCGTTGAACAAACTTTCGCTTTCCACCAAAGTGGCCAATCGCTTGGGCGCGCCTAACGATTTGAAAAGCGAGATGACCGCCACCGGATCGGTGGCCGCGATAAGCGAGCCGAAGAGCAATGCATATTGCCAGGGCAACATGCCGCTGACAGTGAGCGCGGCGGCCACGATCACCGCCACCACCAACACGCCAGGAATGGCCAGGAGCGTCACCGGAAGCAACACGCTGCGCAAAAGCCGGGGCTGGATGGCCAAAGCCGCCTCGAACACCAATGGCGGCAGAAAAAGAAACAAGATCAAATCTGCGGTTAGATCAAGGGTGATGTATGTTTGAAAAGAAAGTAAAAAACCCACCAGAACCAGCGCCACGGTGTAGGGCATTCGCGTCCGCTGTGAGACCAGTGCAATAATGGCCACAATCAGCAGCAGCGTGACGACGGTTATCTCGGCGGAAAGAAGGCCTTCCATGCGCGTTTCGTATTGCGTATTGCAAGTTTCGTGAGGGGTGATCGCAACCACCAAAAGTATAGCACGATAGCGCCGCCCCTCCTAAACCCGCGCCTCATATACTACGCTAATACTAACCTAACGTTCGATATATGTTTGTGGCGTATGCTCAAGATGCTGTGAACATACGCGCGCAAAATCGGCTTCATGCGTTTTCATAAGTGAACTCATCGGTTCCACCCCAATCTTATTTTGACACTTTACGAACATTGAGGAGGCTTGATACAGATGGCTAAAATCGTAGGCATCGACCTCGGCACCACCAACAGCGTGATCGCCGTCATGGAAGGCGGGTCCGCGACCGTTATTCCCAACGCAGAAGGCGGACGCACTACGCCGTCGGTGGTGGCTTTCAATAAGAACGGCGAACGCCTGGTGGGCATGACCGCCAAACGTCAGGCGATTGTCAATCCCGAAAATACATTCTATTCCATCAAGCGGCTCATGGGCCGCCGCTTCGATGATCCCGAAACCCAGCGCACCATGCAAATGGTGTCGTATAAGATCGTGCGCGGGCCCAAGGATGACGCGCGCGTCGAGGCCCCGGTCATGGGCAAGACCTACACGCCCCAAGAGATCAGCGCCATGATCCTGGCCAAGCTCAAGAAGGATGCGGAAGCATATCTGGGCGAGCCGGTCACACAGGCCGTGATCACCGTCCCGGCCTATTTCAACGACAGCCAACGCCAGGCCACCAAAGACGCGGGCAAAATCGCGGGTCTGGAAGTGTTGCGCATCATCAATGAACCCACGGCCGCGGCCCTGGCCTATGGCCTGGACAAAAAGGCCGATGAAACCATCCTCGTCTTCGACCTGGGTGGCGGCACCTTCGACGTCTCCGTGTTGGAGGTTGGCGAAGGCGTTATCGAGGTGAAGGCCACGGCCGGCGATACGCACCTGGGCGGCGATGACTGGGATGAGCGCATCGTCAACTGGATGATCGAGGAATTCAAAAAGGATCAAGGCATTGATCTGAGCGCCGACCGTCAGGCCCTGCAACGACTGCGCGAAGCGGCCGAGAAGGCCAAAATCGAACTGTCCAGCGTCAAGGAAACCGAGATCAACCTGCCCTTCATCACCGCGGACAGCAGCGGGCCCAAACACTTGCAGATGAAGCTTTCGCGCAGCAAGTTTGAGCAACTCACCGAAGACCTGGTGCAACGCTGCCGCACGCCCTTTGAGCAGGCCCTGCGCGATGCGGGCCTTTCGCAAGGCGATTTGAACGAAGTGATCCTGGTGGGCGGCGCCACCCGCATGCCCATGATTCAGGACCTGGTGCGCGAGCTCACGGGCAAAGAGCCCAACAAGACCGTCAACCCCGACGAGGTCGTGGCCATTGGCGCGGCCATTCAGGCCGGCGTGTTGGGCGGCGAGGTGAAAGATGTCTTGCTGCTCGATGTGACCCCGCTGAGCCTGGGCGTCGAGACCCTCGGCGGCGTGATGACGGTGATGATCCCCCGCAACACGACCATCCCCACCCGCAAGACCGAGATCTTCAGCACCGCGGAGGACAATCAAACCGCGGTGGACATCAAGGTCTTGCAGGGCGAACGCCCCATGGCCCGCGACAACAAACTCCTGGGCAACTTCCGCCTGGATGGCATCCCGCCCGCGCCTCGCGGCGTGCCTCAGATCGAGGTCACCTTTGATATCGACGCCAACGGCATCTTGCACGTGACCGCGAAAGACAAGGCCACAGGCAAGGAGCAAAGCATCAAGATCACGGCGACCACGAATCTGAGCGAAGAGGAAGTGGAGCGCATGGTGCGGGAGGCCAAGGAGCACGAGCGCGAGGACGAGCAACGACGCCAGCTGGTGGACGCCCGCAATACGGCCGATAGCGTCATCTATGCGGTCGAAAAGGCGCTGAACGAGCTGGGCGACAAAGTGCCCGCGACCGAACGCGGCCAGATTGAAAACACCATCCATGAATTGAAGCAGGCCATGGATGGCGATGATGTGAGCCGCATCCGCACGCTCACTGAACAATTGCAGCAGGCCAGTCACGCGTTGTCGCAACAGCTCTATCAGCAAACCCAAAGCGCCGCGGGCGGCGACGGTCAATATCAGACCGGACCCGAAGCTACGCCAGGCGCTGCGCCTGGCGGCGAAGAAGAGGACGTGGTGGAGGGTGATTTCCGCCCGGCCTGATGCTTCTCCTGCAACGCGATTAAAAAGGCGGGATGACGAGACGAAAGCTTCGTCATCCCGCCGTTTTTTTACCCAAATCCTTTCAGGGCGAAAGCGCGGGCGGCGAATCCGGGGCTAAATGAAATGGCGTTTTATCAGCTCCATTTGGGAAAGCGCGTTTGCGGGGAAATGGCTGAAATTTCGTGATGAAATCGTTTTCAAAACGCGATTGGCGTTCTCAAAACACCCCCATTTCGGGCCGAAAAATGCTGTAAAACCTCCTAAAACTCGATATTATGTCAATGAAATCGTTTTCAAAGGGCTTTTTCGCTCCACCAACCGCCGACAACAACCGCGAGAACGCCTCCTTGCCTCTTTTTCCGTTTTGAGGTTCAATCATATTCGCATCCTATCTCGCCCCTACAGGAGGCTTCTATGCTTCGCTTTGTTCTCGCCTTTTTGCTCACCTCGCTCTCGTGGTTGGCCGCGGCCTCCACCCCGCTGCAACCCGCGCGCGCGGACGCGCCAACCACGCTTTTTCTCCCTCTCCAGGCCCGCGTGGCCAACACCGCGGCCGCGGCTCGCGTTCACATCGTCGCGTTCCTGCCCGATGGGCTCGCGTCGCAAGATATGGATGAAACCGTGGTCATCCAAAACACGGGCGACGCCTGGCTCACCCTCAAGGGCTGGCGTCTCACAGATGGTGAGGGGGCCGTCATCCTACCCGACCTGCCCCTGGCCCCGCGCGAGTTCGCCTGGTGTGCGTATAACGCGCGGGCTTTTCGTCAGGAATGGGGTCGCGACGCCGATTGTGAATACGGCGCGGATTCCGATCCAGGCATCCCCAACGCCACTGGCCAGGCCCCGCGACTGAGCAACAGTGGCGACGAACTGCAGCTGCTCGCTCCCGATGAGCGCGTGGTCGATGCAGCGGCTTTTGCCGGTGGAGATGCAAGCATCGAAGGCTGGCAGGGCGATGCGGTCAATTACTATAGCCGTGGAACCCGCTTCGCCCGTGAAGGCCAAATTTTTTACCGTCTTTTCGATCCTCTGACGCTGCTTCCCCTGAGCGATACAGACTCGGCCGCGGATTGGGCCCAAGGCAATCTTGATCCTGCGCGCGGTCGTCGAGCGGCTTACCCTGGATGGGAGCTCCTTCGCTTCTCTCAAGCCGCGCACGTAAGCCGCGAGGCATCCAATCCCTTCTCGGCTCAGTTTTTGGTTGCGCCCGATAACATGTTTGGCCCGGTGCGCGATCTGCTGGCCAACGCCCAAAGCAGCATCTATCTCGAAACCTACGAGATCAATCACCCCGACCTGGTGGATGTGCTGGTGGAGCGCGCCCAGGCCGGGGTCGAGGTGAAGCTGCTGCTCGAAGGCTCGCCGGTGGGCGGGCTGAGCGACGAATCCCGTTGGGTGGGGCAACGGATCACCGAGGCGGGCGGGCAGGTGGATTTCATGGTGAACGACATCGAGGGCGCGCATGATCGCTATCCTTCGCAGCACGCCAAGTTCATCATCGTCGATGGCCAGACCCTGTTCGTGGGCACGGAGAATTTCAAGGCCAGCAGCATGCCCCCGTCTTCGGATACGAGCGATGGGCAAACTCAAGGGCGTCGCGGTTATGGCGTTATCCTCACCGAACCCACGTTGGTGGCCCGCGGCCTGGCCATCTTTCAAGATGACGACGATCCCGCTCATCCCGATATCTTCACCTGGCGAGCGGATCATCCTCAGTATGGCCTGCCGCCATCCGGCTACAAGCCGCCCACCACATCCAACCAATCGGGCTATGCAGTGCGTTATCCGCAGCCCTACACCGCGCCCGACGTGACCGAGGGCTATCTTTTCACTTCGCCCGAGTCCAGTCTTACGCCCGGCCCCTTGCTCGACCTGCTGGCCCAAGCCGGCGCCGGAGATGAGATTCTCGTGCAGCAATTGTATGAACACCCGTTTTGGGGGGCGACCGATAGCAACCCTACGGATGATCCGAATCCTCGTTTGGAGGCGCTCATCGCCGCGGCCCGTCGCGGCGCTCGCGTGCGCCTATTGCTGGATGGTTTTTTCGATGACCCCGAGGCCAAGCGCAGCAACGCCGGAACCGCGGCCTATGTAAACCAGGTGGCGCAGGATGAAGGTCTGGATTTGGAAGCGAAGGTGGGCAATCCCACCTTGGGCGGCATTCACGCCAAGATTCATTTGTTGAGTTTGGGCAATGAACGCTGGGTGTCGCTCGGCTCCATGAACGGCGGCGAGGTGAGCAATAAGCTCAATCGCGAGATGGCCGTGGCCCTGCAATCGTCGGGCGCGCATGCGTATCTGAGCAGCGTTTTTTGGAGCGATTGGGCCGCTCCCGTGCAAAGGTTATCCACAGGCGTCCCTGATTTTCCACAGGAATAGGCGAGTTATCCACAGGGGGCTGAGGTCCAGTGTCTCGTTCATGCTGATCAACGCGTTATCGCCCCCTTATCTCATCCCTTTCTCCGGTGTCTTCCTCGCAGCAAGCATCCTATCTTGTCGTTGCCGCGGCCGTGCTGTGGGGCACGGTGGGCGTGGCCGGGAAATGGCTCTACGCGTTGGGCGAGGTCAGCCCCCTCATGGTGAGTCTATTTCGATTGGGGTTGGCCGCGCCCCTCTTGGCCATGCTCTCGTTTCGCGTGGATCGCGGCGCGCCCTGGCGCATGGCCCGCCAAGATGCGCTCTGGTGGGCTTTGGCCATGAGCAGCATGGCCGCGTATCAGATATTCATATTCGCCGCGGTGCAGCGCACCACCGTGACCGCGGCCGCGTTTCTCAGCATCTGCACAGCGCCTATTTTGGTGGCCGTGGCCGAACCGGTTTTCTTGCGCGAGCGGGTGGATGCGCGCGTGTGGCGGGCGGGTTTGCTGGCTTTGGTGGGGGTGGCTTTGGTGTTGGGGTTGGGAAATCCGGGCGATTTGGTGCGCCGCGATTATCTTATGGGCAATGCGTTGGCCCTGGCCGCGGCTGCGAGTTGGGCCACCTATGCCATCGTCGCGCGTCGTTTGGTGTGCGAATACAGCGTCACGCGCATCATTTTCATCACATTTGCGGGCGCGGCCTTGCTGGTTTCGCCCCTGGCGCTTCCCACCGCGGCCGATCTCGCTTTGCCCTGGCAGGGCTGGCTAATCGCGTTGTATTTGGGTGTGATGGCCACGGCTTTCGCCTATTATCTTTATGTGCGCGGCCTGCGCGGTCTCACGGCCACCACATCCGTGTTTCTGGCCCTGGCCGAGCCGGGAACCGCGGCCATTTTGGCGGCTTTGCTCTTTCACGAACAACTCAGTATGGCGGGATGGTTTGGCGTCGCGGCTCTACTGATCGGTCTTCTCGATCTCACGCGGCCCTGAAGGGGCCGGCGGCGGCTCTTTCATCCCATCATCTTGCGCCAACGTTCGAGCAACTCTTCCCATCCCGCCAGCATGTCCCGACGCCGCATTCGCCATGTTCCCACCAGGCCATAGGGCAAGAAGAGCACAATCAGCACGTAGATCGCGCCCACCATGAAGCTGGCGCTCTCGCCAAACCATTTATTGAAGTAAAAATCCATGAATTTGAACAGGGCCGCGCCCAGCATGGGGCCGCTGAGCGCGCCAATGCCGCCCATGAGCACCATCAGCAGCCCCTCGACCGTGAATCCCAGCCCGGCCACCTCGGGGCTGACGATGGGTTGAAAGAGCGCGTAGGCCATGCCGGCCAGCGCCGCCGAAATGGAAGCCATGGTGAGCGCCACGAATTTGAAAAGGATGGTGTTGAAGCCCAACATGCGGGCGCGCTCCTCGTTTTCGCGCGCGGCGATGCACACCCGACCGGTGGGCGAATCGACAAACCGGCGATAGAGCAGATAGACCAGCGCCGCGAAGACCAGCATCAGGTAATAGAAACGAAGTCGTTCGTCCGAGGGGTTGAGAAAGTCGGGACGGGGGATGCCCTGAAGACCCACATCACCGCCCGTATACTCGCCCAACTCACGCGTTTTGATCAGGATGTCGAACACATACGCCAACCCCAAGGTCACCAGCGCAAAGGTGATGCCCGACACTCGCGCCAGCACCACGCCAAACAATATCGCCTGCGCCAGGCCCAACCCCACCACCGCGATCAGCGTCGGCCCCAACGACCATCCCGCGCTTTTCAATAGAATGCCCGTCGCGTATGCGCCCACCGCGAAGAACATGGCGTGACCAAAAGAGAGAATGCCCGCGACGCCCAAGATCAGGTCGTAACTGACCGCGTAAATGGCCAGGATGAAGATTTCGATCATCAGGCCCTGGATGAACTTGGAGCGGCCCGCTTCTCCGGCCAACATGCTCGCGGGGGATTGCCCATCGAGCAGCCCCACAAGGAAGGGGAGAAGGGCCAGGATGAGAAGCAAGAGAAGCAGGGAAATGTGCGGGCGTAGGCGTGTCATGGGCGTCGATCCTCCAAAGTTATTCTCGTCGACCAAAGAGTCCCTGGGGCATGAGAAGCAGGACGACGACCATGAGCAGGACGGTGGACGCGGGAACCAGGGGCGGGGTGGGCTTGAAGGGCTCGTCCATGAAGGGCAATTGGATGCCGATCTGACCGTATTTGATGATAAATTGCTGCATCAGGCCGACGATGAGCGAGCCCACGGCCGCGCCCGGATAACTGGTGAGCCCGCCGATGGCCAGGGCGATGAGCGCGGTGAGCAGCACGTGCGCGCCCATCGCGTCGGAAAGGCCGGTCGCAGGAGCGGCCAGGACGCCGCCCAACGCAGCCAGGCCGACGCCCAATGCGAAAACCAGGGTGAACACGCGACGCACATCGATGCCCAGCGCCTCCACCATCTCGCTATCCTGCACCCCCGCGCGGATGATCATGCCCAACCGGGTGCGTTGCAGGATGAGCCACACCACCACCAGCACCAGCACGCCCATAACGATGAGGAAGAGTTCGTTGTAGGTGCGGATGCGCGCTTTTTCGCCGGCGATTTCGATGACGATGGTGGAGCAGTGGTGTTGCAGCCAACCGCCAATGCTCGTGGCCGGACAACCCTCGCCGCGCCCCGCGAAAAGTTCGGGTTTGGGCATGGTGAAGCCCGACCGCCCCCACACCGCGCGCACAATCTCTGTGCCGATGAAGGCCAACCCGAAGGTGAGCATGATCTGGTAGAGCGCGCGTTCGTAGAGAGGCCGAATCAGCGTGGATTCCATCAGGCCGCCCAGGCCCACGCCGGTGATGACGGCCATGACAATGGCGAATAGGAAGAGCCAGTTGCTGCTCAGGCTCAGCATGAACGCGGTGAGGGGGGTATTGAAACCGTAGATAAGCAGGGCGACCGTGAGCAGGGCCAGAAAGAGGAATAGACCGCGCCGGAGGGCCGCGCTCGCGACCGCGACCGGAGGGCGTCGCTGCATATTGAACGCGATCAGGCTGGCGGCCAGCAACAGCCCGCCCAATAAAATGCCGCTCCAAACCAACCACGCCGGGACTTCCGCCACCGCAGGTTGCGCTAATTCGGCCACTCGCTCGGCCTCGAACGTCTGTGTCCAGACGATGGGGCTATCGGTGTATTCGCCGGGATGCCACGCGGCCATTGGCGCGTGCGGGAGCGCGAGATAGAGGACGAGCAACGCGGCCGCCAACAGACCCCAGGCGAACGCGCGTCGCTCCCGCAGCCGAGCCGGAATCCGGCTCAGACCGAGGGTGAGCGCCGGCGAGAGCGCGAATCCGGCCAGAAACAGCAACACGGGCGTGGCCAGATCGATGACCGTGTCCGGCCGCACGTAGGCCGTCCAACCCACATACGCGCCCAGCATGAACAGCGCGCCGTGGGCCAGGTTGAGCACATCCATGAGACCAAAGATGATGGAGAAACCGGATGCAACCAGAAAGGTCACCGCGGCCACCGACAGCCCGCGCAGCACCGTCACCAGCCAGTCGCGGGTGCTCATGCCCTGCGCGGCCAGCAGGAATAGGAGCGCCAGCGCAGCCAGGATGATCCACTGTGCGCGATGGGTGCGGAATGAAGACATGGGGGAGAGGAGGTTAAGGTTAAGGTTGAGGTTGAGGTCGGGGTTGGGGTTTCATCGTCCCATCGTCCATCGTCTCATCGTCCGGTTGAAATGAGAAGGAAACCGGGATGCGACACCGATGGGGCGGGAAGGGTGTGAGGGAAAGGACATCTCACGCCGCGCCGAGATAGCGATGGATCGCGGCTTCATCGTGGATGAGATCGGCCATGAGACCGCGCTTGACGGTGCGGCCTTCCTCGATGATGACATAATGCTCGGCCAAAGTGCTGGCCACCAGGAAATTCTGCTCAACCAGCAGCACGGTGGTCTTGGCCGAAAGGGCCTTGATGGCCTCCATCATTTGCTCAATGATGACCGGCGCCAGGCCCTCGCTGGGTTCGTCGATGAGCAAAAGTTCGTTGTCGGGAACCAGGGCGCGGGCCACGGCCAGCATCTGTTGTTGCCCGCCCGACAGGTTCGCGCCCGAGAGGTGGATCAGACGTTTGAGGTCGGGAAAAAGACCGAAGATGAAATCGGCTTTGCGCTCGAGATCGCCCTTCTTACGCTCCGCGATCTTCAGGTTTTCGTACACGCTCAGGTCGCGAAAGATGGCCCGATGCTCGGGGACATAGCCAATGCCCAAGGCCGCGATTTCATAAGGCCGCCGGCCCTGAATCTCCTCGCCGTTGAAAAGGATTTTGCCCTGGCTGGGCGGCGTCAGCCCGAGGATGGATTTGAGCGTGGTGGTTTTGCCCGCGCCATTGCGACCCAGCAAGGCCGTGATGCTTCCTTCGGGCGCGTCCAGGGAAACCCCTTCCAAAATGTGAAAGCGGCCGATGAAGGTGTGGATGGATTGGAGGGAGAGGATGGGGGCGGGCATGGGAGGGCAAGTAATCGGTGGTCAGTGATGCGTGAATCCGTGAACAGTTCACAGTTGATCGGTGGCCGTTATCGTCTCATCGTCATGTATACAGTCCTCCGAGATACGCCTTTTGCACGATCTCATTCGCGGCGATTTCCGCGGGAGTTCCCTCGGCCAGCACCGCGCCTTGGTGCATGACCGTGATCACGTCCGACGCCTGCATGACCACGTTCATGTTGTGCTCCACCAGCATGATGGTCTTGTCGCCGGTCTCGCGCACCCGCCGGATCAGGGACATGAGCTCAGGAACTTGCTCTGCGGCCATGCCCGCGGTGGGTTCGTCCAGCAGCAACAGTTCGGGGTCGGGCGCGAGCAACATGCCCAGTTCCAGCTTGCGCTGATCGCCGTGGGGTAAGGTGCGCGCGAGCATGAACGCGCGTTCGTCCAGCCCCACCTGGCGGATCACCTCCCAGGCGCGTTCCTCGTACCGCCGGAAACGAGACGCGGGGCTGAGAAGACGAAAATTGTCTTTGCCCACAGCCTGAGCGGCCAGTCGCACGTTCTCGAACACGGTCAGGTTGGGGAAGATGTTCGTGATCTGGAAAGAGCGACCAATGCCGATATGCGCCATGCGGTGTGCGGGCAAACGCGTGATATCTTGCTCCTTGTAAAAAATATGGCCGCGGGTGGGGGGCAAGTTGCCGCTGAGGAGGTTGAACAGGGTGGTTTTGCCCGCGCCGTTGGGGCCGATGATGGCGTGAAAAGAGCCTTTTTCGACCCGAATGCTCACGTCATCCACGGCCACCAACGCGCCGAATTCCTTGCGCAAGTTCCGGGTTTCGAGAATGATGGACATGGAAGGACGAAGTGAATGCCCGGCATGGTTCATCACGATTTGTCAAGAACCCTCGACTTGAAATGAACCATGCCGGAGCAGACTATTGGCCGCTGAGGCTGCCGACGGGGAGGTCTCCGCAGCGATCTTGCTGGTCTTCGGGGAGGAGACAGGGCGGCTCGGGGCGGTTGGTCTTGACCAGTTCGTAGTACTTGAACTCGGGGTCGTCCAGGTTGAGCAGCTTGACGATGTACATGTCCTGGATGGCCACATGGTCTTCGGGGCGGATGGTGATCTCGCCCTTGGGGCCGTCGAAGGTCATGCCCTCCATGGCGCTGATGAGCGCGGCTGCGCTGGCGTCGCCGCCTGTGGCCTTGATGGCCTCGATGGCGAGGAGCGCTGCATTCATGCCGTCGGCGTCGAAGAGGTCGGGCGGCTCGCCGTAGTCGGCCTTGATCTTCTCCACCAACCAGTCGTTGATCTCGTTGTCGGGGAGGGTGTAATGGTAGAGGATGCCGCTGATCTGGCCTTTCATGCGGTCGATGACGGGGCTGAACACCGCGGCCATGGTGCGGTTGTCGAAGAAGGAGACGCCCAGGCCCATCTCATCGAGCACGCCCAGTTCGGCTGCGGTCTGGAACATGGGGATGAAGCCGCCGCCGGCCCAGGTGACGATCCAGGCTTCAGCGCCGGAGTCGAGGATTTGCTCCATGTAGGGGGTGAAGTCGGTGGTGTCGATGGGGGCGAAGATGTCATCGGCCACGAACTGGCCGCCGAAGAAGGTGCAGGCGTCGCGGGCCGATTGAGCGCCGCCGTAGCCAAAGCTGTAATCAGGCGCGATCTGGACGAAGGTCTTGTATTGGGTGGTGAGATACTGACAGAGGTTGATGAAGTCCTGGTAGTTTTCGCGACTGACGCGGAAGGTGTGGTCGTTGAAGTTGGCGCCGGTGATGTCGTTGGCCGCGGCCGGTGCGACGATGAGGACGATATCGTTTTCTTTGGCGATCTCCTGCAAGGAGGCGGTGGAGCCGGAGGATACCGTGCCCACGAGGATGTCCACGTCTTCGACATCGATGAGTTCGCGCGCCAGGGATGCGGTGTTGTCGGCGCTGCCCTGGTCATCGCGGAGGAAGACCTGGATTTCGCAGTCGCCGAGCTTGTAGACGCCGTTGTCGGGGTCGGCTTCGTCGGCTGCGTACTCAAGCCCGGCCAGGAATCCGCGCTGGGTCATGTTTCCGTAGATGGCCAACGGCCCGGACAGGTCGGTGATGAAACCGATCTTGATGGGCTGAGCGCAAGTGAGCTTGGCTTCGGATGGGGCTTCGGTGGCCGTGGGCGCTTTGGTTGGCGTAGGGGCTTCGGTAGGCTCCGGAGCCTTGGTCGGCTCAGGCGCTTTGGTGGGGGGTGGGGGTGGCGAGGTGGCCGTGGGTTCGGCCTGTCCGCCGCCACACGCCGTCAGCAACGCCAACGCGGTCAGCAGTGTGATAAGCAAGATGGCTTTCTTCATTCTGTTGACTCCTTTTGAGAGGGAGGAGAGGTTGAGTGGAGATTGGTTGAGATTCGGTGGAGATTGGGAAGGGTTGGGGGTTCGAGGTTTCGGGGTTGGCTTCACTGAAAAAAGGTTCACCGCCGAGCCCGCGGAGGACGCAGAGAGGAAAATGAGGTGAATTGAGCCATATTTTTCTCTTAAAACGCCCACTGTTTCTTCGCGCTCTCAGCGAACTCAGTGGTGGAATAGCTTTTTTCAGGAGAGCTAAGCTTGCGCGAGAAAAGCGTGGAAGATGTCGTTGAATGCTTTGGGCTTTTCGATGTGGGGAGCGTGCGCCGTGTCGGGGATTACATGCTCAGTGAACGCGCCACCGGTGCGAACATAGTCCTCCAACACTGTGCGCGTTTGGCTCACCATGGGTTGGGGCGGAAAGATATCCTCACCGGGCCATCCGGGAACAAGCCCCATCTTGCCCAACGCGCCGAAATCGAAGAACGAGTTATCCGACACAATGAGATCGTCGCTGCCGCGCACCCAAAGGATGGGTGGTTTACGCGCCATGGTCAGCAAGGCGGGCACATCGTCTCGCACATATTTGGGGCTGCCCGCGTTGATAGGCCCCCACACGCCCGGCGCGACGTTGGGCCAGTTGGGTGAGGGGACGAAATCGCCTGGGTAGCGATCTTCGCCCACTTTTTCCTGCAAGGCCGCGGTGAGAAAGTCCTCCTCGCGGGCCGCGCGGAAAGGCGGTTTGTAGTAGAAGGCGTTGATGACGTTGCGCGGCGAGTTTTGGTCTTCGTCGCTGCGATCGCCGGCTTTGATGCGCTTCACAAATTCGGGATTGACCACGCCGCCGCCCGAACCCGCGAAATCATCGTAACAGGGTTCGCCGTCCAAACCTTTGGTGCCGCCAAATCCATAGGGCGAGACCGGATTCACCAGGGTGATGGAGCGAACGAGATCGGGGTAATCGATGAGAAAGCGGTAAAGCGCGCCTCCGCCCAACGACCATCCCACCAGATGCGCTGGCTCGAGACTCATGGCCGCAAATAGCGCGGCCAGGTCGTCCGACCAGACGCGATAGCCGCGGCGCGCGTCGATGAGCTTGTCCTCGGTCCAGCCATAACCCCGCAGGTCGGGCGCGACGCCGCGATAGCCCTCGGGCAAGGCCAGCATGATCTCTTCCCAAAAGATGGCCGCGGAAAAGTTGCCATGTACAAACACCACCGGCGCGCCCTCTTTGGGACCGCATGTCAAAACGTGAAAGCGAATGCGGTCGGTGTCGATGAATTGGGAAGTCGTTCCTTCGAGATGGGGAATGTCGTTCATGATGCGCCTCCTGAGAGCAAGAAATCGTGGATTCGTTGTGCAAAAAGGTCGGTATGAAAAACACAGGCGAAGTGCCCCCAATCGCTCGACACCGGATAGAGTTCAGCGCGACCGCCGCCTGCTTGCACGGCCCGCACCACATCTTCACTATCCGAGGGCGGGAAAAAGAGATCTTGTTCGCATGGGATCAGCAAAATGTCAGCCCGAACATTGGCCAGCGCGCGCGAAAATCCCCCGCGACCCGCGCCCACGTCGAACACGGTGGCCGCGCGACCGATGGTTAGCAGTGCGTTGGCGTCGGCGTAGGTCGCGCGCGTCTCGATAAACGCGTCCAGTTCTTTTTCGAAGGGAAAACGCCCATCCTCGTCCGCGACGCCCCAACCCGCGGCCCGCCCCACCTGATTGATGCGCGCGGGCGTTTGCGCCAGGAGGGTCATCACCTGCAGAGCCTGCTTCAAACCCTGTTCTGGCCCCGAACCGTCGTAATAGTCCCCGCCACGCCAGTTGGGGTCCGCGTGGATGAGATCGCGACACCAGCGATAGACGCCCAACGTGAAGTTGGGGCTGGTTCGGCCATATGTGCACACGCCGAAGGCCCTGTCCACGAAATGGGGATACGCGCAGGCCCATTCCAGCGCCTGCATCCCCCCGCCCGACGGTCCACCCACCGCATGTAAATGCTCGACGCCTAAGTGCGCCATCAAGGCCCGTTGCACCCGCACGATATCGCCAAAGGTGAGCGCGGGATAGCGGCTTCCAAAGGGTTTGCCCGTGCTCGGATCGATACTGGCCGGGCCGGTGCTGATCACGCGCGGGTCTCTCGCCTGCACATTGGACAACGTGTCTGAGCAAATGACGAAAAAGCGGTCCGTGTCGATGGCCTTGCCCGGCCCAATGAGCGCATCCCACCAGCCGGGAAGCTCGTCGTCCGGCGCGTATCGGCCCGCGGCGTGCGATGTGCCTGTCCAATAATGGCAGATGAGCACTGCGTTGTCGCGAGCGGCGTTCAATTCGCCATAGGTCTCGTAGCCGATCTCGACATTGAGCACATGGCCATCGTCGAAACGAAAGCCGGGTAATGAAAAGCGCTTTTTGGCCACGCGATCCATCATGCCTCACCTCCAAACTGCTTACGCAACTCGGTCTTGAGGATTTTGCCCGCGCCGGAAAGGGGCAAGGCGTCCACGAAAACCACCGATTTGGGGATTTTATAGCGGGCCAGATGGTCTTTTAGAAAGGCGAGAAGCTCAGCCTCGGTGACGGTCGCGTTCGGCTTGAGCGCAACGATGGCCTTGCCCACCTGTCCCCACTTCTCATCCGGGACGCCAATGACCGCGGCCATGTGCACCGCGGGATGTTTGTATAAGACTTGCTCGATCTCGGCCGGATAGACGTTTTCGCCGCCGGAGATGAACATATCCTTTTTCCGATCCACCACATAGAAATACCATTCCTCGTCATACCGCACCAGGTCGCCGGTGTGGAACCAGCCCTCGTCGTCCAGCACTTCCGCGAACGCGTCCGGTTGGTTGAAATAACCGGAGCACATGCTGGGGCCTTTCAGAACCAGCTCGCCCACCTGATTGGGGCCGAGGGGACGATTCTGATCGTCCACCACGCGCGCATCGATGAAGAAATTGGGGCGGCCAATGCTCCCGGCTTTGCGGATGGCGTCCTCAGGGGCCAGGGCGAACAATCCCGGCCCGAATTCGGTCATGCCAAAGCCCTGTTTGAAGCGCACGCCCTTTTCAGCCGCGTATTTTTCCACCAGAGGAACGGGCAAGGCCGCGCCGCCGCTGGTGCAAAAGCGCAGGCTGCTCAGGTCCGCGTCGGCCCAATTCCGCGCTTGGGTCATCATCTGATACATGGTGGGCACGCCCGCGAACACGGTCACGCGCTCTCGCTCGATGAGTTCCAGCACCCGCGCGGGATCGAACTCCCGCAGCAGGATGGTCGTGTTGCCCAGCGCGACTTGCGAAGAAAGGTAGACGAAAAGACCGCCCGTATGAAACAAGGGGAACACGTTGAGATACACGTCATCATGCGCGATGTCATGAATGACCGTGTTCATGATGTTCCAGGCGATCATGCGGTGGCTGATCATCGCGGCCTTGGGCAAGCCTGTGGTGCCCCCGGTGAACAGCAAACAGGCGATGTCCTCTTTGTCCAGGCCTTCGCAGGTGACGGGAGCCGTGGGCGAGTGTTGCAAAACGCTCTCGAAGTGGAGGCTTCCTGAAACGCCGTCGCCATCGAGGTGCAGAAGATGGCCAATGGCCGCGGGCGTCTGTTCGATGGCCGACATGATCTGCGCGACCGCGTCTTTGAAATCGTGGGAGAAGATCAGAACTTTGGGTGTGGTTTGTTCCATCAGTTGCACAAGTTCGCGCCAGTGCAAACGCCAGTTGAAAGGCGTGTGGATCGCGCCCAACTTGCCGCAGGCGTAGAAGCAATCGAGGTGCTCCACGCCATCCCGGGCCAAAACACCCACTCGATCCCCCTTGCTCACCCCGACCGAGCGCAACCAGTTGGCCAGCCGGTTCGCACGCGCGTTCATTTCCCGGTAGCTCAGCCGCCAGGCCGG
>JAADII010000084.1 GCA_013151415.1 Chloroflexota bacterium
AGACACCGAATCCGATCCCGAAGAGGGCTGGTTCGACCCCGCCTATTACAACAATCGCGTCTGGGGCGACGCGGCCGCGCAGGACGCCTGGGCCGAGATGTGGCGATATACGGCCCAACGCTACAAAGACAATCCCATCGTCGTGGGCTATGACCTGATGTGCGAACCGAACAGCAACGAGGTGGGAAGTTATCCCCTTGGCGATCCATTGGACGAATGGGATCCAGAAGCGTTCTACGAGACATACGGCGGCACATTATACGACTGGAACCAACTCTTCCCGCGTATCACGGCCGCGATTCGCGAGGTGGATGAGCAAACGCCCATCCTCGTCGGCGGCATGGGCTACAGCGCGATCGAGTGGCTGCCCTATGTCGAGCCCACCGACGACCCGCGCACCGTGTATGCGGTTCACCAATACGCGCCGCATGTATACACCCACCAGCACCCGCCCAACGTGGATTACACGTACCCCGGCTTCTTCGACGCGAATTACGACGGCCGGCCGGAATGGGTGAACCGGGCCTGGTTGGAGAACCTGCTTGAGACGGTGGCCGCGTTTCGGGCCGAGCGCGACGCGGTCGTGGCCGTGAACGAATACGGGCTTGTGCGTTGGGCGCCCAACGCCGACCGCTTCATGAAAGACGAGATGGATTTGTTCGAGGCGCAGGGCTTGAACTATGCGCTGTGGGCGTGGGAAAGCTCCTGGCCGCCCATCCAAGAGGTCATCGACGCGTTCAACTTCCGCCACGGCCCCGATCCAAATCATCATAGCGATGTGGAGACCAGCGCTCTCATCGAGGTGATCAAACAAGCCTGGGCGCGAAACAGCGCGCGGCCCATCGAACGCTAATGGAATGCCCGAAGAATCTTCCCAATTGCATGAATACGGTAAATGTTGTATTATAACAACAACATAATCTGACGGAGGCGCCAAATGACGGAAGTAATGAAAGAAGCACTTCAAATAGATGAAAGCCAAGATAACAATATCTCCAAGAACCAGATAAGTGATCTTCAGTCGTCGAGTTGGAAACAAATTGTTGACCTAGGGACTGAGATTCCGCTCGAACAGTGGGAGAAAGTTCCCACAGACCTGTCTATCGAGTTAAAGCGTTACTTGTATGGAAAGCGCGAGAAACATTGATGGACGCAATTTTTGCCGATGCAGGCTATTGGATAGCATTTGCGCTGGCTTATGATGCCCATTTCTGGCAAGCAGGATTCATTCCACTTCTACGGGAAGAATAGTGTCTTGGCGTGTCATTTGGCTCCTGAGCCTATTCATCCCGTTAGGCCCAACGGTTTTTTGGGGTGCAGCGAAAGCGCCGGTTTACGGTTACCGCGTGGTGCACGTCTATCCTCATGACGCCGGGGCCTTTACTCAGGGATTGGTGTATGATCGCGGGGACTTGCTGGAAGGCACGGGATTGCGAGGCCGATCCTCATTGCGCCGCGTGGACCTGGAAACAGGCGCGGTTTTGCAACAGCGCGCTTTGCCCGCTCACCTCTTTGGCGAGGGCGTGGCCCTGGTGGATGATCGCATCTATCAATTGACCTGGACCTCCCAACAAGGGTTCGTCTACGACCGCGCCAGCTTCGAGCTGTTGGATTCGTTCACCTATCCCACGCAGGGCTGGGGCCTGGCCTACGACGGCGAACGCCTGATCATGAGTGATGGATCGGACACGCTCTATTTTCGCAATCCGGAGACCTTCGCGGAACTGGGCCGCGTGAAGGTGCGAGATGGGGCAACCGCGGTGACGCGGCTCAACGAGTTGGAATATGTGCAGGGCGAAGTATGGGCCAACATCTGGCTCACCGACCGCATCGCTCGCATCGACCCGCAGACGGGCCAGGTGACGGGCTGGATCGACCTGACCGGCCTGCTGACGCCCCAGGAGCAGGCGGCCGCAGACGTGCTCAACGGCATCGCCTATGATCCCCAAACCGATCGCATTTTCGTCACCGGCAAGCTTTGGCCCAAGCTTTTCGAGATCGAACTCGTCCCGCCCTTTTCGTTGTATTTGCCCTTCGCCACACGCGCCCAATTGAATTGAGAAAACGGACGATGGACGATGAGACGATGGGATTAGGCTCATCTATCGTCCCATCGTCTCCGTCCTCGGTATCAGCGGCTGCCGCCCGTGGACTCAAGCTCAGCTAAAGAATGTCATCAGGCGGCTGGCGAGCATAATATCGCCTTGCACCTTGATCTTGCCCATCATGAAGGCCTGCATGCCGTCCAGACGCCCGGCCATCATGTCGATGTAATCCTGGGCGTCCATGGTGATCTTGAGTGTGGGGTTTTCGACCTCGCCCTCTTCCACGGTGCACTTGCCGTCCGCGATGCGCGAGGTCCACACGCTGCCGCCCTCGCCGGTGAGGTTGTAGACGATGGTCGCGTCCACACCCGCGGCCTTGTCGGGGTTGAACGCATTGGGCATCTCGGCCATCAGTTTACGAATCTTGGCGTCGATTTCAGACATGGTTGGTGATTCTCCTGTTTAATTGGGTAATGGGGTATTGAGGTATTGAGGTATTGGGTATTGAGTTACTGGGTATTGAGATACTAGTAACCAACCAATATCCAGTAACCAATATCCTAATATCCAGTATCCAAATATCTCACTTCAACTCGCGGCGGGTGTAGCCAAGGATGCGGCGGGCGACGATAAGGGTGTTGATCTGACCCGTGCCCTCGAAGATGTCGTTGATCTTGGCGTCGCGCATCCACTTTTCAACCAGCATGTCGCGGCTATAGCCCAACGGCCCGAGTAGCTCGACGCACTTTTGCGTGATGTAGGTGACGGCCTGCCCGGCCTTGACCTTGGCCATGGAGGCCTCGAGCGTGTTGGGCTTGCCCTCGTTGGCCGCGCGCAGGGTCAGCAGCCACGCGGCCTTGAGCTGCATCTCCATCTCCATGAGGTCGCGCTGGATCGCGCTGAGCTTGTGCCGGGGCGTGCAGTCGGGCATGGTCACGCCCTGCGCGGCCAGCGCGTCGCGAGTGAACTCGAACGCGGCGCGGGCGATGCCCACCGCGCTGGCCGCGACCATGGGCCGGCTGGCGTCGAAGGTCTTCATCGCGCCCTTGAAACCGGTGGTCTTCTTCTCATCCGGCTTCACCAGTTCAGGGCTGCCCAGGATGTTGTCATAGGGAATGCGGCAATCGTCGAACACGATGGCCGCGGTGTCGCTGGCGCGGATGCCCAGCTTCGATTCGAGATGGGTGACCGTCATGCCCGGGGTTCCGGCCTCGACCACAAAGGGCCTCATGCCCGCGCGGCCCAAACTGGGGTCCAACGTGGCCCACACCACGATAAGCCCATCGCTCTCGCGGGTGGCCAAGCTGCCGTTGGTGACGAAAATCTTTTCGCCGTTGAGCACCCATTCGTTGGTCTCGGGGTCCAAACGGGCCGTGGTGCGAATGGCGCTGGTGTCGGACCCGGCCTGGGGCTCGGTCATGGCCATCGCGCCCCATTTGGGTTCGCCGTGCGTGAAGCGATCCAGGAAGCGCTCCTTTTGGTCGGGCGTGCCCACGGCATGGATGGCCGCTCCGGCCAAGCCGCTGGCGGGCGTGCATAAATAGATGCCCGCGTCGCCCCAGGAGAGCGCCTCGACCATATGCACCATGCGCAGATTGCCCGTCCCGCGCTTTTTCTCGCCGTTCTTGCCCGGCCTGGCGCCGTTGCCGCCGTTCAGCGACCGTCGCAATTCGGCCCGCTCGATTTGCTGCATGAAGGGCCAGATCACATTGATATATTCCCAGGGACGCTCATGCTCGTGCTCATCGTAATAGCGCGAGATGCTGCGCATCACCTGCTCGGCCAGCATTTTGGTCAGGCCGGTTTGATTGACGATTTCTTCCGGTAAGTCGAAGCTAATGGTCATGGTCTTACCTCGTTTATATGGCGCGCGTGTCTGTCAAACGATCGCTTCACCCACCAGGGTGGCGACGCCGCGAGCGTTGCGCAGCCACAACTCGACGGGATGGTCGCGAATGTAGCCGTGGCCGCCCAAAATCTGCACCGCGTTATCCGTGACCATGAGGGCCATGTCCGCGGCGTATTGCGCGGCCAGAAAAGCCTCGTGGGTCGCGTCCTGGCCCTGATCCAGCTTCCAGGCCGCCTCCCACACCATCAGGCGGGTGGCGTCGATTTCGATGGCCATGTGCGCCAGCATGAAAGCGATGGCCTGACGATGGGCGATGGGTTCGCCAAAAGCCACGCGCTCTTTGGCGTAGTCTCGGGCATATTCATACGCGGCCTTGGCCAGGCCCACAGCCATGCTCGCCACGGCCACGCGACTGCTATTGAGAATACGCTGCAAGTCGATGCCGACCTCGCCGCCCAGTCGGTTCTCTTTGGGAACGGTTACACCGGCGAACTCGACGCTGTAGGTTTTCAATGCGTTCAGCCCCATCCATTGGTCGCGTCGATTCACGTGGATGCGCGGGTCATCGGCCGGAACCAAAAACGCTTGCGTGTGACCGTCCATGCCCTCGCGAGCGTAAACCAGCATCAATTCCGCGTCTTCGGCGTTGATGACCATGGATTTTTGGCCCCAGATGACATACTCGTCGCCTTGCAAGCGCGCGCTCGCGTTCATTTCACGCGGGTCGAAGAAGATGCTGGGTTCCAGAAACGCGGCCGTGGCCCTGGGGAACGAATCCTCGCAAAAGCGGGGAAGATAGGTCTTTTTTTGCTCTTCGGTTCCGCAAAGCAGAATGGGAATGGCCACCAGGTTGGGGCTGAGCAAGTGCATCGTCGCGGCCATGTCGCCGTAGGCGAGCTCCTCCGCATAGAGCGCGCCGTTCACCACCGAATATTCGCCAAAGCCGCCGTATTCTTCGGGGATGGAGGCCGGAAGCAGGCCCAGCGTCCATCCCCGCTCGATAACTTCATCCGGCAACAGCCCCGCCTCTTCTGCATCGCGATAGACCTTGCGGAGGTCGCGCGCCGCG
>JAADII010000103.1 GCA_013151415.1 Chloroflexota bacterium
GGTGGGGGTGGAGGTGGGCGCCGAGGTGGGGGTGGGCGTGGCCGAAGGCAGCACCACATAGACTACGGCTGTGGGCGCAAGATAGGCCATGACGCGCGGGCTGAGACGATAGGTGGCCCAACCGCAGAAAAACAAAAAGAGGAAAAAGAGGGTTGCCAAAAAGGCCAACCCCATGGTTGGCGGTCGGGAGGAAGAGGGCGCGATTTCGCCGAGAAGCGGCGTCAGATAATGACCAAAGCGTTTTTCCGAACCGGGATCGCCGCGGAATTTGGCGAGATGCGCCTCATCTTGTACATGAATATCGGCCAAAACATCGCGCATTTGCGCCCGGATGGTTGGCGGAGGCACGCCCTCGCCCACCAAAGCAAGATAGGCGCGCGCGCCTTCTTCCAACAAAATGAGTTTATCGCCATATCGAATTTCGTGCAAGGCGTCGGCCGCGGGTCCGCGAAAGCTTTCACGGGCAAAACTGCGAATGGCCGTCAGCATGGCCGCTATCAGGTCGGCGTCTTGCATGGCCGCGCCATCGCCATCCTGCGCCAGCACCATGCCCGTTTCGTTGTGGATCAAAAAAACGTGTTCGGTGCGCCAGGGCAACGAATCGCGCAACACAAGCAGAGGATCGTCGATGCCACGCAAGCGCGCCTTGAGCAAGCGCCACTGCCCACTAATGCTAAACAAACGCTGCATGCGCGCATCCACCTGTCGCGCCAGATTTTCCAATGCTTCGGCTATCGCGCGCTGAATGGTGCGCCCGATGATGGGGGCGAGCACAGCAACGATGGATTCCCGATCCTCTTGAATCTGCCGTCTCAAACCCAACGCCAATGCAGGGCGGATGGCTTCAGCAAACGCATCGGGCTGGGCGCTGGTTTGTTTGGCCAGGGCTTCGACGAGCAACGGCTCGATCATCTCGATGAGACGTTCGGCATCGTCGACCTTTCCTTTGAGCGCGTTCAATTCGCGGCGCAAATCCTCGATGGTGGCTCGATCTTGCGCCAGTAAAACCGAGCGAAGCGTCTCTAGGGCTTGCGTTGCTGAAGACGCATCGCCGCTTTTGCTACTCCTAGTCATCGTCCCGTTTGATAGCCTCGCCCATCTGAATCAACAAATCGCCCAATTGATGGCGAGCCGCTTTCTCATAGGCGAGCGCATCCAAGCGTTGCGTCAGCGTCTCTTGCAATTCGGTCAAGCGCCGCTCGAATTCAGATTGAGTCCGACGCAACTGTTTGTCGAATTCGGCCTGCATCTCCTCCATGCGCGTTTCGTGCTGAGCAAAACGCTCTTCATACGACCGCATTTGCTCGCCAAACAAAATGTCGCGAATCACAATAAGTTCGTTCAAAGCATTTGTCGTGGAAATGGAAGGCTTTTGTGAATCGCTCATCAAGCACTCCTTTGATATTGATAATTACGTTCTATTAAACATTACGACAATTGAAATGCGTCCTCTCAAAATCAAATTTTTGTAAGAATGCACCCTTATTTTACTAATATTTAGACGAAACACAAAGAACAGGGCGCGTTTTTCGACGGCGATCGCGAGCTTTTCGCCCAAGAAGCCAACACCGCCCTGTTCCTAACTGCGCTTGCAAAGCGCAACCAACAAGCGCCGCGGTCGGCGCTCACCGACGCCAGTAATGCTCTCGCCCCATGCGCGTGTCCTTACGGCGCGCCTCATCGTAAAACAATCCGGCAATGGCCGCGATGTCTTCGGCCAGATCCAAACTTGTCCCCACTTGCAACCAATCTTCGGGGTCAACCGAGGTCAGCAGCCATGTTTGCCAATAGCCGGGCCGCGGGGTCAAACTCACCTCGAGCACCTGAGACCAGGTGAAAAACATGTCGGCCCCCCAGCCGGGATAAGGGTGCGGATGCCCTAGCAATGTCACGCCCTCTTCCGAAAGCTGTGAGACAAGGCGCGCGCGCGGCGTGTAGCCTTTGCGCCAGGCCACAAGCGCGGCCAAAAGCAAGGCCGCCAAAACCAGCAGCGCGGCCCATAAAAACGCGCCGCCAAAACTGGCCAGGAACAAAACAACGCCCAAGCCTATCAGACCAAAATAGAGCCAATGCGCAGCATAGAGGTTCGTTTCGTAGGTCATGGTCGTCAACCAACCAGCTTGTAGCCGCGGCCGCGCACAGTGATGAGAAATTGCGGTTTAGAGGGTTCCGGCTCGATTTTCTTACGCACGCGGCTCACCAGTTTTTCGATGGAGGCGTCGTAAACCGAATCGATGTGATTTTCGCCCCACACGGCCTCAACAATGGCGTATTTGTCGCAAACCTGGTTGAGATGGGTGTACAAAAGCTCGAGCAACCGGTATTCAAGATTGGTTAGGGTGGGCGCGGGGCGACCATTCACGCGCACTTCGCCTGTGGCCGGATTGACATACACCCCCTGGTGCGCGCCGTTGAACACAGGCGGACCCTGGCGAAGATGCGCCTCGAACAGAGAGGAGAACACGCCATCCCCATTCTTCCCGGGCCGCACAACGCCTTTGCGCGTCAGTTCGCGCATGGCGTTGGCGTCGCGCTGCTCGCCGCCGCCCACCAGAGAGAGCAGCGCGCCCTGCTCGCGATCGGTGAGATCGCGCCAAATACGGTCGCATTCGGTGGCCACGCCCAGATCCGTTTGCAGCGCTTCGCGCACGCGACGATAAAGGCTCTGCGTCGCATTGGGCGAACGCTCGCCGCGCGCCAGCTCCTGGGCCAACACGCGACAAGCGATTCGGGTGAGCACAGGATGCCCCCCGGCCTGCTCCAATAGGAAGCTGACATCGCGTTCGTCGAAATGCACCGATAGCCGGGCCGCGTGCTCGTGAATCAGCACGCGAGTATCGGCCTCGTTTAGCGGTTGCACATAAAGCACATATGAGCCAAACACTTCGCGAAATTCGTCCACTTCTTCGCCCACGCGAATGTGAGCGAGACGGCGGTCCGTGGCGGTGATGAAGGTGAGAATATCGCCATATCGATCTTTGAACGCTCGTAAATTGAGGAACACCCGCGAATCCAGTGTGGCGTAAGCCGCGTCGAACTCATCGAAAATCAAGACCGAGCGTCGTTCATTGCGCTCGATCCAGTTGATCAGGGCCAGGTTGAAGCTGAGAGGTATGTGAAACTCGGTGGGTGGATGCAACAGCGTCTTGTAGTTTTGGCCAAGGCTGGCCGCGATTTCGGGCGAATCTTGCTCCAAGGCGGCCATGAGCACGCGAATGACCAGCTCGTAAAAAGCTTGTTCCGATTGATCCACCATATGATTGCAATCGACATAGAGGAAATCCAACGCATCGGCCAGGTCCGGTCGCACCGCCTGGCGGCATGCTCGTTGGCACAAACGCCGCAATAGCGTTGATTTCCCCACATTGCTCACGCCAACCAGGCTCACGCTCTGAGCCTCGATCAAACGATCGAGAATATAAGCGAATTCGTTTTGGTGGAGCAAGGGAAACGCGCTTTGGGTCATCTTGGTCAAATGTTGCGTCTTGTGTGGGGGATCAACGTCGCCTGAAATGGGCCAAAGACCAAAAGGCGGTTGGCCAGTGCTGCTTTGTGTTCGTTCAAAGATCCGCGTAAACCGTTTCCGTCCGTCACCGAACGCGGCCACGCTCAAGACGATGGCCTCATTTTAGCACAAGGCGACGCTTCAAGCATAGACGCACAGCGCCGGCCGAATCTAAAGCACGCCCTGCCAGATATCGAACAAAAATTGCACCCGGTCGATGAGCAAGGTGATGCGCGCGCCCGCGGTTGTGGCCAACAAAGCGCCCAAGCCCACCATCAAAATCAAATAACCCAATTCGCTCAACAAATGCAGGAATGGACGGCGGAAAATATCGGCGTTGGAGCGGCCATCGCGGCGCGCCAGGGCAAGAAGCACAGCCAGAGTGGAAAAAGTGGCCGCGGCCACGGCCAAAAAATCGAGACCATATGCCTGGGGAATGTATTCTAAGGTCGCGGGCGCTAAAAGTTGCGTCACCAGCGTGCCTCGCAGTGCGCCGGCCAACGCCAACGCGCCCCCTCCTCCCACCAACAGGCCCAATGGCAGCAGACCCAAGCTCCGCAAAGGCTCGTTATGGCTAAAACGGAAAGCGAGAAAGACCACCAACATGAGGCTCACCAGGGCGCCAGGGCCAGCGAGCAGCGGATGGCGCAGCGGTGCGAAAAGACCGGGAATGAGCACATCGCGCAATGCAACCGCGGCGATGTAACCTGCGAGCGCGCCCAAGAGCAAACGCTCGACCGCGCGAAAACCCAGATTCAGCCGCCATACGCGACTGAACACCAGCAATGTGATCAATGTGGCCGTGAGCACGCCCAACCATTCACTCATGCCGCGCCCCCTTTGTCTCGCGCTCATTTTCGACCTTCAAACCCCGCGCGAGGACAAAAACGATAATGGCCGCAAAGACCAATGAGGCGAACGTTTGCGCGGCTCGCTGACGATGCGCGGGGCCATCTTGTTGGAGAATGCTTTCATACGCCAACGCGTCGGGATAACCTTCCAACAAGGCCCGAATCTGGCCGGTTTGTTGATAAGGACGCAGCACCGGCCCCACCGCGGCCGAAGCCGCGACAATCAACGGCGCGTTCTGACGAGCGCTGATCTGCTCGACCCACTGCCGCGTGGTTGCGGTTTCCGCGCTGAATTCGATGATAAGATCGAAATCGAGCAATGTCGCGCCCGAACCCAGCCCCACTGTCAGCGCGCGCGCATCAGCCGCCTGGGCCGCCCCGACCAAAGAAATAGAGAGCGCCTGAAGCGCCGCCGCATCGCCGGGCACAAAACCCAAATTGAGCGATGGGGGAGCCGCTGTCGCGGCGGGGGGAAAGTATGGCGCGGCGAACCGCTGCGCGGCCGCGGCCATGGGCGGACCAATGGGGCGCAGACTTATATTCACCACACGCGCGCGCTTGCGGCGGAGATGATGCAAAATAGGTTGAGCCAACAACTGCATTTCACCCTGTGTGGAAGGATCATAATCCCAAACCAGCAGCACGCGAGCGCCGGGTCTTAGTATCTCGATAAATGTGTAGGCCGTCTCCACATCAGGGCGAATCGGCGCTGACAAGCGCGAATCCAAGGGCCACCACAAGCCCAACAACACCGCGGCCAAGAGCGTTATGGCCAACACATGCATGATGCGCGGGGCATAAGGCCGCGAAACCTCCGCCGCCTTCCATTCTAAAGGCGCTTCAACGGCAACTTCTTTCTCCTCGGGCTCTTCCGCCCGCTCGCTCATCGCCACGGCCGCGGCCATGGCCTGGCGCAAAGGGTCGTCTGCTTTGGAAAATGGCGGTCGGTGACCTGTGATCACCGGCTCGGGCGGAATAAGGCCCTGAATCTGGGCAAGCAAACGGGGACGAGGGAGCTCTTCACCCGGCTGCAACGCGCGTCCGCAATGTTCGCAAACGTCCGCATCCGGCGGATTGCTTCTTCCACAGTCCTGGCATAACGTCATGCCTCGCCGCCTCCCCAAAAACGCATGATAAGCGCCAAAACCAGACCCAAAGCCAAACCAAGCAACAGGCCTCGAAACGCAGCCGTGGCCGGGCCGATGAGCACATTATGCCGCATGGCCGCAAGCAAGGGAAAGCGCTCCGCCAGCATGGGCGTTTGTCCTAACAAAACCACGAGAAAACTCAAGGCGAAGAGCGCCATGCCCAGCTCACGCGTATTCAAATGACGAATCAATGCATACGCCAGGAAAATTGGCAACAACGCGAATACAGCGGCCAATCCGGGCGAGATAACCCATCGAAATATCCAGCCTCCCAAGCCTTGCTGATAACCATCAAGTAGCCCGCCTGCAAACGCCAGAGCAAACCCCGCCAACACCAACGCACTCAGCCGCGTTTGCGCAACCCGCCCCGCATGACGCCACACCAGGTGAAACGCGGCCAAAAACATGGCCGCGGCCACCAACAACAGCACGGCGTCGAGCACAATGCCCGCGGCCTGGCTCATGGTGGGCGAAGGCAAGAAATAATAAATAAAAACGACAAGCCCCGCGAAGGCGCCCACCAAAAGGGCCAGGGCGCGTACAATGGAGCTGAAGCCAGGGGGGGAAGAGGACACGACTCAGGTCGCGGGAGAGACAAGGCGGACAAACAGCGGGATCAGAGCAAGCAACGCCAGAATGACGAGCATGGTGCGTTGGTAGAACCGCACTCCAGAATCATCAAAATTCACATCCACCATATCCGCGTCGGCATTGAGCCATATGGACGACGCGGCCGCGGCGGGATCGGTGGAGCCGAGCGCGGGAGAAAGCTCGCCGTCGCTCGCGAACACGGTTGCATCGGCAGGAAGATATCCCCCCATGGTGGCGTATCCCTCACTTGCGCTCAACAACTTCAAAGCCAACGCCCCCTGATCTGGGCCAATGAAATGATTCTCGTTGTCTGCAATCAAACGCAAGGCGTCGTTGGTGTCGCCCGTGAGATAAGAAGCCAGATGCGCATCCGGCTCGAAAGGCGCGCCGCCCACCAACAAAGGCTCGGAGGCAATGGGTTTGTCCATCTCTTGCCGCCGCAACGAGAAAACCAGGAGGATGAGCAAAAGCAGCAGAGAGAGACTCAACCAATCTAGAATGGTCAATGAGTCAAGCATCTGTCCTCCCATGCGCGTTCACCTCATCCAAAAAGCGCGCCAACGCCTCGGATGACAAAACATTGGGATAGAGCCGCCGCACCATCTTCGCAGGCAGCAAAGGGGCCAAACTCGCGAAAAATTCACTCGCAAAAAACCCCAAAGGCTGAAACGCATCGATCAAGAGCGCGATGGGGATATGATAATGGGGGCGTCGGGAGGAGGACATAAGCTCAATGTGGGTTGGGTCGTTCATTACGCTCTGAACGACCGCTCGAAGGCTTGGGCTTTCGGGTTTGAGGCGATGCTCGCTTGCTGACGCCATTAGAACTGGCCGCTTTTTTGCCGCGCTCGTTAGCGTCTGGCGCGCGCCTTTCGCGCTTTGCGAGACTTTTTCTTCTTTCGAGACGCGCGAGACGCGCTCGCGACCCGCGCCGGTCGTTTGCCATCGCCGGCCGCTCGAGCCGCGGTCGCGGAGGGGGGCGCGCCGCCTCCGGCCATATCCGATTTCATGTGACAATTCTTATATTTCTTGCCGCTTCCACACCAACAGGGATCATTGCGACCCAAACTGGGTCCGACCCGTCGCTGCGGAGCGGGTTTGCCATCGCCCGCGCCCGCGCGCATGGCCGAAGCCTGGGCATGAATGGTGCGCATGGGTCGGCGTCGTTGCACCGGAGCCGCTTCCACATGATAGATGCGGGTGACTACGTCTTCTTCGATGCTATGCATCAGATCGGCGAACATGTCGTAGGCCGCGCGTTTATAGGCCACCAACGGGTCTTGCTGAGCCACGGCTTGCAAGCCGATGCCTTCGCGCAACACATCCAAATCGGTCAGATGTCGCACCCAGCGATGGTCCACCACCTGCAGCATCAAACGTCGTTCGAGATCGCGCATGGTGTCGGCGCCCAGGCGTTTCTCCTTGGCCTCATACGCCTCCTCGGCCAATCGCTGCAAGCGCTCCACCAGCTCATCTTCGCGCAACCCGCGCCAGGCTTCCACGGTCTCGTCGGCGGGAAGGGGCATGATGCGCATCATGGCATTGCGCAAAGATTCGAGATCCCAATCTTCGGAATAGCGGTCTTCGGTGAAAACCCGCACCTGATCGGCAATATACTCGCGCACCATGCGCAAAATGGTGGGTTTTAGAGTGGGCTCCGATAAAATGCGCCGCCGTTGCTCATAGATAACCTCGCGCTGCTTGTTCACGACGTCGTCGTACTCTAGCACATGCTTGCGCATGTCGAAGTTGTAGCCCTCGACGCGAGTTTGCGACTGCTCGATGGCCTTGCTCACCACATTGGCCTCGATGGGCATGTCGTCCTCCACGCCCAGGCGATCCATGAGGTTGGCCAGCGTGCTGCCGCCAAAACGCCGCATCAATTCATCTTCGAGAGAGAGGAAGAAGCGGGATTGGCCAGGATCGCCCTGACGCCCCGCGCGGCCGCGCAGCTGATTGTCGATGCGTCGGGCCTCATGACGCTCGGTGCCGATGACATAGAGACCGCCGGCCGCGCGCACCCTATCCGCATCGGCTTTGGTGCGCGCCCATTGCTCGGCCAGCACATTCACCCAGGGGTGCGGGAACCGCTGTGTGGGGTCTTGCCCCTTGCGCAGCATGTCCACGGCCTCGTTCCATTCCACTTCCGATATTTCGTTTAGATCATATCCCTGCTTGCGCAACAGGTCGCGGGCCAGGTTCTCCGCGTTGCCGCCCAAGAGGATATCGACCCCGCGACCGGCCATGTTGGTGGCGATGGTGATGGCGCCAGGACGACCGGCCTGGGCGATGATCACCGCCTCGCGTTCATGATTTTTGGCATTGAGCACATTGTGCTCGAGACCATGCCGACGCAAGAGATTGGACAGGTATTCGGAGGTCTCGATGGCGCTGGTGCCCACCAAAACCGGTTGCCCGCGCTTATGCGCCTCTTCGATCTCCTTGATCACCGCCTTGAATTTGGCCCGTTCGGTCTTATAGACCTGATCGGGATAATCGATGCGCTGCACGGGCACATTGGTGGGAATGACCACCACGTCGAGGTTGTAAATGCGGTGGAACTCCTCCCGTTCGGTGGCCGCGGTACCGGTCATGCCCGCAAGCTTGCGATACATGCGGAAGAAATTCTGAAACGTGATGGTGGCCAGCGTCAAGTTTTCGCGACGCACCTTCACGCCCTCTTTGGCCTCGATGGCCTGATGCAAACCCTCGGAATAGCGACGACCATACATCAAACGGCCCGTGAACTCGTCCACGATAATGACTTCGCCGTTCTGCACGATGTAGTCCTTATCGCGCTTGAAGAGCACATGGGCGCGCAATGCGTTGTCGAGATAGGGCGCAAGCTCGGCATACTCGGGATCGTATAATGTTTTGTCTTCAGGAATGCCCAACCATCGTTCGATCTTGCTCAGCCCCTCTTCGGTCAGCGTGACGACGCGGTCCTTCTCATCAACCGTATAATCCTCTTCTTCGCGCAATCGCGGCACCAGTTGGGCGAAGCGACGGTAGTTGTCGCTGGATTCTTCGGCCGGGCCGGAGATGATGAGCGGGGTGCGGGCTTCATCGATGAGGATATTGTCGATCTCATCGATGATGGCGTAATTGAGCTCGCGCTGGGTGATCTGCTCCAGGCTCATCACCATGTTGTCGCGCAAGTAATCGAACCCAAATTCGTTGTTGGTGCCGTAAAGGATATCGGCCTGATAAGCCTCGCGACGGGTGATGGGCCTGAGATTGCGATAACGGTCGTCTTCGCTGGGATAGTCGGGGTCGTAGAGGAAAGAGGCTTTGTCGGGATGCCCGGCCCCGCTTTGGATAACGGCCGCGCTCACACCCAAAAAATGATAAATGGGGCCCATCCACTGCAAGCCATATTTGGAAAGATAATCGTTGGGCGTGACTAAATGCACACCGCGGCCTGTTAACGCGTTGAGATAGAGAGGCAAAGTCGCGACCAGGGTTTTGCCCTCGCCGGTTTTCATCTCGGCGATCTTGCCGCGATGGAGCACAATCCCGCCGATAAGCTGAACATCGTAGTGCCTCATGCCCACAGTGCGCACCGCGGCCTCGCGCACCGCGGCAAAGGCTCTGGGCAGGATTTCCTCCAACACATCCTCTTCACGCTCGCGAATATCTTGGTCGACGCGCTCGAGGCGGCGTTTGAGCCGGTCGATATCGCTTGGGTCTTCGGCTTGGGTCAGCTCTTCTTGCAGCTCGGCCAGCTCTGCGCGCATGTCGGCCGTGGCCTCGCGAATGGTTTGGCGAAACGCATCGGTGAGGCCGCGCAGTTCCGCGTCGCTCATGCGCTGAAATTCCGGCTCCAAGGCGTTGATTTCATCGACAATGGGCCGGATGCGTTTGATTTCTTTTTCGTCGGGATCACCGATGACTTTGGTGAGTAGATTTCGTAGCATATCGAAAAGGAACAAGGATTTGTGGGATATCCATTTTAAGGAAATAGCGCGTAAAGCCCCAGGCTCAGGGCCTAATGATAAGGGCGAAGAGCCGCGCAATCATCATCCGCATATTATACCACATGCGCGGCGAGATGACAGAGAGTCGAGCGAGAGAAGGATGAACAACCGTCAAGGCCCCAACATCAGCGGCAAATAATTGGCGGTCGGATCAAGCCCCACATAAATGACGACCCATGAACGAGCCATCTCACCCTGATCGTCGGTCACTGTCAGGGTGACGACATGCCGGCCGCGGGGCAGCGAGGACAACAACAGAGAACGCCCCGTTCCCAATTCGCCGCTGATGCTCGACTCCCAGACGAAAGCGCTTTCGGGCAACGAGGGGGACTCGAGATCGCGCGCGCGGCCGCGAAGGAGCACATTTTGATCGGCCGCGAAGACGCTATTGGGGCGAGGCGCTTCGATGAACGCGACGGGCGGCTTGTTTGCAACCCACACATCGCCATCGCTTGCGTCCATGGCGGTCCATAGACCATCGTGCGCAACGACCCGAAAACGCGCCCGCGGAGAGCCGGGCAGGGAGGAGAGATCCAACCTATACGATTCAGCCCGCACATCAAGAGCCACCGTGGTCCAGGTCTGGCCGCCGTCCGCGCTGTATTGAAGAGCGTAAGTCAGAGGATCGCCGTCCGCATCTTCGCCTTGCCACTGCAAAATGACCGAATCGTCCAGTATTTCGCCGCCATTGGGCGCGAGCAGCGTCACCGTGGGCGGATGTGGGCTAATGGCCAGTGAGTCCAGCTCCACGCCTTGGTGCGCCAGCCGCAACATGGCCGCCTGAGAGGGGAAAGGAACGGCCGCGCTCGCGTAAAGGGCGGGCGATTCCTCGGATAGCCCGTCGAGCGAGGCCGGATTGACAGGCAAAGGATAGACAGCAAGCTCGGCCCCGTTGGCGTCCTCGATGCGCAACTGGAGCGGGCTGGCGTCGGGCAACGGGCTGGCCACGGCCTGAGGTGAAACCATGACCGATTTGAAGGCGCCGCGCTGGCCGCCGTCGCGCACAATGGCGGCCAACACCAACATGGGGCCGCTTTGCACAGACTGAGCCTGCACCTGCGCCGATGACAAACTTTGCTTCATGCGGATATAGGTGTAATCCGAAAGCCATTGGGGCCAACAATAGGTCATGATATCGAATGCGCCGGTGGCGGAATACACCTTGGTCGCCGCGCCGATGGCGGGGTCGCCCACATCAAAACCAAAAAATCGTAGAGGATTGCCCGGCGGCCCGCCAATGACGCCGTTGGCGTAAGGATAATTGGGGTCCACAGGGCTCACCTCATCATTGCAAACTTCGGTGTCCGGCTTGTCATCGTTGTCGGTGTCCACTTTCAGCGAGCTCGCGACATGGGGCCTGCCGAGCAGATGGCCGAACTCGTGAATGACCGTTTTGCCGCCCGCGGCGCCCGCGCCAAGGCCATAGCCCCAGGCCACGCCGCCTCCAACCCCTCCGGCGGAACTCAAAACGCCGTAATAAAAATCGTGCGCGTTCGCGCCATCCAACGCCTTGAGCTTCGCCAACTGCGCATACACCGCTTCCGTGTTGGGCGATTTTGGCGCGGTGAGCGAAAAATCCAGAGAGATCGATTCCCACTGGACGTCGGCGATGGGCAACGCCCGTGCAAGCAGCGACACAACCCCTGCGAATTGCTTCGGAGTGGGCGTCACTGGCTCCCAATCACCGGGTGAGGCTTTGCTGAAAATCTCCAGCTTGTTCGGGGGGTGGCCAACCACAATCTCCACTCCCCCATCGTTGTCAAGATCGGTCAAAACGCCGGAGCTGCCCTGAACCCATATGACCTGAGCAAGACTCGTTCCCTGAAGAAGGAAGCCATCTTGAAGATACACCTGCCGCCACTGGCCGGAATTCCAATCATAGATCGAAAAACATCGACAATCGGAATTGGCCGTGATGACTTCGGCTGGGCTGAGGTCGTCATCCGCCCGGTTATCGAGGTCTCCCGCCAACAAAAGCCCGCCGGTTTTGAAATTCGAGATGAAATCGCTATGGAGCTGCAAATCGCCGCCACTTTCGGCGTCTGTCCAGCGAAACACATCGATGCGCTGCTCGACATCTCCACCGATGAGCACTTCGTCCACATCGTCTCCGCCAACGACATCGCCAATGGCCAGCGCGTCGTTGGTGGTGAAATCGACATCATAGTCCCCTAAATGCACGCCCCCGCCGCCAAACACATGGATATTATGATCGCTGGGGGTGGCGATCACGATTTCCGGGCCTGAATAATCCGGGCCTAAAGCGGTGGGCAAAACATCGCCAACGGCAAGCGCGCTTCCAGGTTCGAAACCTCCGTCGAACGAAAACAAAAGGGCCGGCCCATTGTTCTGCCATTCCATGATATCAACGACGCCGCCATCGGCATGCGCCAACAAGATCACGGGTTTGTCGAATGGATCATCGGTGATATCGGCTATGAGAAGCGCATCGCCCTTGTGAAACTCAACGTTGACGGTGGTCAACCATTGTCCATCAACATCATAGACATGGAGTTTCTTGAACATGTGGTCGGCGAAGACGATTTCGATCTGCGAGTCGCCATCCAGATCGCCGGCGGCGATCTTATCGCCGGGAAGGAAAACCGGCAAGGGCAAAATCGAACCCGGCAAGGGCGCGAAAGGAAAACTTCGAATTCGTCTCAAGCCTCCCACATAGGAAATAAGCGCGAATTTCACATCGAGGGGCGGCATGTCCTGAAAGGTGACGTAGACCTTCTTGACATTGTTGTCATAACGGCTCTCCAGCACCGTATGCGAGAAATTGACCTTCGCCTCTAGCCCCAATGGCGCGCCGCCGGCCGAGTCGGTCCACTCGTCGGGCAGTTCGAAACAAAAACTATCTTGCAGGTTCTCGCGCCGCGGTTCGACGCGCACCGTGATGGTGGGCGAGCAAGGATCGCCGGTCGGCGCGAGCGTCTGGTATGCGCCCTCGCGGCTCAGGGTCAATGTCGCGGCGATATTGGCCACGTCTGTATACACAGAGCGCACATGCACGCGCACAAAAGTGCGTTTATGAGCAATCAGCGGCGTCATGTTGTCGGGGTTCTGGCTTTGCACCACCTGCGTCACCTCGACGCCCGTGATCTCGATATCCTCCAAACCGCCAAATTCCGATGTATTGCCTTCGGCATCGGTGGCCGTAAGCGCAAAATAAGCCGCTTGAGGATCGTTGATGGTGATGGCGAACTCGCCCGCGGGGCTGGCTTGCGTTTGGCCCTCGAAATATTGTCCCTCATCCCCGTCATCCGTATACACATGAACCGCGCAATTGGCGCAGGTCTGACCCTGGATTGTCCAGGCGCCATTCTCCACCACGGCCTGGCTGACTTGCGGCGGGGGAAGCTCTTTGTTGCCGCCCATCACGGTCTTAATCCCCTGGCCGCCGTTGCCAAAGATGCTATTGCGCGTGATCGTATTGCCCAGGCTGTTGCTATGAGACACCATGACGCCGACGCTATTATTGAAAGCGATGACATTTGGATTGGGCGGATCATTCTCCAGTTTTCCCACGATTTGGTTGGCGCGCGCGTCGCCATAGACATACACGCCCGCGCCCTGATTGCCGGCCGGCCCTGAATTGCTCAGGCCGATGAGATTGCCAATGATGGTGTTCTGATGAGCGCCCTTGATCTCGACGCCATGCTCAGCGTTATCAAAGATCATGTTGCCTTGCTCGGCGGGATGGCCGATGAGGTTGTTGCTGGCCCCACGCGTGAGAAAAATGCCGGAGCCCGATTTGGCGCGAGCATCGCCGTTGCCATAGATGACATTGCGCTCAATGGCGTTGAAGTGTGCGCCATCGACCACAACCCCGTGGCCGCGATTACCGGCAATGGTGTTGGCTGCACCCGCCACATTGGCCGAGCCGATCACATTGAACGCGGCGCCATCTTCGAGCGCCACGCCTATTTCATTGCCAACCGAAACGTACAGACCAATATTGAGGCCAATGACATTATCGAAAACCTTGTTGGCCGCGGTTTGCGCGCCGGCTATGCGCACCCCGGCCTGCGCGTTGCCGCCGATCAGATTTTGCTGAATCGTGTTGTCATGAGCGCCCTCGCCCACAAAAACGCCGTTCCCCGCGTTGGGGATCGCGTCCTGACCATCGCCTTTCAAGCCAATGTGATTGAGCTCGATAACATTGCCGGCGCTATCCGGGCCGACCAAAGCGACGCCGTCGCCCTGATTGCCGCTGATCAGGTTGCATGCCAAAACGCACTTGAACTGAAACAACATGCCGCCTATCTGGTTATCGCTGCTGTTTTCGATGCGAACGCCGCCCTGGACATTGGAGAGAGCGACCTCGCCCGACGCCACAACCCCGATGCGGTTTCCAATGATCGTATTCTCGTTCGCCCCGTCGATAAGACGCACGCCCACCCCCAGATTGCCGCTAATGAGATTTCCCGCGCCCGTTTGTGAGCCGCCAATGGCGTTTTGGGTCGCTCCTTTGATCAGGCCGACGCCATGCGCGCCGTTGGCCAATCGATGAAAACCGGAAATGGTCGCGCCGATGAAATTGCCCTGCACCACATTCGACGCGCTGTTCGCGTTCTTGATCAGAATCCCCTCGGCTTTGTTGCCGCTGATGAGATTGCAAGGCGCCGCGCATTCAAACGGCGCGGCGAGCTTCCCGCCAATGACGTTGTAACTGCCGGAAATAATATAAACGCCGCGCCCGTTGTTTGGCAGGGCCGCATCACCCGAAAGTTTGGCGCCAATGTAGTTTCCCGCGATGGAGACATAACGGCCATTCAAGATCAAAACGCCGTCCATCTGGTTGCCAGAGATAAGATTTCCCTCGCCCGGTTGATCGCCTCCGATGCGGTGCGGCTGATTGACGTCGGTGAGCGCGATCCCATATTGATTGGGAATCGCGCGCATGCCATTGAGACTGACGCCGATGAAATTGCCCTTGATGGCCGCGTTTTTCGTCTGTGCGCCCACAATGCGCACGCCCGAGCCGGCGTTGCCGCTAATGAGATTGCCTTGCCCCGGTTGATCTCCGCCAACGAGCGCATTCGCGGCCATACCCGCTATCTCGACGCCCGGCCCGCCATTGGCCTGAGCCTTCGATCCCGCTGGATCCACGCCAATATAATTCCCCTGAATGACCACGCCAGCGCCATAGACCTTGACGCCGCCGCCCTTATTGCCGGAGATCACATTCACGGGTGAAGAAGGCGGCCCGGCAATAGCGTTTGAAGGCGCAGCCGCAACCGAGGCCGACCCATCGCCGATCATGGCAAGGGCGGCATTGACCACCACGCCCGGGCCAGGCATATTGCGAATGGTGAGCCCCTTAACCTGCGCCCTGGTGGCGCCCAGCGCCAGCGTCAGGCCGGCGATATCGCTATCTGGGGGAAGCTGCGAGCCGTCCAAAATCACGCCTGCATCGGTCCCGTCGATAACAAGGCCCGCTTGATGCACCGAAGGCAACGCCTCTTGCAAATAGATGACGGCCGGCGCGTCGGGCGGAAACACCGCCGGATCAAAACGAATGTAATCGCCGGGCTTGGCGAATTTCAAAGCGCAGCGCAAACTTGTGGCTTGCAGATCGTCCTCCACGCGATTG
>JAADII010000192.1 GCA_013151415.1 Chloroflexota bacterium
TCGGGCGCGAGATTGCCGAACAAAATGGCCAGTCCGCCATCCGGGCTATAGGCGTTGTCGATGGTGCGAATGCAGTCGGGGTCTTTGGTGGCCTGACCGGCGATATTCTCGCCCAGCGTCTTACCCGTCACCGTGATCTGGTCGAGATGCAGCGCGCCCGGCTTCTTACTCAGTTCATACAAAATGGCGCTGACGCCGCCGGCCCGGTTCACGTCCTCCACATGATAATGACTGGAAGGAGAGACCTTGCAAATGTTGGGCGTGCGACGGCTGATCTCGTCGATGCGACTCAGAGGATAGTCGATGCCCGCTTCGTAGGCGATGGCCAGGGTGTGCAAAACGGTGTTCGTGCTTCCGCCCATGGCCACATCCAGCGCGATGGCATTGTCGATGCTCTCCTGAGTGACGATCTCCAGGGGGCGAATATCCTGCTCCCAGAGATACATGATTTGCCGCGCGGCCTGGCGGGCCAGTTCCTCGCGTTCGGGACTGAGGGCCATATAAGTGCCGTTGCCGGGCAAGGCCATGCCCAACGCCTCGCACAGACAGTTCATGCTGTTGGCCGTGAACATGCCCGAGCACGAGCCGCAGGTGGGGCAGGCCACCCGTTCGATCTCCAGCAATTCCTCTTCGTTCATGGTTCCCGCGGACACCGCGCCCACGGCCTCGAACACCGAGATCAGGTCTACAGTCTTGCCGTCCGCAGTGTGACCCGCGTACATCGGCCCACCCGATACGAAAATGGTGGGAATATTGCAGCGCATCGCGGCCATGAGCATGCCCGGCACGATCTTATCGCAGTTGGGGATGCAGATCAGCGCGTCGAATTGATGCGCTTCGACCATAGTCTCCACCGAATCGGCGATGATCTCGCGGCTGGGCAGACTGTATTTCATGCCGAAGTGGCCCATGGCGATGCCGTCATCCACGCCGATGGTGTTGAAGAGGAAGGGCGCGCCCCCAGCTTCGCGCACGGCCTCTTTCACCAACTGGCCGAATTTGTCCAGATGAACATGGCCGGGAATGATGTCGATGTAACTGTTGGCAATGGCGATGAAGGGCTTATCGAAGTCCTCATCTTTGAGACCGGTCGCGCGCAACAAACTACGGTGCGGCGCTCGCTCAATGCCTTTTTTGATGATGTCCGAACGCATGGGACGACCGTTGGTGGAACTCATGATTGCTTGCTCCTCGCGATAACGGAAACGATGGGGCGTATCAGGCTGGGCGAGCCCTTACTTTCACTTCAGCCTTGATTCGATCACCAGACATCAGTTGGACTTTTTCGAGATCGTAACGCGCCTGCAAACGCAACCATACGTCTGGGCTCGTGCCAAAATAACGCGCCAGGCGCAACGCGGTGTCAGGGGTGATGGAACGTTTGCCTTTGACGATTTGATTGATGCGGAGCGGGGGAACGCCGATATCCTTCGCCAAACGATATTGACTGAGGCCCAAGGGCTTCATGAAATCCTCAAGCAGCACTTCTCCCGGATGGATGGGAGGGAGTCTTTCTTCCATCATAACGCCTCACCTCGTGTATGATTCATGAGTGGTAATCAACAATCTCGACGTCAAAAGCGCTATTGTGTCGCCAACGGAAACAAATGCGCCACTGATCGTTGATGCGAATGCTGAACTGGCCTTCTCGGTCGCCGCGTAACTTTTCCAAGCGATTTCCCGGCGGGGCCAGCAAATCGTTCAAATCTTCCGCTTCATGTAAGTAAAGGAGTTTGCGCCGAGCCGTTCTTTGAATCTCGCGAGGCAACTTGCGGGACACTTGCCCTCTGAATATCTTTTCGGTCTCTTTAGAAGCGAACGACTCTATCATGAAACGATGATATCAGGCGATGATTATGATTGTCAATTCGATGTCATTTCAATACCCCATATCCAAATCCACGCGGTTGGGCAATGGCTCTCCCCGAGTGGCGGCGTTGAGCATGGCCACCAGGGCCGCGATGCGTCGCGCTTCGCTGTCGGGCGTTCCCCAGGCCCCGGCCAGGTGCGGGGTCATGACCACATTGTCCAGCTCGTGAAAGGGGTGCGCCGAGGGCGGCGTGTGTTGGCGGGCCTCTTTCGTTTCGGGATAATTCCACCACACATCCAGGCCCGCGGCCGCCAGCTTGCCCGATTTCAACGCCTCGTACAGCGCGGCCTCGTCCACGATCTCGCCGCGCCCCACATTCACGAAGATGGCGTTGTCGGGTAGCCGCGCCAGCTCCGCGGCGCGGATCAGCCCTCGGGTTTCAGGCGTGAGGGGCAAGGTGATTATGAGCACATTGGCCCGGGGAAGCAGGTTGGACAGGGCCTCGGGAGGATGCACCTCAGCCTGTAAATCGTAACGAAGCGCGGCCTGCGGATGACGCCGCGTGGCCAATACATTCATGCCCAGCGCCTCGCACACGCGCCCCACCCGCTGGCCAATGGCCCCAAACCCCAATATCAGCGCGGTCTTGCCGTCGAGAATTTGCGCGGGCAAAGGCTCGTAGCGCAAAGTCCAATCGAAGCGCCGGAAGGAGCGGTCGATGGGGATGAGGAAGCGCGTTGCGGCCATGAGCAGGGCAATGGCCATCTCCGCGGTGGGCGCGTCATTGTGGTGCAGGTTGTGCAGTGTGATATGCGGGTAATCGCGCAGAAGCTCGGCCGTCTCGGGCGGAACCCCGGCCCAGGGAATAATAACCGCGCGTAAATTGGGGCTGGCCTCGATTTCTTCGCGACTGGGGCTTCCCCTGACCAAAATCTCATATTGCGCGGGATCGGGCGGGGTTTTGCCGGTGGTGATGACAATATCCGGATCGAGTCCGGCCCGAATCTGGGCCAGCCATTCATCGGAAATGACGTGACTGATGTGGACGTTCATATCACTTTGAAAGCAGACCTACAGTGCGCAGGCGCACGCCGAAACAGATGAAAATCGCTTCGCCGACCAACGTAGACCATAGGACCAAGATAGACGATGGGCCTTTTGGTCTATGTTGGTCCTATGGTCTATGTTGGTCTGAGCGCTCATCAAGGCCTGTGCGACCGACATCGTTGGACATTGGACGCTTATTTTCGAAGCAGGGCAGTGTCTGAGAATGGCTCTTCTTCAAATGGCGGAGGCGGTTGATCAGCCTTGAAGAATTCCAGTCGTCGAGTGGGGCAATCGGGGCCGGGCAGGGTTCCGGTTTCCGCGCAGATTTCTATCTCGACCACGCCTTCGGGGCGGGCGAAATCCATGACAGGCCAGGTTTTGTGGGCCTCGCGCATGAATTGGTTCCAAATAGGCGCAGCCGTGGTTGCCCCACTCATATCATTAGACATGGGCGAGTTGTCGGCATTGCCCACCCACACGCCCGCGACCAATTGCGGCGTGTAGCCGATGGTCCAACCATCTCGCCAATCGTCGGTGGTGCCGGTTTTCGCGGCGGCGGGCCGGCCAGGCAATTCCAGACGCTTCGCCAAACGGCCAAATGCAGGGCGTCGAGCTTCGCGGTCGCTGAGAATGGAAGTGATAAGATAAGCGTGCTCGGGCGTGATGGCGCGGCGCAACACAGGTCGTTCGTGGGTTTCCAAAAGATCGCCCTTTTCATCCTCCACTCGTAAAATGGCATGCGGCTCCACGCGGTAGCCGCCGTTGGCGAAGGCCGCAAACGCGGCCGTCATCTCCTCTAGGCTCACCTCGCCCCCGCCCAGTGTGAGTGAAAGGCCGTAATCAGGCCGGGTGAGGGTGGTGATTCCCAGCCGCGAGGCGACATCGAGCAAGGCCGGGATGCCTGCATGTTGGAGCGCTTTGACGGCCGGTATGTTGTAGCTATTGGCCAGAGCCGAGCGGACGCTTACGGGGCCATGAAAGCGACCATCGTAGTTTTTGGGCTTGTAGGGCGGCCGGCCTGGGCCATCCGGAAATTCGGTGGGTTCGTCCAGGATGATGGTGGCTGGGGTCCAGTAATCGTCGGGTTTCTCAAATGTGGCGACATAAGTCAGTGGTTTGATCACGCTGCCGGTTTGGCGCGGCGAGGTGGCCATGTTCACCTGACCATCGATCTCATCATTTTCAAAATCTGGCGAGCCCACCATAGCCAGAATTTCGCCGGTGGCCGGGTCCAGCGCGACCAACGCGGCGTTACGCGCCCGACGCCCCTCCAATTTGGCCATGCCTTCGCGCACCGCGTCTTCGGCCAGTCGTTGCAGCCGCATGTCCAATGTAGTGATCACGCGCAGCCCGCCGCGCGCGACCACCTCTTTCCCATACGCATCCTCCAACTGAGCGCGAACCATAAGCGCGAAGTGGGGCGCAATCAACCCCCGCCCGAACGGAGCGAGAATATCCTTGGGGTCTTTGCCTTCCCATTCCAACCAGGCCTGATCGGCCTCTTGCGGCGTGACAAAACCATATTGAACCATTAATCGAAGCACGTCGGCCTGGCGACCGCGCACGATCTCCCAGTTGGTGTAAGGATCATAAATGGCCGGAGCCTGAGGAATGCCCGCCAAAAGCGAGGCTTCGGCCAGGGTGAGGTCGGTGGCGGGTTTGCGGAAATACGTTTGAGCCGCGGCCTCGGCGCCATAAGCAAGGTTGCCGTAGTAAATGTGATTGAGATAAATTTCTAAAATTTCGTCTTTGGTGTATCGACGGCTGACCTCGATGGCGAGAATCGCTTCTTTGAGCTTGCGCGAAAGGGTTTTTTCCGGGCTAAGAAAAGTGAGTTTCACCAATTGCTGCGGAATGCCGCTGCCCCCTCGAGGCTGTTCATCCGGCTGCACAATATAATAAAGCGCTCGCAGCACGCCTAAGGGGTCCACTCCGGGGTGGCGGTAGAAGTTTGGGTCTTCGGTGGCTAATGTGGCGTTGATCAAATAGGGGCTGATGCTGCCTAATGGCTGCACGGTGCGTCGTCCACCCGTTTGAGGGAAGATTTCGTATAGTAAATGACCGTTTCGGTCATAAATGCTGGTGGTTTTGAAGGTGTTGGCCCGGTCTTGCAGTTCTTGTGGCGGGGGCAACGACGCGGCTATGCGCGCATATGCGAGCAAACCCGCGCCCAGACTGAGCGCGAAGCCCCCCATCGCGATGAGGGTCGCGATGAGCAAATAGTTGAGAAGACGAGAGGAGGCGCGAGAGCGAGACATAAATGGGATTTGAACGACGGACCGGGTCAGCTTTTCGGGCTTCCATTCGCTGTCGCCCATTCATTTCCAGGACAAAAGTTTTGCGGATGGAAGAGGCCGGTGTGCGCGAGCGCGTGGGGCCAGATTTCGGCCAGGGTTTTTTGAACTGCGGCGTGGAGCGCTGGGTGGGTGCGGGCGATGTTCAGCGTTGCATATTCCTCTTCATCCAGCAGGATGGGTGGCCCCGCGACCGGGACCCACAGGTCCAAGGCTAAATCGATCCAGGTCAGAACGGCTTTGTTCGGATGATAATCTACAGGAAGCGTGAAATTGACGTAATGCCCCTTTAAGGGGCAGTCGAAGGAGGCCAGAGCGCAAAACCCTTTGGGCAGGGTCGCCTTATGCTGAAGACGCCGATAACGAGCGGCAAGTTCCGCCATGTTCAGGCCCGCAGGCGCGGCCCGACCATCGCACAGCGCGAACACATTGAAGTGACGATGACGCGGAAAACATTCGAAGAGCAGATCGCCTTTGCTGAAAGAGACGAATGGAAGCGAGAGGGTTTCGTAGCGCCAGCGGGCCGCAACGACCAGGGGGTCGCCCTCTTTCAAGAGCCAGGCCCGATAAATGGCCTGGACATCGCCCCAAAAATCGACCTTTCGGATAGTGATTTCAGATGCAGTCATCATGCATGGTAATGCGGGATAAAGGGAAAAGGCAAAGCGCGCGCGGCTTGGTTTCCCAAATGCGCGCGACATTTTTGATGAATTTTTGGGAAAAGTTGGGAAAAGGGCTTGACAAAGAACATATGTTCCGGCTATACTAGGGTTGTCATCCGAACATTTGTGTCATCCGTTTGCTTCATCATCCATGATGGTGAAGCGCGGTTTGCACCGATGGCCTATATTGAAAAGGTCTGGCGTTTTCTTTGCGCCTTCTCACGAGTCGAACTTCAGGAGATATGTCATGAAATTACGACCGCGTCAAAAACGCATTCTCGAATTCATTCAAGAGTATATCGATGAGCATGATTATCCGCCCACTATTCGGGAGATCGGGGCGGCCGTTGGCATTTCTTCGACGTCGGTCGTCAATTATAACCTGGAGCGGCTGGAGGAGATGAAACTCATCGAGCGCAATCGCGAGGTCTCGCGCGGGTTGCGTCTGGTGAAGCCCAAAGACAAACGCGGCGGTGAAAGGGTGCGCGAAATTCCGTTGTATGGCAAGATCGCCGCGGGCAAACCCATCCCCATACCCGATGATCCGGAAACCGTGGCCGAAAACATCGCGGTTCCGGCCAGCTTGCTGCCCACCAGCGGCGAGGCCTTTGCGCTGCGAGTTGAGGGCCATTCCATGATCGATGCATTGGTCAACGACGGCGATATCATTGTCGTGCGCAGTCAACCCGAAGTCGAAAATGGTCAGATGGCCGTGGTCGAGGTCTTGGAGCCGGCCGAATTGGCCGGTGTGACTCTGAAACGGTTTTACAGACGAGATGACAAGATCGAACTCCGACCCGATAATCCTGACCCAAGTTACCAGCCATTTTGGGTCGAAGCCGAACATGTGCGGGTTTATGGTCGGGTGGAAAGCGTCTTGCGCAAATATTCGTAGCGCCCTATTGAGCAATTCGTCAAAGTGGTGAAAAAAGCATAGCTCTTGTACAATCATGTCGCTACAGGTGACATGATGACCATCGAAGGCCTGATCGTTCTCCTGATCCTGATCATCGCGGTTGCGCTTTTTGCAAGCGAGCGCTGGCGCGTTGATTTTATCGCTTTGGGCGTGATGGTGTTGTTGATGGCGTTAGGCGTGGTGACGCCGCGGGAGGGCGTGTCGGGTTTTAGCAATCCAGCCACCGTGACCATCGCCTCGATGTTTGTGTTGAGCGCGGGAATGCAGAGCACGGGCGCGTTGGACGCCTTGGGAGAACGCATCGTGCGCATGGCCAGGAACAGCGAGGCTCGCCTGGTGGTGGCGCTGATGTTGGCCGTGGGGTTGTTGAGCGCGGTGGTGCTCAACACAGCCGTGGTGGCGGTGTTCATCCCCATCACCCTCAAAATTGCTCGCGATAGTCGTCTGTCGCCCGGGCGTCTGCTCATGCCTCTTTCATTTGGCGCCATGTTGGGCGGCACCATGACCCTTATCGGCACATCGACCAACCTGCTCGTGAGCGGCATCGCCTCCGCCTCGGGCCTGCCCCCGTTTGGCATGCTCGATTTCGCCCCCCTCGGCGTCATTGTGCTGGTGGTGGGCATTCTTTATATGGTGCTGGTTGGACGGCGCTTGATCCCGGACCGGCTTGTTGAAGACAGCTTGTTGGATAAATACGGCGTGCGCGAATATTTGAGCGAGGTGGTGGTCTTGCCCAACTCGCGTTTGGTGGGACGCCGGCTAGACGATGCGCATCTGAGCGAACGTTTGGATATCACCGTGCTCGACATCTTGCGGGATGGTCGAACCATCAAATTGCCGGGTGCGTCTCGGCATATTCGCCCAGGCGATGTGCTTTTGGTTCGAGCGCCTTTGGAAGCGTTGCTGGCCGTGCGCGATGAGGCCGGGTTGGAAATCCTCCCGGAACTGAAGCTCGCCGCCGACCTTTTCGAAAATGGCGAAGATGTGGCCCTGGCCGAAGCGGTGGTTGCGGCCGATTCGCCTCTCATTGGTTATTCGCTCAAAGAGCTGAATTTCCGACGACGATATGGCGCGGTGGCCATTGCCATTCAGCGCAAAGGTGAGCCCATTTACGACAAACTCGGGCACGAAACCTTGATGGCGGGCGATATGCTGCTCTTATTGGGAAGAAAGAAAACCCTGCGCGAGCTCAAGCGCAATCCCGATTTCTTACTCTTGCTCGATGTGCCCATCCCCTTAAGGCGTCGCCGCGCGCGGTGGGCCAGCGTGATCATGATAGGGGTGGTGCTTGTGGCCATGTTGGGCTGGCTGCCTGTCATGACGGTGGCGCTGACCGGCGCTTTTTTGATGGTGGTCACCGGCGTGTTAAGCCTCGACGAAGCCTACGCGTCTTTGGATACGCGCGTGTTGGTCATGTTGGCGGGAATTTTGTCGCTGGAAGCGGCTATGGAGAATTCCGGCCTGGCCGAGTGGCTCGCGCACCAGATGCTGCAAGTGGTGGGCGCGAGCTCGCCGATCATTTTGATAGGCGCATTTTATTTGTTGGCCATGTTGCTCACCGAGGCCATGTCAAATCAGGCCACGGCAGTGGTGTTGGCGCCGCTGGCCATATCCACCGCCGTGGCCATGGGGGCCAGCCCCACGCCTTTCTTGATGGCCGTCACGTTCGCGGCTTCGGCCAGTTTCATGACGCCGGTGGGTTACCAAACCAACACCATGATCTACGGCGCGGGCGGCTATCGATTTTTTGATTTCACGCGCGTTGGCGCGCCGCTCAACCTGCTTTTGTGGATCGTTTGTTCGGTGGCCATTCCTTTCATCTGGCCGTTGTGGTGAGAACGGGTGCGGCCTTGCTCAGATATCTCCAAACTCGTCGCCCAAACCATCGCCAGCCAGATCGGGCATGGCTTGCTCGATTTCCTCCGGCGACTGCCCCGACTCGAGCCGATCGATCACTTCGTTGAACTCGGGATCCATGTCTTCGCCCAACTCCTCGCTCATTTGCCGCATCAAGCGACCCAACGCTCGCGGATCCTCTTCGTCCAATCCGGCCAAAGCCGAGGGATCGGCCAACGCTTCTAAACGCGCCTCTTCCGAGCGCACCATGGCCACGCGCGAAACCAGCCTTCGCAACCGCCGCCCCTGGCATCGCGGACAGGCCGGATCATGTTCTGCGGCCGCGGCGATGCTGCGATAAAATATGCTCACCCGTTGTTGGCAATCGAAACAATAATAATCGTAAATCGGCATGACGTTCTCCTCCCATGACCATTGACTTTATCTCACACTATCCGCTATTCTAAACACACTCTCTCAGTTGGCCAAAAACCAATCAGGTTGAAGATCAAGCCTCCCGCCCTATGAACGCCGCATTGCAAACGTCTCTCACCAACGCAAGCGCCTCCTCCGAACACTTTGGCGTGCCCGATGAACCGCGACCTGTGGTCATGATTCTTTCCGGCCCTTCTGGCGTGGGCAAAGATTCAGCCCTGGACGCGCTCCAGGCCTTGGGCGTGGATTTTCATCGCGTGGTCACGGCCACCACTCGCCCCCCGCGGCCCGGCGAGGTGGACGGCAAAGATTACCATTTCGTTAGCCTGACCCGCTTTGCCGAGATGATCGAAAACGATGAGCTGCTGGAATACGCCCTGGTTTATGGCGATTACAAGGGCGTGCCCAAGAGCGAGATCATCGAGCCATTGGAGGCCGGGCGCGACGTGATCATGCGCCTGGATGTGCAGGGCGCGGCCACCATGGCTCGTAAATTGCCGGGCGCGATCACCGTCTTCCTCACCACCGCCACCGAGGAGGAGATGGTGCAACGACTGCGCGCCCGCCAAACCGACTCAGACGAACAAATCGCCATTCGCGTCGCGTATGCTCGCAAAGAATTGGCCCTCTTGCCCCAGTTTCAATACGCGGTTATCAACCGCCACGAACGTTTGCAAGAGACCGCGAGCATTCTTCACGCGATCATGACGGCTCATCGTCATCGCACCGACTATAAGCGCGTGGAACTGCGTTAAGCCGATCGCCATCCATAATCCATCCGAGCTTCATGTCCAAAAGCCGCCGCTCCCCCTCTCGCGCGCGGGTTCGCGAGAAGCCAGGCCGCATCGCCCCTTTCCTCGCGAACGTCTCTCTTGCGGCCTGGCTTCTCGCCCTGGCGGTTATTCCCGCCTATTTCAATATTCAAAGCAGCGCCAACTTCGAACCGGATAAAGCCGCGTTGATGCGTTGGTTGGCGTTGGCGGCTGCGGGGCCATGGCTAATGGCGCGGATGCGAGAAAAGAAACGCATCTCGCGACCGCGTGGCCTTCCCGGCCTTCTGCTGCTTTTGGCTGCAACCGCTGCGGTCTCCACGCTCACGGGGGTGGACGCAGTCACAGGGTTTTGGGGCAATGCAGACCGGGGCTATGGTTTGCTTTCGATATGGGCTGGTTTGGGCTTGACCTGGGCGGCATACGAACTGACCCGGCGCGGATTGGGTTGGCGCCTGGTGGACGCAGCCTTATTCGGCTCGGTGATTCCCGCGTTTTACGGTTTGATTCAGGTGTTGGGTTTTGATCCGGTGCGCGGGAGCGCGACAAGTTTTGTTCTTGGTCAACGCGCCGCGGGCAGCCTGGGCAATCCACTCTTTTTAGGCGATTTTCTTTTGCTGGCCATCATTCTGGCTGCGGCGCGGGGCTTTGCTGGCCCTCGTCTGCGCGGTTGGTCTCGCTGGGCCTGGCTCGCGCTCATGCTTGTTTTTGTGATGGCTCTGGCCGCGACGGGAAGCCGTAGCGCGCTTTTCGGCGCGCTCGCGGCCCTGGCCACGCTGTTTTTTGCCTGGGGACGTCTCTCAGGACGTCGCAACATGCAGTTGCTGGCATGGCTCACCATCGCGACGGGCGGCGGCCTTTTGCTCGTCGCCTGGTTTGCTCCTCAGTGGCTCCCCTCGCGATTAGGCGATCTTTTTGCCAGCGGGGGCACAGGCGGGCAGCGCTTGCTTTTTTGGCAAGCCGTCATCGACCTCTTTCGCCGCGAACCGCGTTGGCTTTTTCTCGGGTTGGGGCCAGACGCACTCGCATTTCGCTTGGCGCCCCATCTTCCCGCCGCGATCGCTCATTACGAACCAGATTGGGCTTTTCGCATTCCCGATCGCGCTCACACCCTTCTGCTCGATGGAATCGCCGTCTGGGGCGTTTTGGGCCAAGTCGTATGGACCGCTTTTTACGCCGCGGTCATGGCTCGGGTCTTGCCTCAATGGCGTATTGGGCGCATGTCTCTTTCTTGGCTCGCTCCCATGTTGGGCGCCTGGATTTTGGCGCTCGCGGTCGCGCTCTTGGCGGGATGGGCCATGGCGGCTCTGGGCTATGCGGCCGGACTCTTGCTCGGGGCCTGGCTCGTCTTGTTGTTGGCGCCAAACCATCGCTCAACCACCGGCAAGTCCGGTCAATCGACCAATGCCCTGGGACCTTTCCTCCTTGCCGCGCTTGCAGGGCATTGGCTGTTGCTCGCGTTTAGTTTCTCCACTCATGCGGCCGACCTTCTCCTGGCTCTGATCCTCGGGCTCGCCTGGGCCGGGCCGGATCTCGCCGCGAAAAAAGAGGCCAGCCAGGATGCGCGCCGGATGGAGCCGAAGCTCGGGTTGGGATTGGCTTCTCCACGCGTGGCCGCCGCGGCCGCGGCCGCGTTCGCGTTCAGTCTTAGCGCGGCCGGAATCTCGGCCCTGCCCCTGTGGTTGGCCGCGGTCGCATTTCTTCTCCTTCTTAGCCTTGCTTACGCGTTCGCGCCTTCCCGAATGGTCTCTTCTTCGGCCTCTTTTGTTCTCACCTTCGTCCTGCCCATTCTGCTCCTCCTGCCTGCGATCTGGCTCAACCGTTTTCCCGGGCTTTCGGCCTGGTTGGCCTACGCCTGGTTTTGGCTATGGTTGTGGGCCCAGCTTTTTGCATTGGCTCGCGCCTTTTCCCCCCCCTCCTCGCTCCCTCGTCCCTCGGCTCGCGTTGCGGTTTTCTCGCTTTCTCTGCTCGCCCTTTCCTCCCTGGCGTTCGCCCTGCCCGTTTTTGGCGACATCGCCTATAAAAGCGCCATTCTCTCTCCTTGGAATGCAGCTGCTCGCGAGCGTTATATGAAACGCGCCTTTTTCCTTAGCCCGCATGATCACATCCTGGCTGCGGGCGTCGTCCCCACCGAAGAGCTTACGCTGCCCGCCGACGCTTCTCTTGCGCACCCTCAGGCGCAACGCATTATGGCGTTGTACGAACGGGCGATAAATGTTCAGCCTCTGGCGCCCGAACCGCCAGCCGCTTATGCCGAGTGGTTGCGCGGTCGAACGGCCGTTGATCCCACCGCCGCAGACAAAGCCAGGGCCATGTACGAGCGCGCCCTGGCTCTTTCTCCCAACAACATCCAGACGCGCAATGGTTTGGCTTTGCTCAAAGCCGCGACCGGAGACCCGGATGGAGCGATCGTCGATCTGCAAGCTTTGCTTATATTGGACCCCCTCTACGGCCCCACCTATTTGAATCTGGCTCAGCTGCAATGGTTGCAGGGCGATGTGGATGCAGCCCGCGCAACCTTGAAACGAGGCGCGGAGCGCGTCTTCTGGTGGCCTGATTTGCAAAAAGCGCTTGCAGAGACCCTTTCTCCTTGAAGGGCGTTGCAAAAATATCAATCTTGTGGTTAAAAAAATTGAAATTTGGGCAGGAATTTTGCAAAAATATGTTGACAAAATTGAAATTTCTGTTATAATGGGGTGTGTTGACCCACGCTGGACAACCCATGTGCGAGGTGAATCATGTCCTATCAAGCTCCGGCTCGTTGCCCCATTTGTGATCGAAATCTCTTTGTCCAGAAGCTCGCTTGCTCCAATTGCGGCTCGGCCATCGAGGGCGCTTTTCATTTGCCGCGATTGGCCTTGCTTTCTGCCGAGCACCAACGTTTCATCGAATTGTTCATCCGTTCTGAAGGCAAGTTGAATCGGGTGCAAGAGTCGTTGGGCGTTAGCTATCCCACCGCTCGCGCGCAACTGCATGAGGTGATTCGGGCGTTGGGCTACGAGCCCTCGTCCGCGGATGACGAGCGCGCGTCGGTGAGCAGTCCTGAACGCCGTCGTCAGATCCTGGCCGATCTCGAGGCGGGTCGCATCACGTCGGAGGAGGCCATCAAGCTGCTGAAAGGCGAATCCATCTCCCGTTAGCCCAGGATATAGAGGGATGCGGTTATCGGGCCGCGTGGCGAGCGCGGGTCTTGTTTCGGTTGGTTCCTGTTCGTCACTCATTTCATATTTCAATACTTTAGTCCATGTTTGGAGGTTTCCGAATCATGTCTGATGAACGTCTACGCATCTTGAAAATGTTGGAGGAAGGCAAAATCACCGCAGAAGAGGCCTCTCAGCTACTGGATGCGCTGGGCTCGACCGACGCCAGCCAAAACGCCGGGCCGGGCGTTCGCCCCGCGATCGCGTCTCGGGGCAAGGCGAAATGGCTGCGCATCGAGGTCAAAGAGCGGAACGGCAACCAGGTTTATGTTCGTGCGCCGGTGGCCCTTGTGCGCGCCGCGCTTCGTTTGGGAGGACGTTTCAAATGGGGCGCTTTCGACACCAAGCAGCTGGACTCCAATGTTATGGAAGAGCTTGCAGCCGCACTGACCGAGGGTGAAGCGGGCCTCCTGGTGGATGCGGTCGAGCAAGACGGCGATCGCGTGAAAATTTTTCTCGAATAAATCGTCGAGCGCGAATCAACAACCGAGACCAAGAATAAGCCGCACCGGCAAGTGCGGCTTATTCGTTTTGGAGCGCCTGAGCTTTGCCCCAAAGTCGATTTGCGAAAGCGTATGACGTTGGGTATCCTTATGCATCTTCGATTCGTCCTGGCTTGGTCGAGTTCGCCCTGTCCATTCTTGTCGCCATAGGCGATGCACTAAACGATCATCATGCAACTCTGGCGCCATTACCATCTCGCTCAGTCCATCCCCGACGCGCTCCGCGCATTGGCCGAGGCCGAGGGCCCGGCCAGCATTATCGCAGGCGGAACCGATCTGCTCCTTGATTTGGAGCAAGGACGGCGCTCGCCGGTGCACACCTTGGTGGATGTTACGCGCATCGAGGCGATGCGCGTGGTCGAAATTCGCAATGCTTCCCTATTCGTCGGCGCGGCCGCGCCTCTCAATCAGATCGTGGCTTCGCCCCTCGTTGCGGAGCACGCCCAAGCGCTGAACGAAGCGTGCGCGCTCATTGGCGGCCCGCAAGTGCGCAACGCGGCCACGTTGGGAGGCAATGTGGCCCACGCGTTGCCCGCAGCCGACGGAACCATCGCCCTGACCGCACTGAACGCTCAGGCCGAGATCGCGACGCAAAACGGACGTCGTCTCACGCCTCTAATAGACCTTTTTCTCGGCCCCGGTCAATCGGCCCTGAACCCGCAAGAGGAAATGCTCACCGGTTTTCTTCTACCTTTGCGGGCTCGCGGCGAGGCTTCGGCTTTCCGCCGCGTCATGCGCCCCCAAGGCGTGGCCATCGCCATCTTGAATATGGGCGTGTGGCTTCGACGAGAGGGAGACCGCATAGTGAAAGCGCGTATTTCGGTCGGGCCGTCTGGCCCCACCCCGAGACGGTTGCGAGCGACCGAACAAGCTCTATGCGGTCGTTCACCAACTTCCCAAGTCTTGGCCGAGGCCGCCCAAACGTTATTGCGCGAGGCCAGGTTCCGCACAAGTCGTCACCGCGCCACCACGACCTATCGTCAGCATGTGGCCGCGATCTTGCTGGAGGAAACCCTTCTCACGGCTTGGGAGCGCGCGGGTGCAGGATAATGGATGCTGAATAAGTGGAAGCTTGATACATGGATAACTCTGACCTTTGGTCGCGACCAGGCCGCCACATGCAACACCGCCCATAATAAAACGCCCATGTCTCCACACACGATATCTCTCACCGTCAACAAACAGGCCATCATTGTTGAAGTCGATCCAAGCGAAACATTGGCCCAACTGCTCCGAAATCGACTGCGTCTCACCGGAACCAAGATCGGGTGCGAAGAGGCTGAGTGCGGCGCATGCACCGTGTTGGTGGATGACGAACCCATCCTTTCGTGCGTTTATCCGGCTGTGCGCGCGCAAGGACGCCGCGTGCTCACTATCGAGGGGTTGGCGCCCAACCCGCGCGCGGGCGAATTGCATCCTCTGCAAGAGGCGTTCGTCACACACGGCGCAGTGCAATGCGGTTTTTGCATTCCGGGCCAGATCATGACAGCCGCGGCTTTGCTGCGCGAAAAGCCGCACCCTACAGGCGAGGATATTCGCAAAGCCCTTAAGGACACCCTCTGTCGCTGCGCGGGCTACCCCACTATCGAGCGAGCCATTCAGGCCGCGGCTCACGCCCTACGCACAGGTGAGCCGGTCCCGCCTCCCACATGTCCGCCCTCTTCCGAACCGCTATACGCCGTGGGCAAGTTGCACAAGCGACCCGACGCGCTGGAAAAGGTGACGGGCGAAGCCAAATACACCGATGATCTTCATTTTCCGGGCATGCTGCACGCCAAAGTCAGGCGGGCCGGCGTTCCCCACGCCATTGTGCAACGGATTGATGTGAGCAAGGCTCGCGCTTTGCCCGGCGTCGCGGCCGTGCTTACGGCAGAGGATATTCCCGGTGAATGCAATCACGGCCTGGTTGTTTACGATTGGCCCTCGCTCATCGGCGAAGGGGAGCGCGTGCGCTATGTGGGCGACGCATTGGCCATTGTGGCCGCGGAAACGCCCGAATTGGCCGAGGAGGCGTTGGCGCTGATCGAGGTGGAGCTCGATCCACAGCCCGTGATCTCAGACCCAGTGCAGGCGCGACGGCCCGATAGCCCCAAACTGCACGAGAACGGCAACCTGCTCAAGCATATCAAGGTGCGCAAAGGCGATCCGGCCAAAGGGTTCTCAGAGGCCGATATCGTGCTCGAGCGCACCTATCACACGGCCACCACCGACCACGCCTTTCTCGAGCCGGAATGCGCTATTGCTCGCCCCACCGAGGAGGGGCGCCTCGAGGTGTATGTGGGTTCGCAGATCCCTTATGCAGATCGTCACCAAATCGCGCGTGTGTTGGGTTGGCCGGAAGAGCGGGTGCGCGTGGTGGGCCAGTTGATGGGCGGCGGGTTTGGCGGCAAAGAAGACATCGCCGGACAGATTCACGCCGCGTTGCTGGCCGTGGCCACAGGACGCCCGGTCAAATTGCTTTACGATCGTCATGAAAGCCTTATCGCCCATCCCAAACGACACGCCACCCAAATACGCGTCAAGATAGGCGCCAGGCGCGATGGTTCGCTCATGGCGGTCGAGACCGAGCTCTACGGCGACACAGGCGCGTACGCTTCGTTGGGCGAGAAGGTGATGACCCGCGCCACCACGCATTCGGCCGGGCCGTATGAGGTTCCGCATGTGCGGGCCGATTGCTACGCCATGTACACGAACAACCCGCCCGCGGGCGCGTTTCGCGGCTTTGGCGTGACCCAATCCGCGTTCGCCATCGAGAGCATGATGGACGAACTGGCCGAGCGATTGGGCATGGACCCTGTGGAGCTGCGACGCAAAAACGCGTTGCGCGTGGGCGGCGTCACCAATACAGGCCAGGTCTTGCGCGAGAGCGTGGGTTTGTTGGAATGCATCGAGAAGGTGGAGGACGAGATGCGACGCCGTGCGGACGGCGATCCCTTCGAGCCGAAGACGCCGCCGCACGCGCCTCATTTGCGTCGCGCCTGGGGTTTGGCCGTGGCCTACAAAAACACCGGCCTGGGCGGCGGCGCGCCCGATAAAGCGCGCGCCGAGGTGGAGCTGTTTGAAGACGGCACCCTCGAAGCCCGCACCTCGTCGGCCGAACTGGGGCAGGGCCTGGTCACGGTGATCCAACTCATCGCGGCCGAAGCGCTGAGCATGCCGCCCGAGCGAGTGCGGGTGCTCGTGATGGACACTGATCTCACGCCCGATGGCGGCCCCACCACGGCTTCGCGCCAGACCTATGTCACCGGAAATGCCGTGCGCATGGCGGCCACGGTGCTGCGCGAGGGCATGGCTCGCACCCTGGCCGAACGATACGACCGGCCGCCGCATGAAATTCGGTTCATCGAGGGATTGGCCCATGTGAATGGCCACAAAGTGCCTTTGGGCGAGGTCGCGCGCATGATGAAAGCCGAAGGTCGCGAACCGCGCGTGCTCTATGAATATTGGGCGCCCGAAACCAAGCCTTTAGGCCAGGGGGGCGACATGCATTTCGCGTTTTCTTTCGCGGCGCAGGCGGCCGAGGTCGAGGTGAACACGCTCACCGGCGAGGTCAGGGTGCTAACGGTCATCGCGGCCACAGACGCGGGCAAAGTGATCAACCCTTTGGGCTACTTGGGTCAGGTGGAGGGCGGCGTGATGATGGGGTTGGGCAATGCGCTCACAGAGCATTTCATTTTGGAGCAAGGGCGGCCTTTCACCGACCGTATGGCTCGTTACCGCATCCCTTCCATTGTGCATGCGCCCGAGATCATCTCCATCCCTGTGGAGCATGTGAGCAAGGATGGCCCTTATGGCGCCAAGGGGATGGGCGAAATTGTGAGCATTCCCACGACGCCGGCCATCACCAACGCCATCTATCACGCGGTGGGCGTGCGCATCGATCGCTTGCCGGTCGATCAGGAGCAGATCGCGCTGGCCCTGGCTGCGAGATCGGCGCGCTGATTCGAGTTTGTTATTCGGCTTCAACGTTGTTGGCGCAGCCTCACTTGTCATAATCATTCCGTCGTGCTACGATGGAGATGATGAACGCGTCTGCGCCTTGGGTTTCGTTGCCGCGGCGTCGACCTTACGAGATGGAGGAGATGCTGTTCGCGCCCTTCGCGGCCGACATCTTGCAAGAGGTCGGGGCGGACGCCGCGCGCGATTGGATAGCAATGGCGTTCGGCCTGAGCGATGCCGCTTTGCGCGCCTTCGACAACCCCTGCCTGGGCCTTGATCCCGATCCGTTGAACCTGCTTTCCCTGGTTGTGGCCATGACCGGCCCCGATGCGGAGACCATCGCCGCGGCTTTCACCCGACTGCTGGATGAGCCCTATCGCGGGCGCGCTTGGGGACAACATGTGCAAAATCTCTATGTCACCTCTTGTCCGGCTTGTTGGCGTCCTGTCATGGCCAGCGCCTATCGTTGGCAGGGTTTTCCACCGACATTGGTTTCGCGTCTCATCGCTTGCAGCCACTGTGGCTACCAAGGCGAAAGCGCCGCCGAGCCCGAAGATCAAGATCGGGCGGCGGAGGTCGAGCCGGGGCGTTCGCTTCATTGGCAAATGATGGAGCGTTTGGCCCCAGCCAGCGACCCCCTGCGCCAACGAATCGAACAAGTTACGGGCTTCTATAGCCCGCGCAATTTATGGGTTTTATGGCAATCATTGCGCATTTTGGAAAGCCTCGATCTTACGGTGGATGAACGCCGCGCGCTCCAGCATTTATTGGCTCTTTCTTTTTGGCGGGGCAGTCATTTCGCATCACAGCCCGATTTGCTCTGGCAGCCCACGTTGCGTCGCCCGCGACGTTTTCTCGAATACAATCTGTGGGCGGTGATGCATGAAGCGTTGGCTCATGTGCAGAGACGTTCGAGGAGCCTGGCGTCTCGCAGGCTGGTGCGTCATTTCCCCGAGATCGAATCGGCGTCCGAGAAACTGACCTATCTGGCCCAGCGGTGGCCCGGTCATTTCCGCACGCGATTGCAAGCCAATAGTTTGGTTCTGGCGCTTTTGCTTCCACCCCCCACCGCGCCCGTATACTGGCTTCTGCGTTTTGCCTGGAGCGGTTGGCTATTTGGCGAAGATGCAGCCGCATACATGAAAGACTTGCTGGCCCTGCGGCGCGGGGGCGGCTCTTTTTTGGCCGCATTGGTGTCCGATGCGGTGCGGGTGTTTTATCGTTCGCTCAAGCCCGATGCCGCTTTGATATTGCAGTGGCGTTGGCGAGAGCGAGCGGACCCTTGCGATAGCATTTTTTCTGCGTTACCTCCCGCCCTCGTGCGCGTGGCTGTGGCTCAGGTGGCTGAAGGAGAATGGATGGCCGCCGCCCGCTTGCAAAAAACGCCATCCTCTCACCCGCCCGCCACGCCCAATTGGCTGGCCGTGGGGCGGGCGGCGATGGTGAACGTATTGCTCGAGCGAGGCGAACCTCTCGAGACCGCGCGTTTGCGCCCATATATTTTGGCGGCATGGCGCAGCGAGGGCGATCCACCCCCACCCGAAGCGCGCGCTCGCGAACTCGAGGCGCTATTCGATCCGGCCGATCCACCATTTCCCTTACAGACGTGGAGCGCCGCCGGAGAGCCCTGGCAGGCTGGCGAGGCTCCCTGGTGGTGGCTGCGCGACCCGCCTGATCCCTGGCTGCCGGCCAGCGACCGGGCCGAGCGACTCATGCCCCTGCTTTTGCAGCGATTTGCGCCTATCGACGCCGATTTATTGGCCTGGAAGCTTACTCGCGCGCTGCCCCCCTGCTGCGCCCCTGATCGGCCCTGGCTCGACGCACTCATCGCCTCATATGCCGAAGGCGAGGAAAGACGTTTGCATTTGCGAGAGCAAGACCATCCTGACAACCGTGAAAAAGAGTTGCCCAAGCTGACTCGAGCGCTGGTTGAAGCCGGGCGCGCCATGGGCTTCGAAGCCATCGAGTGGGTCGATGATGATGGGGAGACGCGGCGGGTGGAGTGGCGTCGCCAAACAGGACGCCGGGCCAGTTTTTGGCTCACCGCATCCACCGCGCTTACGCCGCGCATCTGGCGCAATCGCTTGCCCATCCGGGGGCTTTCGCGGTTTTTGGTCATCCCGGGCGGTCGGGCCGGGTTGGTGCAATGGCGCATCGATCACCAGCCTTTATGGACATCGGCCGCGTTGGCTGGCGGCTGGGTGTTCGTCAAGTTCCGGCATCTGCGCCAAATGTTGCATGAGCCGATGCGCGAGCCGGACTATTGGCTTGCGCGACTGGCGTTGGACCCCATCACGCCCGCTCGCGCGGAGCAGCTTTCGTTGTTCACCTGAATCGCCCTGCGTTGATCCCGCGCTTGCTCAAGCCGAGCCGCATCTTCAAAATGGCGGGCCGGCTTCTTTGTGCGGCGACCCCTTTTTGCGTCGATGCATTTCTCTGGTTTTTGATTGTGCGTCTTTGTTCTCTATGAAATTTTTGTCTTCTCGGCGATATTTTCTTGCCATTCTTCTTATCTATTTGTTTCTGGCCACGGCTTTTTCGGTGACGCAGCCGTTGGGCGAAGCGCCCGATGAAGCGGATCATTACGCCTATTTGCGTTACATCGCCCTGCATCGCGCCTTACCGCAGGGGCCTGCGGTGACTCAAGGCAAGCATCCCCCCCTCTATTATGCTTTGGCCGCAGGGCTAACCGCCTGGACGGGCGTGGATTTCGATTTTTTGCGCGCCAATCCCGACGCCTTTCCGCTTGGACCGGACGCGCCGCCCAATTTTTTCGTGCACACCACGCTGGAGGCGTTTCCCTGGCGGGGAGGCGCTCTGGCCATGCATCTCGCCCGTTTTCTTTCGGTGGCCTTGGGGGCCATCACTCTGTGGGGTGCGTGGCGTCTGGGTGGTGAAAGCTTTCCCGAACACCCCCAAATTGGGTTGCTGGCCGCGGCGTTCCTGGCCGGACTGCCCGGCTTTCTCTATATTAGTGGCGCCATCAACAACGACAACGCGGCGGGCGCTATGGGCGCGTTGGCTCTACTCATGATGGCGCGCATCATCCGCCGCGGCGCGAGTTGGGCGCGCGCGGGTGGTCTGGGCCTTCTTTTGGGATTGGGTTTGCTTTCCAAAGTGGGCGTGTTATCCCTGTGGCCTTTGGCCGCGTTGGCGTTTGCAGCCGCGTATTGGCCGCAACGGCGTCAGGCTCGGGCCTGGGCATGGGGCTTGGCGCATCTGGCGCTGACCTGGGGCGTTGGGTTGTTTGTGGCCTCACCCTGGCTTGTGCGCAACTGGCGTCTTTACGGCGATTTCTTGGGCTGGTCTTTGGTGCGTCAGACCATCGATCTCCGCGCCGCCCCCCTGAGTTTGCAGGATTACTTCTGGCTGTTCAAGGGGCTTTACACTTATTTCTGGGGCAGGTTTGGCCCCATTGGTCAGGTGTGGTTGCCGACATGGGTTTACGCGCTGGGAGGCGGTCTTGTTCTATTGCTGCTTGCGGGCGTCGTTCATTATGTGCGACGGATGTTCTCCCCAGGGCCGCGCGCCATTTTTTCCCTTTTATTGTTGGCTTTCGCTCCCATGTTGGTTCTTGCCAGCGTTGTGCGTTATAGCTACCTGGCCTTAGGAACCGATCAAGCTCGTTTGATGTGGCCCGCGGTTTCCGCTCTGGCCGTATGGGTGGGCGTGGGCGTCACCGGGCTAACGGACAAGATCGGGCTGGGCCGGCATTGGCCGCGAGTGACTCTGGCGTTTATTGCGCTTTGGCCCGTGGCGGGGCTGTCGGCATGGTTGTTCGTGCTTCGCCCCGCATTCGCTCCGCCGCGGCCTATAGAGCCGGCCGCGCTTCCCTCTTCTCAAACGTCGATCCTGTTTGGCGACGCTTTCGAGCTGGTCGCCGCTGAGTGGTCATCTGACCCAATGCTTGAGGATCAGCCGATAGAGGTGAGACTTTACTGGCGCGCAACTGCGCCTTTGGCCCAAGACCTGCGGCCCGTGGTGCGATTGGTGCACGAGGATGGTTGGCTCGCGGCCGAGCATGATCATAGCCCTGCACAGGGGCGCTACGCCACCGACCGATGGCGACCAGGCGAGATCATCGCCGACGTTGTCGAGCTGGTCCCCAACCCTGCTGGCCAGGGTCGATTTTGGCTTCAGGTGGGCGTGCGCCCATTCCGCGGAGATTGGTTGCCCATTGAGGGTGTGGATGAATCCTTTTACACCATTGGCGAAGTGAGGCGCTGACGACATGAACTGGCGAACATTGTTTGCTTTCACCGCCGCAAGCGCGGCCGGAGCCCTGCTCTACGCTTGGGCGGGCGAACGACCGCGCATGACGCTGCAAACCTATCGCATTCCCTTGCCTCAGGCCGCAGGATTGCGGATCCTCCACCTGGCTGACCAGCATTTTGGTGAAGATAACTGGATTCGTCGTAGCCGATTACGACGCATGAAAGCCATTTTTTCCACCATACAACCCGATCTCATCCTCTTTTCAGGCGATTTTCTGCACAATGACGCGGGGCTGGACGCGGTGGAAATCCTTTTGCAGATGCTGCCGCCCGCTCGTTTGGGGCGCTACGCGGTGCTGGGCAATCATGATTATGTCGAATACTCTTACACCGAATTCATCGGCTCGGCTTGGCGCACGGTGATGGGGCAGCGAACCCCGGCCGAGATGATGGTCGCTCTGGTTTCCGAAGGCCGTGAAATGGCGAAATTGCTCATGCAAATCTATCGCAACGATCGCCTCCGCTTCGCGTGCGTGCCCAACAACACAAGCGAACTGCGCGCGTTGCTCGAGTTGTATGATGTGCGTTTGCTGGAAAACGAGGCCCTTCCCCTGCCCGAACATCCACACCTGTGGCTGGCCGGGGTGGATGACCCCATCGAAGGCTCGCCCAACCTGGTTCAGGCTCTGACCGCGGCTCCGCCCGACGCCACCATCATTTTGCTCACCCATAATCCCGACCTGGCTTACGCGGCTCCGCCCGGTCGCGTGGCCATCGCCATTGCCGGGCACACGCATGGCGGCCAGGTTGTGTTGCCGGGCGTGGGCGCGATTCACACTCAGGGCGCGTTGTTGCCGCGAGCGCATCCGGCCGGGCTTTTTGATGATCTCCCCGGCGGCGGACGCATGGTTGTTTCGCGCGGCATGGGCGAATCCACCCCCTTTCGTTTTCGCTGCCCGCCCGAGATCGTGGTTATTGACTTCACCAAAACCAATAAGATGTTATAAGCTGATACAATGTTTGCGTGGACAGACAAGGCTTGGGTATAATTATTCGCGCATTTCTGTCGATTCCCTCATTTTTCAGGCAGGCTTAAAATCGTGGTGCTTTCTCCGACCCAAACCCGCGCTTCGGGTATTGACCTGTTTCAAAGAGTCCCCTATTTCGCGTCGCAGCCACGCGAGGTTTTGGAAATGCTGGCCGACGCAGCGATTGCCAAGTATTATCCGGCGGGTTCGGTGATTTTTACGGAAGGAGAAATGACCCGAGCGCTCTATGTGGTGGATTCGGGGATCGTGAAAATATGCCGCATAGGCAAAGATGGGCGCGAGCATATTCTCCACTTCATTTATCCGGGCGACACCTTCAACGACGTGGCCGCCATGGATGGCCAACCTAACCCGGCCACAGCCATTGCCCACACTGACGCCACCACCTATTGCATCTCTCGCTCCGATTTGCAATGCATCGCCCAATGCCATCCTTCGGTGGCCTGGGCTTTGCTCGAAAGCATTGCTCGTCGCACGCGGCATCTCATCGGCGTGGTGGAGGATTTGTCTATGCGCAATGTGCGGGGACGTTTGGCCCATTTGCTCTTGGAGGAGGCCGAGGCGCAGCGGAGCCACGCCATCCCGCGCATGCTCACTCAGCAAGAAATGGCCAGTCGGCTGGGCACGGTGCGCGAAATGGTGGGACGGGCTTTGCGGGGTCTTGCAGCCGATGGCATCATCGAGTTCAATCGCCATCACATTGTCATCCTGGATCCTGAGCGTCTGGCCGCGGAGGCGGAGGTGTAGAGAGGTCTGAGGGGTCTGGCTGTTCGACCTGGGTGAAATCGATGGCCTTGGGCGTTTTTGGCCTTGAGATCGGGGCTTTGGGAGGGGTTTGATCACAGGCATTTTCGAGAATGCGTTTCACCGCGCGCGATGTGGTGAAAATTGGCGCAAAAAAGAGACTTTTGTCGCAGCGCATTGGCTCAAAGTATGGCAGAATACATTGTAAGGAGTCTTCCTGAATGTTCGCCCCGACAAAGCGCAGAAGATCATGCCATCCACCGCACCCCAACCGAGAATCGATTCCGGCCTTTGCAATGGCTGTCTACAGTGCGTCGAAGTATGCCCCACCCAAGCGCTGGATATACTCAACGGGAAGGCTTATTTGCGTTATCCCGAACGCTGCACATATTGCACCGCGTGCGAAGACATTTGCCCAGAAAACGCCATCGCTCTGCCATTTTTGATTGTGATGGCGACTCCAGCAATACAAACGGTGAACAATGATGAGACAATGGGGTGATGGCTAACCATCATCCCATTGTCTGAACTTTTGTTCACGTCCAACTCAAACTCATTTGCGCCTTACTGCAAGGAGGAGGCCAAAAATGAAACGCACATTTTTTATCATCACCCTGGCGTTGCTGTTCGCGGTGGCGCTTGGCGCGTGCGGCGGTCAAGCCACCCCAACGGAGCCGCCCCCCACGCCCACCGAGGTTCCGCCAACGCCCACCGAAGTTCCCCCAACCCCAACGGAGGTCCCCCCAACCCCCACCGAGGTTCCTCCCACTCCCACGCCTGAGCCTGAGCCAACAGCTACGCCCGAAACCGTAGCTGCGGCGCCGGCCGGTCAGGAGGCCCCGCTCTTGAGTGAGGAGGAATTCGAGAAGGCCAAACAGATCTACTTTGATCGTTGCGCCGGTTGTCATGGCGTGTTGCGCAAAGGCGCGACCGGGCCCGCGCTCACACCCGATAAAACCGAAAGTTTGGGCGAGATGGCCTTGCAGGTCACCATCTTCAACGGCACCGATGCGGGCATGCCCGACTGGGGCAAACAGGGCGTTCTGACAGAAGAAGACACCGCCATTTTGGCCAAATACCTGCTCATGGAGCCGCCCGACCCGCCTGAAATGTCCATGGCCCAAATGAAGGAGACCTGGAACGTCATTGTTCCGCCCGAAGAGCGACCCACCGAGCCTCAACATGGCCGCAATTGGAAGAATTTCTTCTCCGTCACTCTGCGCGATGCAGGGCAGGTGGCCATTATCGATGGCGACACGAAAGAGGTGGTGAGCACGGTGGATACAGGCTACGCGGTGCACATCTCCCGCATGTCGGCCACGGGCCGCTACGTTTACACCATCGGTCGCGATGGCAAGGCCGTGCTCATTGATCTATGGATGGAAAAACCCGACAAGGTCGCCGAGGTCCAGGTCTGCTACGACGCTCGCTCCATCGATACGAGTAAATATAAGGGCGAGCTGGGCGATTTCTACGACAAGTATGCCGTGGTGGGCTGCTATTGGCCGCCTCACTTCGTGATTCTGGATGGCGCCACGCTCGAGCCCATCAAGATTGTGAGCACCCGCAGCTACACCTACGACACCGAGGAATTCCATCCCGAACCGCGCGTGGCCAGCATTGTCGCTTCTCGCTTCAAGCCCCAGTGGATTATCAATGTCAAGGAGACGGGGCAGGTCTGGTTGGTGGATTACTCCGATCCCAACAACCCCACCATCAAGATGATCGAAGCTGAACTGTTCCTGCACGACGGCGGTTGGGATGCAACCGGACGCTACTTCCTGGTTGCGGCCAATGCTCGCGACAAAGTGGTTGTCATCGACGCCCAAGAGGAGAAGTTGGCCGCGATCGTGCGCACCGGCACGAAGCCGCATCCCGGACGCGGGGCCAATTTCGTCGATCCCGAATACGGCCCGGTCTGGTGCACGGTCCACATCGGTCAGGGTTTGGTCTCCTGCATCGGCGCCGATCCTGACGGAAACCCCGACAACGCCTGGAAGGTGGTGCGCGAGATCCAGCTTCCCAGCGCGGGTTCGCTCTTCATCAAGACGCATCCCGAAAGCCCCTGGATCTGGGTCGACTTGACGCTCAGCACCGACGAAAAGCTCCAGCGCTCGGTTTGCGTCATTCCTAAGAGCGATCCCACCGAGGTCGACAAGTGTTGGGAGATCGGCGACTATGGCCGTGCAGTGCATTTCGAATACAACGAGGCTGGCGACGAGGTTTGGGTCAGCCTTTGGGGTCGAGCCGATCAACCTGGCCAAACCGGCGAGATCGTAATCTACGACGACAAGACCTTGGAAGAGAAGGCTCGAATTCCGGATCTGGTGACTCCCACCGGCAAGTTCAACGTCACCAACACGGTCGGCGATCTCTACTAAACGCGCCTGTGCGCAACCTGTCGAGCCTCCGGATGCATTTCGGAGGCTCGACAGTCTCTTTGCTTTGAAATGGGACTTTTGTCACAGTCATTGTATTCATCTTGTGTCATAATTGCACCGGTGGCTGCGCGCGCGGTTGCAGCCGGTTGGGTGTGATTGATGATATTTATAATTCGTTCCGCAATGCGCTCATTAAGGAGGTCATCGTCATGACAGAAACGAAAGACATGGATGTCCCGCAGGAGGATTTGGAGGAAATCCCCAAGGGACAGCAGCGTTTTGACAATGTATACCTGCTTCTCATTTTGTCCTTGATCATTCCCTTCTTGATGTACAACCTGTGGGGCATGATCGAGATCGCGTCGCTCCCCAACTTCGTTCCGTAAAAAGGAGGCAATGATGCTCGCACCCCAACGCGTTTGGTGGCAACCTCTCAGCCGCATGGAAAGAAGCTGGGTGATTGTCGCTTTTGTCTTATGTTTGTTTTTCACCGCGATGATGCCCTTCTGGTTTGTCGTAGGGCGGCAAAATGTGCCTGTCACCACGTATCGCGTGGATCCGAAAGTGTATGAACAGGTGGTCAATGATTTCATAGCCGAGTATAAGGTGGATGAGATCAACGGCATTCCGGTGGTGGAGCCGCCGCCCGGTGGTGAGATTTACATGCTGGCGCGGCAGTGGCAGTGGTCGCCCATTTTGAAGCTCAAGAAGGGCGAGACATATAAATTGCATCTTTCGTCGACGGACATCTTGCACGGTTTTTCACTGCAACCCACCAACATGAACTTGATGGTGATGCCCGGTTATGACTATGTCGCCGAGATCACGCCAACGCAGGTTGGCGAGTACGCCATTGTGTGCAATGAATACTGCGGCATTGGGCATCATTTGATGGTCACCAAACTGATCGTCACCGACTAAAGGAGGAGACTCGATTATGGCTGTTGCTACTATGCCTGCACCCTCCGCCAAAGCGGATTTTCGCACCTGCCCTGTCACGGGTCTCAAGGTGGACCTGGCGGCCGAGCGGCTGATCATCGTCAATGCGGTGGCGGCAGTGGTGTTTCTGCTCATCGGCGGATTTTACGCGCTGTTGTTGGCGCTTACGCGCTGGCAAGCGATCCATTTGCTGCCGGCGGATTGGTTCTATCGCGTGCTTACGGGCCATGGGTTCGACATGCTGGTGGCCTGGATCGTCTTTTTTGAAGTGGCGGGGCTCTATTTTGGCGGAGCCGTCATGCTAAACGCCCGCCTCGTCGCTCCGAAAGTGGCCTGGCTGGCTTATATCTTGATGGTGGTGGGCGCGGTGTTGGTCAATGTGATGACCCTCGTCGCCCCCTTCGATCAGGGCGCGGTCATGTTCACCTCATATGTGCCCCTCCAGGCTCACCCGCTTTGGTATCTGGGCGTCATCCTCTTTGCTGTGGGCGCTCTGGTCGCGGTGTTTATCTTCTTCGCCACCATCATCACGGCCAAGAAAGAACGCACATACGAAGGCTCTATGCCCTTGGTGGCGTTTGGCCTTATGGCGGCCGCCATTATCGCCGTCTACACATTGCTTTCCGGCGCGGTGGCCTACGTTCCCACATTCTTATGGTCGATTGGCATTTTGCCCTCGATTGATCCGGCGTTTTACCGCAACTTTTTCTGGAGTTTTGGCCACCCCGCACAGCAGATCAACCTGGCCGCGATGGTCGCCATTTGGTATGGCTTGGCTGCTGTGACTGTGGGCGCAAACCCGGTGAATGAGAAGCTCTCTCGCTTCGCCTTCATTCTCTACCTGTTCTTCATCAACCTGGGTTCGGCCCACCACCTGTTGGTCGATCCCGGCTATAGCTTCGCCTGGAAAGCGACCAACACCTCCTACGCCATGTACCTGGCCGTGTTGGGCAGCCTCATCCACGCGTTCTCCATTCCTGCGGCCGTCGAAGTGGCGCAACGCCGTCGAGGCTTCACGAGCGGCCTCTTTGGTTGGTTGAAGAATGCGCCCTGGCGCGAACCGGGCTTCTCGACATTGGTCATATCGATGGTCCTGTTCGGCTTTATTGGCGGCACTACGGGCGTGGTCATCGGCACCGAGCAGATCAACCTGTTGGCGCACAACACCATGCGCTTGCCCGGCCATTTCCACGCCACTGTGGTTGCGGGCACCACCTTGGCATTCATGGGCTTCAGTTACTACCTCATTCCGCTCATTTTCCGCCGCAAGTTGCGGTTGGTGAGTTGGGCCAGCTGGCAGCCCTATATTTTTGGCCTGGGCATGGCCCTGGTTTCCATTGGCATGATCGTGAGCGGCCTGCAGGGCGTTCCTCGCCGCCATTGGGACATCACCTTCTCGGGCGCGCCGATTGATGTGACGTTGCCCGGCGCTACGCAGATCAGCCTGGCCATCATGGGTGTTGGCGCACTCATCGCCATTGTCGGCGGCATTATGTATCTGGCCGTCATCTTGGCTTCGGTGCTAACAGGCCAGAAAGAAGAGGCCCGGCGCTTGACGCTGGTGATGTCTGATCAAAACCCCCTGGTGGAGCACGCTTTGCCCAACGTAGGCAAAGAGCCGGAGGGGAAGGAATCTCCTCGCGGCACGCTGGTCATCGGCGTTATCTTCATCGTCACCTTTATGATATACTATCTCAGCAACTGGTGGTTGCTCGGTCGAGGCTGGTTTATCCGCTAAACCCTCGCCACCACACCTCCATGAATTCTTCAGACCCTTCGGGGCGTGAACAAGCCTCGCTCCGGAGGGTCTGGCCGTTCTCTCTATGTTTGCAGCCTTCTTACTTGGTTTGTTTGGCAGCGTGGGCCACTGCGTGGGCATGTGCAGCGCAGTGGCCGTTCTGTTGGGGCGCACTGGCGACGCCCGCGGTTGGCGCGTCTTGCTGCTGCACAGCGGTCGTCTGACCACCTATGCCTTGCTGGGCGCGGTGGCCGGCGCGTTGGGTTATGCATTGACGGGCATGGCTCAATATAGTGTGATGGGCGAACATCTGCATAAACGTCTGGAATGGCCAGCATTGCAATGGCTTCAGGGTCTGTTGGCGTTGGCGACCGCCGCCGCCGCCCTCTATCTCGCGGTGGCCTTGCTTGGCCGCGCGCCATCGCCCGAGCTGTTGTTTTCGCGTATGACTCGGTGGTGGGGAGGCGCAATGCGTCGCGTGCGCGCCGGTGAGCTCGAGCGGGGCGATGGCGCGACTCGCAAAGGATTGCGCGGGCTGGTTCACGTCTATGCGCTCGGTTTGTTGTGGGGGCTTTTGCCTTGCGGACTGGTGCTCACGGCCTTGCTGTTGGCCGCGGTGGCCGCCGCACCCATCGCCGGCGCCGCAACCATGTTTGCGTTTGGTTTGGGCACCATACCCATCACTTTGGGCATGAGCGTCGCGCCGCGACACCCGGGCTTGCGCATGCGGGCCAGCGCCTGGACTCGGCCCCTGGCGGCGGGAATTGTGCTTCTATTTGGCGTGCAGATGGCGCTGCGAGGACTGGCTGCCTGGGGCTGGATACCGCATACGAATCTGGGAGGGTTGGCCCTATGGTGAAAGAAGCGGTTTCCTGCTCGCTGTGCGGTTTGCCAACCTATCACCCCATTCACGACGACGCGGGCGTAGCATATTGTTGTCCGGCCTGTCGCGAGGTGAGCGCTTTGCTGGCTACGGACGAAGCAAAACCCAACTCAGCCCCCATCGCCTCGGATCTCGCCAACGCGGCCACCGCCTCTATTTCGCTTGGCGGATTGTGGTGCCCTTCCTGTTCGTGGCTCATCGAGGAGTCTTTACAGCGCGCCAATGGCGTGTTGGATGCTGAAGTCAACTTCATCCAGCGCGAAGCGCGCATCATCTACGATCCCGAGATCATCGATCCCAAACAGGCCGCGAAGCGGGTGAGACGCTTGGGCTATCGGGCCTGGCTACCCGACGAAAGACCATACGATGAAGAGGAGGGCATGTGGAATCGTCTGCTCATCAACGGCTTGTTGGTGATGCAGATTATGATGATGAGCTTCTTTATCTACGGTCGCGATTGGCTAGGCCTTTCCTCGCCCGAGACAGAGTGGCTGACCGATTTCTTCAATATCATCTTGTTTGTGACGAGCATTCCCGTGATGCTCATGTTGGGTTTGCCCATATTGCGAGCAGGCATGGCCAGCCTGATTCGCGGGCGCCCCAATATTCATACGCTTATCGCCTTGGGCGCTTTTTCCGCTTTCGCGCTCTCTGTATATCATTTGTGGCTTGGTGAAGGCCGCGTTTATTTCGATACGGCCGCGATCCTGCTTTTCCTGGTGTCGGTTGGACGCTGGCTGGAGATGCGGGCGCAGAAGACCAGCTCTGAGGCTGTGGAGCGGCTTTACGAGAAGATGCCGGACGAAGCTGTTTTGGTCACGCCCGAAGGCGAACGTCGCGTGCCCACGCATGAATTGCAGCCCGGCGCGCGGGTGCGAGTGCGCCCAGGTGAGCGTTTTCCGGTCGATGGCATTGTGGCCGCGGGCGGAGGCGATGTGGATGAAAGCCTGCTTACGGGCGAACCAGAACCCATGGCGCGCGGGGTGGGTGATCGCGTAATGGCCGGCACTGTGAGCCTGGATGGCGGCTTTGAGGTTATTGCTTCGGCTGTGGGCGCAGAAACTGTGGCCGGGCAAATTGGCCGGTTGTTGCACCAGGCTTTGTGGCAACAGGCGCCCATTCAACGCCTGGCCGACAGATTGGCCGCATGGATGGTTCCTTCGGCCACTGTTTTGGCCCTTCTGGCCTTGGGCTATTGGACTTATGCGGTGGATTTCGAGCGCGGGCTTATTGTGGCGCTTTCGGTGTTGCTCATCGCCTGCCCTTGCGCTCTGGGCATTGCCACGCCTCTGACCCTTTGGCTCTCCGTGGGTCGCGCCGCGCGTGCGGGCGCGATCTTGCGCAATGCGGGCGCATTGGAGCGATTGGCGTCGGTGACGCGGGCGGTTTTCGACAAGACCGGCACCCTCACTCGGCTTCCTATCCGGCTTCAAGCCATGGTTGCTGAGGAGATGGACGAAACCGAGTTTTGGCGACGGGTCGCGGCGGCCGAGTCGTTTTCTGAGCACCCGTTGGCTCAGGCTGTGGTTGCAGGCGTCGCCCGCCCAACGTCGGCGGCTCGCGAGGAACAGCATCATACGCGCGCGCGCTCGTCGTCAACAGAGACCGAGGAGGCGTCGCCTTCTCTTCCGCAAGTGAGCGATTTTCGGGCCTTGCCCGGCAAAGGCGTGACCGCGCGCGTGGAGGGGGAGCAAGTTTGGGTGGGAAGCCGAAGATTGATGGTCGAGCAAGAGCTAACGTTTCCTTCCAGCATCGAGATGAAAGCTCGCGCCTGGCAAGACGCGGGGTTCACGGTGGTGTATGCGGGATGGAATGGCCGCGTCCGGGGAGCGTTGGCTTTGGGTGAGGATTTACGCCCCGAAGCGGAGGAGGCGTTGGCCGAGCTAAAGGCTTTGGGTCTGACCGTGAGCGCGCTCACGGGTGACGACGCCGCGGCCGGTCGTCGTTATGAAGCATTGCTGGGCATTCCGGTGTTGGCCGAACAGCGTCCCGAGGATAAGCTGGCTTATCTCGAGGCGGCGGGCGAAGGCGCGTTGATGGTGGGCGATGGCATCAACGACGGACCGGCCCTTGCCGCGGCCGATGTGGGCGTGGCCGTGCTTCATGGCGCGGATGTGGCTCGCGCCGCAGCCGACGCGGTGTTGCTCAACGATGATCTTCGTCTGGTTCCGTGGTTGGTGCGCCTCTCGAGAGTGACCATGCGCAAAGTGCGCCAGAATCTGGCCTGGGCCTTTGTCTACAATATTTTTGGTTTGGGGTTGGCGGTGAGCGGACATTTGCAACCCGCGATCGCAGCCCTACTCATGGTTCTCAGCAATCTTGTTGTCACCACCAACGCCTTGCGTTTGCGTCGCTTCGATCCCGACCGTTGGCAGCTGCCTGATGAGGAGGAGCCTTCCTCGCCCGGCGCTGCGCTTTCCCCTGCTCCGAGCAAGGGCTGATCCGGCTGATGTTTTCCATTTCATCCGTGAGCCGTCTTCCTCTTGAGCGTTGATCCTCCCGCTCGGACGAGAAGTAGACGCGAATTGAGCGAATGAACACGAATTTCTTCGCCTTTTTCTTCGTAGAATTCGTGTCAAAAAATGTCAACGCCTGACGGGGAGACAACGCACCCGTGCTTATGGCGCAAAATTCCCTGTTCCAAACGCCACATTCCATCCTCAATCTCCAATTGTCACCTTCTATTCATCAAAATGTCTAAACAACGTCGCATCTACGCAGCTCGTCGTCGTCTGAGAGCGCTCGAACGCGCCTGGACGGCTGTGGAGCGTCTGGTGGACCGGGCGACGGCCGTGGTCGCGCCCCTGCGTCCTTACAACCCGTTCTATCATCTGGGCACACTCACCATTTTCCTGCTCATCTATCTGGCCGTAACCGGGCTTTATCTCACGATTTTCTATCGCCCTGGCAGCGATCGAGCCTATGTCAGCGTAGCGGGCATTAGCGCCACATGGTTTGGGTCGCTGATGCGCACCTCGCATCGATACGCGTCCGATATGCTCATTCTGGCCACCTTTCTCCACGCCTTGAAGATGTTTCTCAGTGATCGATTTTGGGGCAGTCGTTGGTTGGCCTGGACTTCAGGTTGGGTGATGGTGATCGTGTTTTGGCTCATCGGCACGATGGGCTATTTCCTGGTGTGGGATCAGGCCGCGCAATGGCTGTTGGAATATTCCATCGATTTGGTGAAAGGGCTTTTTGCTCTTTCTTTTATCGAGCCTCAGTCGGTCGCGCGCACCTTCTCCTTTTTTGTGATCATTCTCTTTTTGCATGTGTTCGTGCCCATCATGCTGATTATTGGCGTGATCGTGCATGTGTTGCGCCTGGCGCGAGCGCGTTACTGGTCGCCGCGCTGGTTGATGATCCTGACGGTGATCGCGTTGGTGGCCGTGTCGTTGGCGTGGCCGGCCACGAGCAACCCGCCCGCGGATTTCACCAAACTGGTGGAACGCGTGAATCTCGATTGGTGGTATTTGGGTTTCTTGCCCCTTAGCGCCTATTTGGGCAATCCTCTTTTCTGGGGACTTTCCATAGCGCTCATCGCCGTGTTGTTGTTCTTGCCCTGGCTCGCGCGCGGCCAGCATCTCGGCCCCGCTCATGTCATCAATCCCAAATGCACAGGTTGCGCTTTGTGCGCGCGCGAATGTCCGTATAACGCCATTGTGATGGAGCACCGTGATGACGATACGCCATATAGCTCCATCGCCATCATGAAGCCTAGCCTATGCACCGGTTGCGGCATCTGCGTGGCGGCCTGTGCATACGACGCCATCGAATTGGAGGCATTGCCCTCGGCCGTGGTGCGGCAAGACCTGCGGCGCACCATGCGTCGCGCCTATACGGGACCCGAGTCGCCGGTGGTGATCTACGCCTGCGATCGCCATGTGGCTTTGGGCACCATTCCGCCTCTCGAGGACTCGACGCCGGTCGATTCGGACGCCGCGGGCGTCTCTCTTATTCAGGCCGCGTTGCCTCCGCGGGTGACGCGCGGCGTGTGGAGAGACGATTCAGGAGAACGCCATCCTGTGATGGTGGCGCAAACCCCCTGCATGGGCATGTTGCATCCAACCTGGGCGGCCGAGACCATCGAGGCCGGCGCAGCCGGCGCCATCATGGTGACATGCCCTGTGGATGATTGCGCTTTCCGCGAAGGACCGCATTGGGTCGAGCATCGGGTGCGCAGCCGGCGCACGTTGCGCAAGGGCAACACGCACTTGTTGGAGATCGCGCCGGGCAGCCGCAAGGCATTGGTTTCCTTGTGGTCGCAAATGGTGGCCGGCGGCGAACAGGCCGAGGCGTTGCGCCACGCGCCCACGGTGGTTCGTTTGAAGCAAAAGATGGAGCCCGTAAAGACCACGCTGTTGGGACAGGCGCGTCATTTGTTGCCCGGACTGGCGCTTCTGGTGTTGATTGTGGCGGTCTCGGCGCTTTTCTGGCAACCCGCGACTTTCCCCCTGCCCGAACAAGCCCAGATCCGGGTGGGCATCAAGCATAGCGGCAAACGTTTGGCCGCGGCTCAAGACCTGCCGCCCGAGGTGACTGCCAAGTTGCCCGAAAATGTCGATCCCTCCACCGTGTTGGGTGGCGAACGTTTCCCGGTGCAGCTGCGTCTTTTTGTGGATGGCGAGCTTGTGTTGGAAAACACCTATCGACCCAGCGGCTTGCGTCGCGAGGGCTCCAGCGCCGGGTTGGAGACATGGTGGTTGCCCCCCGGCGAACACGATATCGAGATCATGCTCAATGACGATGGCGCGAATTGGCGCACGGTGTACTCGCAACGCGTGACCATTCAGCCGGGCGAAGCGTTGATCCTGTATTACGACGATGATAACGATGTGTTTGTCAAGGTCAAGCCATGACGAAACGCCTTGCCGTCGGCTCATCGACCTCTTTTTCCATCATCTGCGCCGTCGCGCCGGGGCTTCGGCTCTTGCGCGATGGCGACTATGTCCGGAGGCGATAGGCGCCTATGAAACGCAAGATTATCGGTTATCATCAGGATGAAGTGGGCGACTGGGTGGCCGATTTGGAGTGCGGGCACACCCAGCATATTCGTCATAACCCGCCCCTGTCCTTTCGGCCCTGGGTGCTTACGCCCGAGGGCCGAGCCCAGTATCTTGGATTCGAACTAAATTGCAAGATATGCGATGGGGAGGACATTCGCGCATTGGCCGCCGAGGATGATGAGCCGCTGCTTCCACCCATGGACTGGTGAGCCAGTGTGGCCCCGACGTCGCCCGGCGGTTGGCGGACGCGTTCCTTCTCATCGGTTTGTTCGTTTTCCACAGAAAAGGCCGTCGGAAACCCGGTTTCCGACGGCCTTTTTCCTTTTCTATGAGAGGGCCTTTGGGCTTTAGAAGTCCATGCCGCCCATGCCACCGGCGCCAGCGGGAGCGGCGGGCTCTTTTTCGGGGATGTCGGTGATCAGGGCTTCGGTGGTCAGGATCATGGCCGCGATGCTGGCCGCGTTTTCGACCGCACTGCGGGTGACCTTGGCCGGATCGATGATGCCGACCTCGACCATGTTCACATAATCTTCCTGCATCACATCGAAACCGATGCCCTTGTTTTCGCCGTTATTGCGTCGGCGCACCTCTTCCACGATGACGCCGCCATCATACCCCGCGTTGAACGCAATCCAGCGCATGGGTTCTTGCAGGGCATGGCGCAGGATGCGCACGCCGGTGCGGATGTCGCCTTCGGTCTCCTCTTCGACCTTGTCCAGCGCGTCGATGGCCGCCAGCAGAGTCACGCCGCCGCCGGGCACGATGCCCTCCTCCACCGCGGCGCGGGTCGCGCTCAAAGCATCCTCCACGCGATGCTTCTTCTCCTTCAATTCGACCTCGGTGCCAGCGCCCACGCGGATGATGGCCACGCCGCCGGCCAGTTTGGCCAGGCGCTCTTGCAGTTTCTCGCGGTCGTAATCGCTGGTGCTGTTTTCAATCTCGACGCGAATCTGGTTGATGCGGGCCTGAATGGCCTCGTCATCGCCCTTGCCGCCGACGATGGTGGTGTCATCCTTGGTGGCGATGACGCGGTCCGCGCGACCCAGGTCGGCCACGGTCACGCTATCCAGCTTGCGGCCCAATTCTTCGGTGATCACGGTGCCGCCGGTGAGAATGGCGATGTCTTGCAGCATGGCCTTGCGGCGATCGCCAAAACCGGGCGCTTTCACGGCCAACACATTGAACACGCCGCGCAGCTTGTTCAGCACCAACGTGGCCAGCGCCTCGCCGTCCACATCCTCGGCGATGATGACCAGATTGCGCTTACCCAGTTGGACCAGCTTCTCCAACACAGGAACCAGGTCCTGAGCCGCGCTGATCTTCTTGTCGTGAATCAGAATGTAGGGCTCTTCCAGCTCGGCCTCCATTCGTTCGGGGTTGGTGACGAAGTAGGGGCTAATGTACCCACGGTCGAACTGCATGCCCTCGACATATTCGGTCTCGAAGCCCAGCGATTTGCCCTCTTCCACGGTGATGACGCCATCCTTGCCCACTTTGTCCATGACATCGGCGATAAGGGTGCCGATTTCTTGATCCTGGGCGGAGATGGCGGCCACAGCGGCGATGCGCTCGTAGGTGCTGACAGGGATGGCCATCTCGGTGATGGCTTCGGCCACGGCCTTGGTGCCCTGCTCGATGCCCCGTTTCAGCAACATGGGGTTGGCGCCGGCCGCGATGTTGCGCAGACCTTCGGCCACCATGGCTTGGGCCAGTACGGTCGCGGTGGTGGTGCCGTCACCGGCCACATCGTTGGTCTTGGTCGCGGCTTCTTTCAAGAGCTGCGCGCCCATGTTCTGGAAGGGCTCCTCCAGTTCGATCTCCTTGGCCACGGAGACGCCGTCATGGGTGATGGTGGGCGCGCCCCACTTCTTGTCCAATGCCACATTGCGGCCCTTAGGCCCCAGGGTGATCTTGACGGAATTCGCCAATGTGTCGATGCCCTTTTTCAGCTCCTTGCGGGCGTCTTCGCCGAAAACAATCTGTTTAGCCATAAGTCTTTACCTCGTTGTAAGATGATGTTTGGTTGCCTCTGATGAAACGATTCAGGGGGTGAAAATGGTGAAAAGTTTTTGGGGTTTGACCAAGAACGTTGGATGCACTCTTCTGCAAAAAAGTTGCATGCAGCGTCTGGATGGTTTAGGATTCGACGACAGCGAGGATGTCATTCTCGCGCAAAATCAGATACTTGTTGCCGTTCAACTTGACCTCGGTGCCCGAGTATTTGGCGTAGAGCACCACATCATCCACATTGACATCCAGGGCCAGGCGTTCGCCCTTATCGTTGCGGGCGCCGGGGCCAACAGCGATAACTTTGCCTTCTTGAGGCTTTTCCTTCGCGGTCTCGGGCAAGACGATGCCGGAAGGGGTCGTGGTTTCTTTCTCAATGGGTTCGACCACCACGCGATCGCCCAACGGTCGTAGTTTCATACGGCATACCTCCTTCAATGAGTCGAGATTTCGAACAACGCTATTAGCACTCTTGATGCGAGAGTGCTAATCTGGTTGCATCTTATTCATCTTTTGCTCCTTTGTCAAATCTCGTCATGGGCGAAAAATGCTCTGCGCGAACAGAATGAAAACCATGATTGCTCCAGGATGCGGGGGCTCCTCGCTTGGCGCGCGAATAGCCCCGCCCTCGCAGGCGGGGCTTTCGCGGTGCGCAGTTCATTGAGTGAAAGAAAACGGTGCGCACAAGGCGCTAACGTTGCGCTGCGCCGGTGGGAAAGCGCTCGGTTTGTGTTTCCATCTCTTGCGAGCCATGATCGCCCACATCCTCAATGGTTTCATCAAAGAAGGGCTTGAGTGCAAAGGGCGCGGGACTGGTGTCTGGTTCAGGCTCGATGGTGATGACAGCCGCATATCCGGTGGTGAGATCGATGGGGGGATCGATAAAGTCTTGACCGGGGAAGCTGGGTCCTGATTTGGGTCCGGCCGCGGGGCCGTCGCCATCGCTATCGCGCATGTCGCCTCTGGCAAAGCGTCCGGTGGAAATGGGGCCGTCGGGGCCGACCACCCATCCTTCGTAAATCCAACCAGCGGGCAGGGTTGGCAAATCCAGCCCTGGCCACCAAATGCCCTTTTTGTAATCGGCCGAAGGGGTTGCGCTGCTGGGCGCGCCCAGGATATAAGAGACCTTCACATCGTCGAAATTCACCCCCAGGGCCAAGGGATGATCCACCGTGAGTTGGGCCGTATCGCCCACAAAGTCGCCGCCGATGATATGGATTGCACTGGGAGCGGGATCGGGATCAGGGCTGGGTTCGATGGTGAGCACAAACGCATCGGCCTTTTTCAGGGCGTGGGCGTCCACTTCAAACTCGGTGACGCTGAGCATGCCCTTCTCGTCCACTGTGAAAACGCCTGTGGCGAGGGGCTCGCCATCCACAATAATCCAGCCCTCGTAAACCCAACCTTCGCCCAGATCAGGCAAACCCTCAAAGCTCAGGGTGAGCGCCGCCTTTTCCATGGGCATATTGTCAGCCATGTTATCGTCCATGCTTTTCTCGCCCATGTCGTCGTCCTTGCTCATGCCGTCGTCCATGCTTTTCTCGCTCATGTCGTCGTCCTTGCTCATGTTGTCGTCCATGCTTTTCTCGCCCATGTCATCGTCCTTGCTCATGCCGTCATCCATGCTTTTCTCGCCCATGTCATCGTCCTTGCTCATGCCGTCGTCCATGCTTTTCTCGCCCATGTCGTCGTCCTTGCTCATGCCGTCGTCCATGTTTTTCTCGCCCATGTCATCGTCCTTGCTCATGCTGTCGTCCATGCTTTTCTCGCTCATGTCATCGTCCTTGCTCATGCCGTCGTCCATGTTTTTCTCGCCCATATCATCGTCCTTGCTCATAGCCTCATCGAGCATGGGCGTGGGTTCGACAGGAGGTTGCGCTTCGCCCGCTTGTGCGCATGCAGATATGACGAATGCAGCGGCCAAGAGTAAAAGGAAAATCGTCGCCTGTTTTTTCATGATTGTTCTCCTTGGGAGTGGCGTTGAGATTGCTGATTTCGCCCCATTTTGGCTCAACGCCCTTACATTGCGGCGACGAATTTCTTACAAGATTCTTAACGACTTACGCCTCGCGCGTGACAATATGCGAGGCGCTTCTATCCTCCGGGCGGCCCCTCAGGGTTCTGAGCGCATGTGTCCAGGCCCACCAGCGCGGGCTGAGAATAGGGGTTGACCTCCAACGCCCGCTCCAACCAGGGGATGGCTGCGTCGCAATTGCGCGGTTCGCCGTAAATATAGGCCAGGCCCAAAGTGTAGAAAAAGGCTTCGTTCTCAGCGCCCAATTCAATGCCTTTGGTCAACGGTTCGACCGCGTCTTCATAGCGTTGGCGTCGGTATAGCGCCATGCCCAAATGAACCCAAGCCTGAGGGTTGGTGGGGTCGATTTCCACAGCTTTCTCGAGTTCGATGATGGCTCGTTCGGGGTCGTCCTGATAATAATAGGCCCAACCTATGGCGTCGTAAGCCTTGCCATATTTGGGATTGATGCTGATGGCTTGACGAAACGTTTCGATGGCTTCATCGTATTTTTGCATGGCCACATAGTTTAATCCCATCTCATAATAAAGCCGCGCCAACCGCGGCGCTAGTTGGATGGCCTCCTGATACGCCGATGCGGCTTCTTGATATTTTCCTTGCACGTTCAGCACATAAGCCAACGCGCGATGCGCGTCCACGCTTTTTGGATTCAGGCGCACCGCTTCGCGCGCCTCTTCATCGGCTCGATTCCAATTGCCCAAATCCGCGTAGATTTCGGCCAGGTGGGCTCGCGCTTCGGCCAGTTGCGGGTTCAGATCCACCGCGTGGATGCCGATGGCTATGGCCTCATTGAGCTCGCCCGTCCAGTCGAGGCCCCAAGCCACCAGCGCGTTGTAGTAGGCGTTGGTTTCGTCCAGTTCGTGCGCCCGTCGCGCGCTGGCCAGTCCATCTTCGGCCTGATCGTTCCAGATTTGCAAGCGCGCCAGCGCGGCCCAGACGTCCGCGTCCTCGGGTATGAGTTCGAGATAGGCTTTGTACGCGGCGATGGCGTCGTTCAAACGTCCCTCCTGCGCGGCCAGTTCGGCTTCCACCAAATAGGCGGATGGCGATGGCGTGGGCGTGGGCGTGGGAACGAACGGGTTTGGGATGAGCCCCGGTTGTTGCGCTAGGAAGAATAAGCTCAAAGCCGCCAACGCCATGAGAAAAAGGATGCGATTGCGTCGTTTGCGTCGCCGGCGCTTGCGACTATCGGTGATATACATGGCCCAATTGGTCGATATGACGCACTCTGATCATAGATTCGTCGCGTCTTGTCGGGTGATTTCTGACGATGAAGAAAGATAGAGCGAAACAGCGATGCATTTTGGAATTATATCATGGATGTTCCAATCCCGCCGCGCGCCGCGCGGTTTGAACGGCCTGCAAGAGATGGGGATGCAAATAAGGATTGGCCGCCACGATGGTGGGTGAATCCAAACGCCAGGGCCGACCGGCGTAGTCGGAGATCACGCCGCCCGCTTCCTGCACCAGCAGCACGCCCGCGGCCCAATCCCACGATGCAAGGTTGGCCTCCCAATAGCCGTCGAGCCGGCCATCGGCCAGCCAGGCCATATCCAGCGAGGCCGCGCCCGCGCGGCGCACTCCGCGCACGCGCGGGATAAGATAGTTGAACTCAACCAGGTTGATGTCTTTGGCCGTGGCGCGCGAGTAAGGAAAACCAGTGGCCAGCAGGCTCTGATCCAGGGCCGCGGCGTCGGATACGCGTAATTTTCGCTCCAGGTCCATCCATGCTCCCTGACCTGCCGCCGCCCAATAGGTCCGCTCGCGCACGACATCTTGGATCACGCCCACCACCGGTTCGTGGTCGATCCAGAGAGCGATCGAAACCCCGAACACGGGAAAACGGCTGGCGAAGTTCGTGGTGCCGTCCAACGGGTCCACCAGCCACAAGGCCCCACCCTGGCTCTGCCGCCGGCCGCCTTCCTCCTCGGCCAAAATGCCGTAATCGGGAAAGCGCGCGGCCAGACCCTCCATGATCATCTCCTGGCTGGCGATGTCGGCCTCGGTGACCAGGTCGACCTGGGTGCGTTTGCGTTCGATGCGCTGCGGTCCCTGACGATGGACGTCTAGCAGCATGGCTCCGGCCAATCGCGCCAGTTCGATGGCCGTGAGCAGAGCCTGGCGATGGGGATAATCGGAGGGAATGGGGAGATGGCTTGAGAGCATAGTCGGGAGTGTTTGGAAAATAAACGATGGACCATGGACGAGCAGATGATTCTCTTCATCAAGCGGCGTTCTGCTCAGCATCATGAACCGCTTGAAAGGATTATACGGAAGGTGTGGGCATAATACAATCCTGCCATTTGATTTTGCGAATGACATTTCGGTCGGGAACCCGCGCGACGGTCGCGGCTTTTTCTATCTTTTTCAAGTGCTGTATACTGAACGCGGACGATGAGACGACAAGACGATGGTGGCATCGTCCCATCGTCTTAATCGTTCTGCTGTCCGATTTCTATGGCATGAAACTGTGGTCCAACAGAGATTTTGCTCTAACCTTCAAATTCATTTCCCAGAGGTTTCCATGAATTCACAGTTCATTAATCAGGTTCGCCAACTTGTCGAGGCGAGAGAAAAAGAGATCATTCAATTTCTGCGCGATATTGTCGCCATTCCGTCTTATGATAGTCAGATCGGTCCCGTGGGCGAACGCATCGCCGAAGAGATGCGCAGGCTGGGTTTCAAGCGCACATGGTTCGATGTGCAAGGCAATATCGTTGGCCAGATTGGCGATGGCCCGCGCGTCCTGGTCTACGATAGTCATATCGACACGGTGGGCATCGGCGATCCCGACGCCTGGGAATGGGATCCTTTCATCGGCAAGGTGGAGAACGGCGTGTTGTTTGCACGCGGGGCTTGCGATGAAAAAGGCTCTACGCCCGGCATGGTTTATGGCCTGGCCATTGCCCAGGAGTTGGGTTTGCTCGAAGGGTGGACCGCGTATTATTTCGGCAACATGGAGGAATGGTGCGACGGCATCGCGCCCAATGTTTTCGTCGAGGTGGAGGGCATTCGCCCTGATTTTGTGGTCATCGGCGAACCGACCAAGATGCAGGTCTATCGGGGCCACAAAGGCCGGGTGGAGATGCAGGTGGTGGCCAAGGGGCGTAGCGCGCACGCGGCCAGCAACCATCTGGGCGACAACGCCATCTACAAAATGTTGCCGGTCATCGCCGGCATTCGCGATTTGGAGCCGAGTCTGGGCGATCATCCCTTTTTGGGGCATGGCAAGATCACGGTCAGTGATATGCATGTAAAGACGCCTAGCATCAACGCGGTGCCCGACGAATGCACCATCTTCATCGACCGTCGTCTGACCTTTGGCGAGACCAAGGAGGACGCGCTGGCGCAGGTGGCCGCTTTGATCCCGCCTGAGCAGAAAGAGGATTTCGAGCTGTCCATGCTGCATTACGCCGAGCCGAGCTACACAGGTTTTGTGTTCGAGGTGGAAAAATACTTCCCGGCCTGGGCTTTGGACGAGGACGCGCCCATTGTGCAGGCGGGCGTGGCCGCGGCCGGCGCTTATCTGGGCCATGCGGTGAACACGGGCAAGTGGAATTTCTCCACCAACGGCATCTACTGGATGGGCAAGGCGGGCATTCCCAGCATTGGGTTTGGACCCGGCGACGAGGAGCATGCGCACACGGTTTTAGATCAGGTTCCCTTGCAAGAGGTGGTGGATTCGACCGGCTTCTACGCCCTGTTTCCGCATTATCTGGCCGCACGATTAGAGGAGGCTTAAGGGGATGAGCGGGCCGGTGGATCGGGCGCTTCTGGCCGCGTGGCTGCGGGCGATTCCGCAAAGTCGGCACGAACCCAAGCCGTTGGAATCGCTTCCGGGCGGCGAGATCATGGGCAAGGGCCTGGCCGCGATGCTCCAGGTGTGGGGCGCGGTCGAGATCTCGGCCAAGGGTGTGCGCGCGGTCTCGCAACCGGCCTATTATTTCCTCCACAGCCTGGCCGCGTGGGCCGAAGAGCCGGGCGCGGTCATCACCGATTGGTCACAGGAGCGGGGCGCGGCGCAAGTGACGGGCCTGGAGCATGGAACAAGCCTGGTCCATTTTCTAGAGCGGGAGCGTCTGGCCCGCAATCCCAACGCCGCGCCTATTCGTTCGGTCGCGGTGGCGCAGATTCTCATCATCCGGCCCGGTTCGCCGCCGGTTTTTCTTATGCAATGGGACGAACAAGCGCAGACCTATCAGCTCATCGGCGGACGCCAAAAGTCGGATATTGGCTGGGATGAACCCATTCGCAAGACGGCCATCCGTGAAATGGAGGAGGAGCTGCACGGGCAGGTCAGTTACGAGGCCGGAGATTTCGACATCGAGATGCTGACCGCGTTTCAGGGGCCGGTGCGGCTCTCGCCTTCGTTTGGCGCGCTCTCGGCTTATCATTTCACTTTTTTCCGCGCCTTTCATTTGCCCCCCCTTGCTCTCGGCCCCGGCGATCGTTGGGTGACTCGCGCGGAAATGTTGGCCGGCCGCACCCATGACGGCATGAGCGTGCGCGGGGATCATATCCCTCTTCTCGAACAGCGTTTGCAACAGCCCATCGACGCATTGCCATCGTCGTTCAAAGATGACAAAAGCGCCGCGTCCTCGGCGATGAAATAGATTTTTTCCGGAGAGTCAATCTTTCATCCTCAATCCGTCCATCATTCTGGAGTATCATCATGCAAACCAATCTACGCGGACTCGATCTCATCAGCACACAAGACTGGACAAAGGAGCAGATAGAGACCCTGCTCGATGTGGCCTTTGACCTGAAACGGAAACGGGCTTTGGGCCAGCCTCACCCTTACCTACGCGACAAGACGCTGGCCATGCTCTTCTTTTTCACCTCGACGCGCACGCGCAGCTCGTTCGAGGCCGGCATGGCGCAGTTGGGCGGCCACGCGGCCTTTATCGATAGCACCACCACGCAGATCAGTCACGGCGACACGGCCAAGGAGATCGGCGAAATCTTGGGCCGCTATTACGACGGCATCGCCATTCGACAATGCGATTGGGAGATCGGCAATCGCTACATTCGCGATGTGGCCGCGGCCAGCCGCGCGCCCGTGCTCAACATGCAATGCGACGTGTATCACCCTTTTCAAATTTTGGCCGACCTGATGACCATCATCGAGAAGAAAGGCGATCCGCGCGGTCTCACCATCAACGTAAGTTGGGCCTATGCCAGCAGCTATCAGAAGCCCATCAGCGTGCCCCAAAGCCTGATCCTGCTCATGACCCGCTTCGGCATGAACGTGCGCCTGACCCATCCGCCCGAATACAAGCTCATGCCCGAGATCGTGGAGCAGGCGCAGGAGAACGCGCGGCGTCATGGCGGCACTCTGGAATTTCTGGACGATTTCGACGCCGGGTTCAAGGATGCGGATGTGGTTTATCCCAAGAGCTGGGGCGCGCTGCTCACCACATCCGATCCCGAAGAAAGCGCGGCCATCGGTCGCAAATACACGGATTGGATCACCGACGACCGCCGCATGGCTCTGGCCAAGCCCGACGCCATCTATATGCACTGTTTGCCTGCGGACCGCAACATCGAGGTGACGGATAGCGTTATCGACGGCCCGCAAAGCGTGGTCTATGACGAGGCCGAAAACCGCCTGCATGTGCAAAAGGCGGCCATGGCCCTGACTATGACGTAACCACACCGGCGGACGATGGAAGCGATAAGGACTACATCGTTCCATCGTCCGCCGTCTTATAGACCTTGGATAATGTCTGATTTTTCCAGCGCTTTGAGCGCGCGCTCCACGCTCTTGGCGGGGCTGACTTTGTATTGCACGTCCGCGATGCGGCCCTCTTCGTCGATGACGAAATGGCTGCGGATTATGCCCATGTAGGTGCGACCGTACATTTTCTTCTCACCCCACACGCCATAAAGCTCGGCGATTTTGTGGTCGGGATCCACGAGAAGGGTGAAGGGGAGATTGTGTTTGCTCTTGAATTTCTGATGCGAGGCCACGCTATCCGGGCTGACGCCCAACACCACCGCGTTTTTCTCTTCGATCACATCGTAATGGTCGCGGAATCCGCAGGCCTGTTTGGTGCAGCCGCTGGTGTTGTCCTTGGGATAGAAATAAAGCACCACGCGCTTGCCGCGAAAGTCGGAAAGGCGCACGGTGTCGCCTGAGTCGGTCACGGCCTCGAAATCAGGCGCCATGTCACCGATTTGCAACTTAGTCATTGTAGTCAATCCTCCAGTTTTTTGGTAGAATGATGACGACATGCTTGGCATGGTTCATTTCGCACAAAATTAACTTTTATTCTACCACACCTTTCATAAAAACCTATGGCTGGGAAATACTACGACGATCTCGAAGTGGGTCAACGCATCCACCATCGTTTGGGCCGCACCGTCACCGAAATGGACAATGTGCTCTTTTCGGCCCTGACCATGAACACGCAACCGCTGCATCTCAATGAAGATTTTGCGGGGAAAACGCAATTTGGTCGTCGTATCGTCAACGGCATTTTCACACTGGGTTTGGCCGTAGGCATCACCGTGCCCGATCTGACCGAAGGCACCATTGTGGCCAATCTTGGCTACGAATCGGTGCGGCATCCGCATCCCATGTTTCACGGTGATACGCTTTATGTGGAAACCGAAGTGCTGGAAAAGCGCGTGTCCCGCTCCAATCCCGGCCGCGGCATCGTCAAATTGAAACACATCGGCCGCAATCAGGATGGCGTGGTCGTCATCGAAGTGGTGCGCACAGTGCTTTTCTTACGCCGAGAGGAGCAAAACCTCTCTTCAGCATAGGCTTCACGACCGACGGCCCGTTGATAGCGCTGAAAGCGATGATGGGATGATGGACGATGGCAGCCGTCAACCCTATCGTCTTATCGTCCATCGAATGGCGTCGGATAGGAACCGATCCGCGTATCCGTGGTTTATTTTCAAAACAATCACCCATAAGGAGCCATTATGCGTCCTCGACGCGCCCTACTTTTTATGCCCGGTGACAGCGAACGGAAAATCCGTAAGGCGGCCGCGCTCGATGTAGACGTGGTGATCATGGATTTGGAGGATGGGGTGGCGTGGAATCGAAAGGAAGCCGCGCGGGAAACCGTGGTTGAAGCGTTAAACGCGCTCGATTTTGGGCGCAGCGAGCGGGCTGTGCGCCTAAATCCGGCCGGGTCTGGGCTTGAGGCGGATGATCTGAAAGCCACCATCGAGGGCAGGCCAGACGCCTACGTGTTGCCCAAGGTCGAATCGCCGGGCCAGCTGATCTGGCTGGATGATATTCTCAATCAGATCGAGACCCGAAACGGTTGGACGCGCGGCGGCATCCGCATTCTGGCTATTGTGGAGACCGCGTTGGGGATCATGAATCTGACCGAGATCGCCCAGGCCAGCCGGCGAGTGGACGCGCTCATGTTCGGAGCCGAAGACCTCATCGGCGATATCGGTGGAGTGCGCACGCGGGCCGGTTGGGAGGTGTTCTACGCGCGTAGCAAGCTGGTGACCACGGCCGCGGCCTACAATTTGCAGGCCATCGACATGGTGTTCGTCGATTTGCACGATCTGGCCGGATTGGAGATCGAGTGCAGGCAGGCGGTCGAGATGGGGTATCAGGGCAAAATGGCCATCCATCCCCGCCAGGTGCCCGTCATCCAACAGGCGTTCTCCCCCTCGGCCGAACAGGTCGAGACCGCGCGGCGCTTGATCGAAGCGTATCGTCAATATCAGCGTAGCGGCAGCGGCGTTTTCGTGCTCGACGGCAAAATGGTGGACGCGCCTATGATTCGCGCGGCCGAGCGCATCCTCGAAAAAGTGGAATCGAAGTGAGGGGTTGGGTTTCCTCCCAAATCGAATTCCGGGTATAATTGACGGTTACTGCGCTATAGGCGTAGCGAAGTTTCGCTTTGTCACCATTCTTGACTTTGAAAGGCTCGTGGTGATGGGACGCCATTCTCATCCCGCTTATTATCAAACGCCATCTCTCTTTGCTCATGCGCATCGAAAATATCCGCAATTTCTCCATCATAGCCCATATCGATCACGGCAAATCCACACTGGCCGACCGTCTGCTGCAACTAACGCACACCGTATCCGAGCGCAAGTTGCAGGAGCAAATGCTGGACAGCATGGATTTGGAGCGGGAAAAGGGCGTCACCATCAAAGCGTCGGCCGTGCGGATGACGTATGAAGCCGAGGATGGCGAGGTCTACGAACTGAATCTCATCGACACGCCGGGGCATGTGGATTTTAGCTACGAGGTGTCGCGAGCGCTGAAAGCCTGCGAAGGCGCGCTGCTGGTGGTGGACGCCACTCAAGGCGTCGAAGCTCAAACCCTGGCCAATCTCTACCTCGCGCTGGAGCAAGACCTGGAGATCGTGCCCGTGATCAACAAGATCGACCTGGCGGCCGCGCAACCCGACGAGGTGGCGCAGGAATTGGAAGACCTCATCGGCATCGACGCGCTGGACATCCCGCGCGTCTCGGCCAAAGAGGGCACGAACGTGGAGCAAGTGCTGGAGGCCATCGTCCGGCAAATGCCGCCGCCCAAGGGCGATCCCGACGCGCCCCTGCGCGCGCTCATCTTCGATAGCCATTACGATCCTTACAAAGGCGTGGTGGCCTATGTGCGAGTGTTCGACGGTCGCATCGGCCCGCGTGATCGGCTGTTGCTGATGTCCACAGGAGCGGTCACCGAGCCGCTGGAAATCGGCGTCTTTCGCCCGGATATGACGCCGGTGAAGGAGTTGCAGGCGGGCGAGGTGGGTTATGTGGCCACGGGCCTGAAAAGTGTGCGCGAATGTCGCGTGGGCGACACATTCACCCTGGCCGCGAATCCGGCTGCGGAGCCGTTGCCGGGCTTCCAGCCGCTGAAGCCCATGGTGTTCGCGGGCGTCTATCCCGCGGTGGCCGAGGACTATAATTTGCTGCGCGATGCGTTGGAGAAGCTGCAACTCAACGACGCGTCACTGGTGTTCCAGCCCGAAACCTCGCAGGCGTTGGGATTCGGCTTTCGCTGCGGATTTCTGGGTCTTTTCCACATGGAGATCATTCAAGAGCGGTTGGAGCGAGAATACGATCTCGATCTGGTGTTCACCTCGCCTTCGGTGGAATATCAGGTCACGCTCATCGACGGCTCCGAGATCATCATCGACAGCCCGGCCGAACTGCCCACCCCGGACCAGATCGAGGAAATCCGCGAACCGTGGATGGAGATTGTGGTGTTCACGCCCTCGGATTACATCGGCGCGGTCATGGACCTGGTCACCCGCCGCCGAGGGGAGTTCAAGAACCAGGAGTATCTGGACGAACGCCGCGTGCTCCTCACTTATTACATCCCCCTCAGCGAAATCCTCACCGATTTTTACAACGAACTCAAGGCGCGCACCCGCGGCTACGCGTCGCTGGATTACTCGTTCCACGAATACCGCGCCGCGGACATGGTCAAGCTGGATCTGCTGGTGGCCGGGCAGCCCGTGGACGCGCTTTCCATTATCGTCCACGCGGACCAGGCCTACGCGAAGGGCCAGAAGCTGGTCTCGAAGATGAAAAAGGTCATCCCCCGCCAGCAATTCGATGTGGCCATTCAGGCCGCGATCGGCAAGCGCGTCATTTCCCGCGCCAATGTGAAGGCCCTGCGAAAGAACGTCCTGGCCAAGTGCTACGGCGGCGACGTGACCCGCAAGCGCAAGTTGCTGGAAAAGCAGAAAAAGGGCAAGAAACGCATGAAGATGATCGGCTCGGTGGAGATTCCGCAAGAGGCTTTCATGTCGGTGTTGCAGTTGGAGGAGGATTGAGCTCGCTGACGATGGGACGATGAACGTCGTCAGGTCGTTTTCGACAAAAGCCCTGAAGAGGGAAATAGCTGGAGCATGATCCGGAACGGTCTCTCTCTCGATTCTTTGCCGGCCGGACGCGAAAGCGTGCGGGGATGGCGCCGCGCGGTGGGCTGGCGCGGCGCGTTGGTCGCGGCCATCGTGACCCTGGCCGCGTTGCTGGCCCTGGCTCGGCTGGACCCGTTTGTGGCCGCGTATGGAGACGAGGCCCGTTTTCTCATGGTGGGGCAATCGCTGCGGTTCGAGGGGCGTTACGAAATCGGCGGCTATATCGGCTCGCCGGCCGAGACGCAATACCCGCCCGGCATGCCTGTGCTCGATGCGCTGGCCATGTGGCTCACGGGAACCGGCCAGCCCCTGGTTACGGCCATTGTCCCGGCCAAGATCCTGGTTCTCCTACTTTATTTGCTCTCTCTCCCCTTTCTTTACGATTTGCTGAGACGATATGGGCCGGAGTGGATGGCCTTCGCCACATTGCTCTTTGTGGCCGTGCATCCTCTGATCAGCGATCTGGCCACGCAGCCCATGACCGACGTCCCCTTCCTTGCATTCAGCATTTTGGCGCTGTGGATGCTGGAGCGAGCGAGCGATAAAGGGGGGGAACAGCGAGAGCGTATTGGAAGCGGCATGGGCTGGGCCGCGGCCGCGGGGTTGATGGCGGCCGCGGCCATCAATTTCCGGCTGGCCGGGGTGATGTTGGTGGCCGCGGGGGGGCTTTTCCTATTGCTAAGACGGCGTTGGCTTGCGTCCGCCTTGTTCGTCCTCATTCCGGTTCTCAGTCTCGCGCCCTGGCTTCTTTTTGCGCAGGCCGTGCTCGCGGCCGAGGGCGAGACCGAACGCGAGGCCGGCGGCTCTATTGCCCGCTATGCGGGCGCGCTGGTGCAAAACGATCTCTATGAGGGAGAGGCGAGCCGTTCGGACTTCAAGGATATGCTCATTCGCTGGTCCATCGCCACGCGCACCTACACCATTGGTTTGAGCAAATTCCTGTTCGAGCAACCTTGGCGCCGAATCGAGGCGCTTTCGGCCTGGCACGGCAAGATAGACGCCCTTGTGGGTTTGCTGTTGGCGCCTCTCATCCTGCTGGGTGCGATTCTCGGCGCCAGGGGTCGGCGTTGGTTGCCGGTGATTTATTTCGTGGGCGCACAGCTCATGCTCTTGGCCTGGCCCTTTTTCCAGACGCGACACGTGTTGCCGGTGTTGCCGTTTTATTTCTTCTTCCTGTTGCTGGCGTTGGATGGGTTGCGGAAATGGGGCGTTTTGTGGAATGACGGTAGGACGATAGGACGAAGGGACGATAGAGGTCATCGTCCTATCTCCCCTTTGTCTCATGGTCTGGAGTCAAGGCGAACAAGACGTTGGGAGCGTCCTGTTTGGCTTGCCATGATCGTCCTGACCGCGTTCACAATTTTCTCACTGGCCGCGGTCAATATCGAGCAGGGCGTGCGGCGTTTCGCCTTGCGCGACGCGCCCAACCCTCAAACCTATTACGAAGCCCTCAATCCTGAATGGGCGCGTTATTTCGAGGCCGCGGCCTGGGTGTCGGAACGCATGGCCTCTGATGAGGTCTTGATGGCGCGCAAGCCCTACCTGGTTTTTTTGTATTACAATGTCCCGGCCATGGCCCCGCTTTGGTCGCCGGATCCCGACCAATGGCCGCCCTATTTGCGGGAAAAGGGGGTGGATTACCTCATCGAGGACGCGTTCACCTGGAGCGACGCCACCGATCGCTTTTTGCGACCGGCCTTGCGCGCGTATGAAGATCAGTTCGAATTGCTATACGAAACCAGTCCTCCCATCACCCGTGTGTGGCGGTATGTGGGGGAGCAAAACGCGAAATAAGCATCCGCCGGGGGTTGAAAACCGCCCGGCAGTGGAAATGACAACGAATTTTGGGATGAAACGAACGACGCTCGCTGGAACGATGGAGGCGGGCAAGGATGATGGGGTTGGAGAGGTGAGTTGCACCTCGCAGGTGCGACTCACCTGGGTGCGCGAGACCGCCGGGGGTTGAAAACCGCCCGACTCCCCAATGGAAGCCCTGCGGGCTATTCGCCCGCGCCGCGCGCCAGGAACTCTATTCGTTGTCATTTCCCCAACTAACAGAACCCTGGGGGCATTCCTTATTGCTTTCATTGGGGACGCCACACCGGATTGACTGCGTTGCGCTCCCTTTCCGCGGTCAGATTCACCCAGGCGACGCCATCGACCGTCACGACATAAATGTCCGACTCGCCGCCATGATTGGAACTGAAGGCCAAGTAGTTTCCAT
>JAADII010000168.1 GCA_013151415.1 Chloroflexota bacterium
GCCCACGCCCACCCCAACCAACACGCCCACCGCCACACCGACCAACACGCCCACCGCCACACCCACGGCCACCCCCACCTGGACCCCCACCTCCACGGCCACGCCCACGGCCACGCCCACCCCGACACCCATCATGGACACGCGGCTCGTGTTGGAGCCGGATCAGGGCGGCATCTTGTTCTCGCCCGATGGACGGGCGCGGCTCGAATTCCAGCCCGGCTCCGTGAGCGAAACCAGTGTGATCACCTATTCCAAACAGGCGTTTCCCAGCCAGGATTTGGGCGAGGATTGGGCCTTTGTGGGACGCAGTTTCAACCTTTGGGCCAATCGTCAGAGCAGCGGCCAGCCCCTTTCGCGTATGCTCATGCCCTACACCATGACCATCACATACGACGACGCGGATTGGCAAAATGGCGGCGTGTTTGACGAACGTAGCCTCAATTTGCTGGCCTGGGACGGGAAACAGTGGCGCGCTCAGCTTCCTTGCTTGGGATGCGCGCTCGATGTGGCGGCCAACACCCTCACCCTGGTTCTCACCGAATTGCGCGAATTTGCGTTGGTCGGTTCGCGTGAGATTACTTTGCAGACCGGACCTACATTCATCGTGAACACCGATGACGATGTGGATGATGGCCAATGCACTCGCTTGCACTGTTCATTGCGCGAGGCCATCCTGGCCGCGAACCAACGTTCCAACGAGGGTGAGCCGGACCGCATCCACTTTTATATCGAGGGCGAGGGCGAACATGTCATTCGGCCCAGGTCTCCGTTGCCGGTAATCACAGATCCCCTGATCATCGACGGCTCCACCCAGCCCCTGGGCCAAATCGTGCTCGACGGTTCGCTTGCCGGCGATGCCAACGGCCTGAGCATCACGGCCGGAAACAGCGTGGTGCGCGGGTTGGTGATCCAGAAATTCGCTCGTAGCGGCGTATGGCTGGCCAAGCAAGGCGGCAATCGCGTCGAAGGCAACTTTATCGGCGTGACGGCGGATGGTTTGCTTGCTCGACCCAATGCCACGGGCGTGACCATTTTTCAGTCGGCCGACAATGTGATCGGTGGCGAGGCGCTGGGCGCGAGCAATCTCATCTCCGGCAACAACGGACCGGGCGTGCTCATCGAAGGCGCGGGTGCGCGTGGCAATCGCGTCATCGGCAATTTCATCGGCGTTGATCTAAGCGGCGTCGCCGCGCTGGGCAACGAGGTTGGTGTGGAGATCAGAGACGCGCCCGAAAATCAAGTGGGCGCGGCCAATAGCGGATCGCGCAATCTCATCTCCGGCAATCGCGGGGCGGGCGTGCGCGTGATCGGCGCTGAAGCCGTAGGCAATCGCATCGCCAGCAACTTCATTGGCGTAGACGCCAGCATCGTGCAGCCGCTGGGCAATGGCGGCGCGGGCGTCGAGATTGCGGAACTCGCGCGTGAAACCGCGGTCGGCGGCGCCGATCCGGCGCAAGCCAATCTTATCGCGGCCAGCGGCCGCGCGGGCGTGTGGATCCGCGACGCATTCGCCAATGTGGTTCAAGGCAATTACATCGGCGTCAATGTTTATGGTCTGGCTTTAGGCCAGGCTCAAGACGGCGTGCTCATCGAGGGAAGCGCCGCAGATAACATTATCGGTGGGTTGGATGCAGGAAGCGGCAATCATATCGCGCATAATGGGCGCGATGGCGTCCGCGTGGCGAGGGCGGAAACAAACCTTATCGCGGGCAACGAGATTTACGCCAACGCCGGACGAGCCATCGCTTTGCTCGATGGCGGCAACCGCGAGATCGCCCCGCCGTTGCTGGCCGGAGCCAGCGGGCGCGAGGTTTCGGGCAAGGGTCTTCCCGGCGCAACCATCCTGCTCTACGGCGACGATGGCGATCAAGCCCGCTTTTATCTGGGCTCCACCACCGTGAGTGCGGAAGGGCACTTTGTATTCGAAGGTCCGCAGTTGGGACGAAACGTGACCGCATCCACCCTGGACGCGGCGGGCAATGTCTCGGAGCTGAGCCCGCCCGCGGTGCGCGATGTGCAATTCGACGACACTTTTGAAACCAATGACGTGTGGTCGGACGCGACGTTGGTTGAACCGGGCGGTCGCTATGAATCGTATATCAGCAGCCCCCAAGATATGGATTTCTTCAAGCTGCCCGTGCCTGAAGAGCGGGGCGCGCGCGTGCGTTTCCGGCTGACCAACCTCCCCGCGGATTACGATATAATTCTGTTCCGCCCCACCGACGTGCCCGAGGACACGCCGCCCAACGATTTGCCCTTGCAGAACGTGCCTATTCAGGACCTGCCTTTGCAGAATGTGCCTTTACAAAACGTGCCCTTGCAGAATGTGCCCCTGCAAAACGTGCCCTTGCAAAACGTGCCTTTGCAAAACGTGCCCTTGCAGAATGTGCCCCTGCAAAACGTGCCCTTGCAAAATGTGCCCCTGCAAAATGTTTTGCTAGACGCCATTCCTTTGCAAAATGTGCCCATTGTTTCTCACTCCTTCAAGTTGGGTCGCGAGGATGAAGAGGTGACGGATGTGGCGTTATATGCGCGTGACCATTATTATTTGTTGGTGGTGGGCAATAATGGCGCTTACAGTGCAGACCCCTATACATTGGAGGTCGATGTCCTCCCGCCCGAACCCATCCCCGCCTGCCAACGCGACCTGCCATTTGAGGGCTTGCCGGGGTTGCCCTATGCGCCTTATGCCGATGAACAGGTGGAGACGTTGATTCTGTTCAACAAGCAACGGCTGGAATCGTTGTATGGCCCGGGCGAAACCGCGCGCATTGTGCAAGCCGTGCATGATTTGGCCGAGCACCCGACGGTGCGCGGCCGCGTCTTGCCTGTGGAACTGGACGAAGATGTGCGCATGGCCTATGACGCTTGGGACAACGATGTGTGCAATCCGGCTGCGGCCAATAACGTGGCCGGGGCGATCAAGAGATTGATGGCGCGCACCCTGGCCGACATGCCCAACGTGAAGTATCTCGTGCTGGTGGGCGACGATGAAGCCCTGCCTTTCCGGCGCGTTGAAGACATTGTGCAGACCGCGAATGAGCGCGAGTATGAGTTTCAGGCGCAGGCCAAAGAGGATTCGGCTTTGGCCGCGAGTTTGCGTTTGGGTTATGTGCTCACCGATGATTTTTATGCGGACCTGAGTCCCTCCATTTTCAAAGGTCGGCCTTTGTATGTGCCCACGTTGGCTGTGGGCCGGCTTGTGGAAACGCCGTCGGAGATCGTGGGCGTGATCGAGGAGTATTTGGCCCGCGAGGGCGCGTTGATGTTGAACTCCAGTGCGATTTTTGGCTATAGTTTTCTCAAGGATAGTTCTGATTTGGTTCTGGAGGCGTTGACCGAACGCGGGGTCGCGGCCACGCCCATCATCAATGATGAATGGACCGCGGACACATTGCGTCAGATATGGTTGGACCCGGAGAAGCGATGGGATTTCACCACCCTGAACGCGCATTTCTCTCATTATCAGTTGGCTCCGGCGCTTTGGTCGCCGCTCGACGTTACAAGCCTTTTTACAGCCACCGAAATCGCCCTGTCTGTCACTGATTTGAGCGGAACCATAAATTATTCGGTGGGTTGCCATTCGGGTTTGAACATTTGCGCGGCCTGTTCGGCCAATCCCGCGTCGGCGCTCGATTTCCCGCAGGCGTTTGCACAAAAACGGGCCGTTTGGATTGGCAATACGGGCTATGGTTATGGTGATGACACCGCGCCCGCGCTCAACGAGGAGCTCATGGTGCGGTTTACGCGACGTCTGGGCCGAGCCGAAGCCGTGCCCATAGGACAAGCTCTGATGGAGGTGAAGCAAAACTACGCCCTGAACAGCCTGGGAACTTATGGTCCTTACAATGAAAAAGCGCTTTATGTGCTCACGTTGTTTGGTTTGCCCACCTATCGCGTGTCTACGCCATTCCCGGTTGCCGAGACCTCAACTTCCAGCGCCATTGTCTCTCAAAGTCTGAGTCGCTCGGCCTCGGGGTTGCTCTCTCAAACCTTTGTTCTCGAGCCAACATTGACCCGCGTCGAAACCGAAAATGGCGTTTACTACGCTGCTGACGATACGGTGCAGACGCTGCTATATAGTCCTGTGCAGCCTCAAGTCAGCCTCGATGTGAGCCTGGGCGACGCGGCTCCGGGCATGATCGCGCATGGTGCGCTCTTCCTCGAGGGCGAGTACACCGACATCCCCGCCTTCGACCCGGTTATCACCATGCCCGTAACCGAAACCAACCGCTACGAGCCGCAATTCATTTATGCCGGTTGGCAGCCTGAGCGCCTGTCCATACTCAATCGTTTCGATTTGGGCGAGCGCGTGGGTGAGCAACTTGTGGTTACGTTGGGACAGTTCGAGCACACCGAGGTGATCACCGATACGGTGAACGATCGCGTCTTTGTTCAGGGGGTGGAACGGCTTTACCAACGCGCGACCTACGAGGTCTTCTATTCCGATTCCAGCGACTTCATCCCGCCCACCATCGCCAATGTGTATGGCTTGGAGCGCAACGCCGGCACGCGCGTGGATGGTCTTCGCACAGTCGATGTGTTTGTGGAGACATTTGATGAATCGGGCCTTGAGCGCGTTGTGGTCACCTATACCGATGGCGATGGTCGATGGCGGCCGGCCGAGCTGCAACCCGTGGTCGGAACCAATCTGTGGAGCGGCGTTTTAACAGGCATTGGCGGAGAGGTGGCCTTTATGGCCCAGGCCGTGGACACCGCCGGAAATGTGAGCGTGACTCGGGCTAAAGGCTTGCTTTTCTCGGCTGCGTCGGTGGCGCTCACGGCCAGCAGTCTAACCATCGATGAGGGGGAAGCCGTGTATTTCACGGCCGATCCTTCGACCGCGGACAATATTGACGCCATTGACAACATTCTTTGGCGGTTTGGGGACGGCCTTAACGAGTACGGCGCATTGCAGATCATGCATCGCTACCGCGATAGCGGCGAGTTCACCGTAAGCGTGTTCGTTGTGGATCAAGAGGGCGATACGGGCGGCGGCGCGCTGACCTTGACGGTGAACAACTCGCCGCCTGTGGTGGATGCAGGGCCGGCCTATTCCATTCGTCCCGGCGAGACAGTGAACGCGGCGCCGGCTACATTCTTCGATGCGGGCACGCTCGACACCCACACCGCGACCGTGGATTGGGGTGACGGCAGCCCTGTGGAGAAAGCGCCTTTGACCGAAAACGTGGTGGGGGGCGACCCTGGCCTGGCGGCTGGTTCAGAGGGCGTGATCACGCTGGGCGAGCATACGTATTCAAAGCCCGGACGTTACTACATTGAAGTTTGCGTCACCGATGACGAGGGCGCGCGCGGGTGTGACGTGACGCCTGTCAATGTGCGCGAGGACATGACCGCGGATGAAGGCGAACGCGTGACGCTTTCTTCTGCATTTGGCGGGCCGGCCGATGAAGCCGGCTACGCGGCCATTTTCGATTGGGGCGACGGCTCCCCACCCACCGCCGGTCTCATCGCCGATGGCGTCGCCACCGGTGCGCATGTCTATGCTGACAACGGCGTCTACACCGTAACGGTGCAGGTGACCAATCCTCAAGGCGGCATCGAGTTGACTGATACGCTGGCCATTGAGGTGGCGAATGTCGCGCCCACCATCGAGTTGGGCCGCTCGACCTTAATACAGGGCAATGGGCATGTTGGGCTTGCGCCGCTGATCTTCAATGATAAGGGCGCGCTCGATACGCATACGGCCACTATATTTTGGGGCGATGGAACCGAAGAGACGGCTCTCATCGAGCAAACGCCTTTTGGCCCGCCTGGCGATGAGCAAGGCGCGGATGGTCGCATCCTGGCCAGTCATAACTACCCTGCTCTTGGCGTTTATGCCATCACCGTGTGCGTGCGCGATGACGACGCCGCGGAGACCTGCAAGACCTTTGATGGCTATGCCGATCTGGTCTGGCGCTTCCGTGGCTACACCTATCGCGGCGCGTTGGGCGCGGCCGCCAGCCCTCTTCCGGGCGTCACGCTCAAGCTCTACGGACGCAACGCAGGCGAGGCGTGGCCAGCTGACCCGATCAAGGAGGTCGTCAGCGATGGCTCCGGCTTCTTCAATTTCTTTATCATCAAACCCTATGTGTATGATTATTTCCGGCTTGTATCCGAGCCGCCCGCGGGCCTGAATCCGGCCGGAATTTGGAGTGAAGATGGCGTCATCATCGATGCAAACACGGTGGAGTGGCGTAGTCCCAAGCCTGAGACGCATATGAATGAGTTCTATTTCCTTGGCGTCGCGCCATAACGTCATAGGCGGGGCGCGCGGCCCGCGTTTTTTCAGAGAGAAAGCGCGCTCGCATACTTACAAACCGAAGCTTAGACGCCACATTACGTCATCTTCATCACCACGATGCCAATGACATTGGCGGCCTGGTCGGCCTGGTCGGCGGCATTGCTGACATGACGATAAACTTCGCGCATGCGCAGCATTTCCATCACCCGATGCACATCTTCTGGGCCGGTGAATAGTTCTGCAATGGCCGAGCGATAAAGGCGTTCGACCTGGTTTTCGCGGTGCTTTGTGCGTCGCGCATGATCCAACGCCACCATAGGGTTCTGATCCAACCTCAACATGGCCAAATAAAGCTCGTCCGCGGCTTCTTGCAAACGCACCACCATCTGCTCGAGGTGCTTGTCTGTTGTCACCTCGAGCAGTTTCATTTCCTCCACTGTGGTGTAGGCGTAATCTAACACATCATCGAGATAAAGGGAGAGCTGATAGATGTCTTCGCGGTCGAAAGGCGTGACGAACGTTTTGTGCAATTCATCGATGACGATGCGTCGCAGTTCGTCTCCCTCCTTTTCGCACCGCTCAACAATGGCGGCGCCCTCTTCATCACCTTCCCGAACATAGCGCAATAAGCCCTGCACACCCTCTTGCAGACGTATGGCTTGCTCGGTGAGAAGTTCGAGGAAAATATTGCGTTTTTTGGGGCTACCGGGTCGTTTCATCTATTGGAACTCCTGAAGCGAAATGCATTTGTGGTCCAAAGCGGGTTCGCAGGCCATTGGTAATGGCCTTACAATTTATCGGCTTCATGGCTTATGGCCCAAATATGGGCCGTAGGGCCACGTAGAACGCAGCCGCCAACACCACCGTTACAGGTATGGTGACCAACCAAGCCACGCCAATGTCGGAAAGATTGGTCCAGCGCACCTGGCTTTTTCGTTGCGCCGCGCCCACGCCCACAATGGAGGAGCTGACGACGTGCGTGGTGCTTACAGGTCCGCCAAGGACGGAAAACCCAAGAATAACCGCAGCCGAAGTGAGCTGGGAAGAGAAGCTGTGAATGGGGCGGATGCGATAGAATTTGCCGCCCAGCGTGTGAATGATGCGCCAGCCGCCCATGGCCGTGCCCAAGCCCATGGCCGCGGCGCTGGCCAGGATCGACCAAGAGGGAATAATGAATTCATCGCTCAATCCCAGCGTGACCATGCCCAAAGCGATGATGCCGATGGCTTTTTGGGCGTCGTTGGTGCCGTGAGAAAGCGAGAGCGCGGTGGCCGTAACCAACTGCAATTGATTGAAAGTGCGATTGATCTTGGGCGTGGCTCCACGAGCCAGCAATAAAATGACTCGTAGTGTGATCCAGCCGGCTACGAACCCCAAAATCGGTGAAATGAACAGCGCCAGGGCGACTTTGATAAGACCGTCCAGCTTGAGCACGTCGAGACCGCCAAAGATAATGGCGCCCCCGATAAGGCCGCCAGCCAGGGCGTGGGAGGAGCTGGAAGGGATGCCATACCACCAGGTGACGATGTTCCACAGCGAAGCCGAAGCCAACGCGGCCAGCACCACAGTGATGGTTACGCTGCTCGGCTCGACGATTTCGCTGCCGACGGTCTTCGCCACGGCCACGCCAAAGAGAAACGGCGCGACAAAGTTGGCGACCGCGGCGATCAACAAAGCGGCGCGTGGCGATAAGGCCCGGGAAGCGATGATAGTGGCCACCGCGTTGGCGGCGTCGTGAAAACCGTTGAGAAAAGCAAAGCCGAGAGAGAGGAAAAGGAGGATCGCGAAGACGATGATAGCGCTCATGACACACTCGCGGTTAAGGTATCTTAAACAAACACAAGGCAACATTATGCCCGACCCGCTCGCCTTTGGCAAATTCGCGCGCGTAATTGACCGAGACGGCGTCCAATCGTATACTTCAATGCATGTCAACGAAGCCCTTTTTCGATTTTCGCCTTCTGGACAGACGCGGGTGGATTGCGCTGGGGCTATTGCTGGCGCTGGCTTCGGCGCTCTATCTATCCACGTTGGACAATGGCCTTACGCCGGGCAATTTGGAAGGCGGCGATCTGATCACCCATCAATACGCCCAGGTTCAGGCGCGGCCGTCCAACGCGCCCGGTTATCCGTTATACACTCTGGGCGGTTGGCTGTGGTTTCATGGTTTGCGGTTGCTCGCGCCTCAGGCCAATCCCATCCCCTTGCTTTCCTCTTATTCCACATTATGGAGTTTGCTGGCCCTGGCTGTTTTGTTCATCTTGCTTTATAAGCTTTCTCGCGGGCGGCTCGTTATCAGCGTGGGGCTAACCGTTTATTACGCGGTCACTTATTTCTTCTGGTTTTACAGCGTCACCACGGAGCAATACACCTCGGCCGTATTGCAGACATTGCTCATCGTGGCCGTGGTCATGGCTTGGGATCGTGATCCGCGTGACGGTTATCTTTATCTGTTGGCGTTTTTGTTGGGTCTTTCGTTGGCGCATCTGGTGACAGTGTTGTTCATCGCTCCCGGCGTTCTGCTCTTTGTTCTTAGCAAAGAGCCGGCCCTCTTGCGACGCCCTCGTCTGGTTTTTTTCTCGGCGTTGTTGGCGCTTTTGCCGCTCACCAGTTATCTTTTCATCTACCTTCGCGGCGCTCAGCATCCTGAATGGCGCGGGGTGGGGGCGTGGCCCTCTACGTGGGCCTGGTTTCTCGACTTTGTTTCCACCAAACAAGGTCGTGAAGAGCTCACCTGGACGCTCGGCCCCTTCACCGATGAGTTCCCTCGCCTGATTTGGCAAGAGATCAGCCCGGTGTTGCTCGCGTTGGGCGCGGTCGGTTGGTGGCGGATGGGCCGGCGTTATGCCGTCATGTTTGGCCTGACCGCGGTCATCTATTTGGTTTTTAGCTACATCGATCGCTACGGAAATTGGTATCAAGTGATCATGCCGTTGCACCCGCTGATTTTGCTCGGCGCGGGCGCGGCATTGACGCAACTGTGGGACGCGTATTCCACACGCCTGTGGCGCGTGGTTCTCACCTTGATTCTTGCGGCTTTGATCTTGCTTCAATTCACTTCCTCTTATCCCCGCGCGGATCAACGCAATCGACCCGATGACATGGGCCTTGAGCCGGGGCGGGCCATTTTGGCCAGCAAGCCCCCGGCCAACGCCGCGATTCTCGGCAGCGTCGAGGAAAAGCTGGCCTTGGATTATTTGACCATAGTGTGGGGAGTGCGGCCCGATGTGCGCGCTATCACCACGCCTGAATTGAAGGCCGCCCTGGCGACAGGCCATCCCGTCTTGCTCACAGTTTCGGCCGCGAGTTTCGCCGCGGCCGAAAGCGGTCTGCCTTTGCGTTATTCAAGCTGGGGCCCTGGCTTGCTTTTGGTTTCGACCGACGCGTGGCCTCGCGTTCCCCTGGAAGGGCTCGAGATGGTGGACGTGGACCTGGGCGATGGCTTGCGTCTGGCGGGATACAGCTTGCAGCCTTCGGCGGGGCCGGGCTTATGGGATGTGAAACTGGCTTTTGCAGTCGATGTCGCTCCGCAACAAAACTGGTCCATCAGTTTGCGGTTGCTCGAAAATGGCGTTGAACTGGCTCAGCAGGATCATATTGCTCTGGCCGAAGGCTATGCGCCGACCACTGCTTTACGCGCCGGCGACATTGTTTTCGATGCCTTTCGTTTTCACCTTGACCCCACAGCCCGCCCCGATGCATTTCGCTTGATCCTTTATCGTCAACTGGCCAATGGTCGATTCGAGAACTTGGTTGACATAACAATTGAGGCGTCTTCTGTCGGGCGTTAATCGCGGAGCAAGAAGAAAAATATGGAGAAACCGCGAAATAACGAAAGCCGATCTCAGGGCCGAGGCCGAGATCGGCTTTTTCATCCACTCATGCAAAGCGCGATGCGCTTCACGTTGTTTCGGCTGTTTCCAGCTCGGCTTCTTTCGCCTCTTCGTCCATCTCCACCACGACGCCCTGTTCTTCCGCGGCCGCTTCCAGCTCCTCTTCGGTCATCATATCTTTTTCCAATTCGCCCTCGGCTTCCACGATCACTTTGAACGTGGCGTCGATTTCTTGGGCGAGATGAATGGTCACTTCGTGTTCACCCAATTCGCGCAGGGTGTGTTCAAGGCGAATGCGGCGACGGTCGATTTCCTGGCCAACTTCTTCGCTCAATCTGTCTGCAATCATGGCTGACGTGATGGAGCCGTATAATCGACCGCTTTCTCCGGCTCGGGCCTGAAACACGAGGGTGGTCTTGCTGATGCGATCCGCCAGGTCTCGGGCAGTGGCCAGCTCGCGCAGTCGGCGTCGTTCGGCCGCCTCTTTGATCTGCCGGGCCTGTTTGCGCAGGCCTTTGGTGGCCGGCATGGCCAGGCCGCGTGGGATCAAAAAGTTACGCGCATAACCATCCTTGACTTGCACAATATCGCCGGCGCGGCCAAGATTATCGACATCCTGTTTCAAAAGAATTTCCATGCGTAAATCATCCTCCGTAGGCATACAAGACCGGCCACAAAGCGGCCGGTGACATGAATTGCATAAGATTATTGCGACCCTTAAGTTTACCGCAGAGCGTGGGAAAGGGCAAATTGCGGGGAATGGCGAGTGCCAGTCGGGGTGATGGAATAATGGGCGCACATGCGGCGCGTGAGCGAGAACGCGAGATGAGCGGGCCGAGAGGAGACCCCGGCTGTCGGTTGTCGATTGTTGGTCATTGGCTGTTGTTGGGATTGGCTCTCCGTGCTATACTCAGGCTCTCATCGGGCGCGCCTTTTCATCTTGGGAATGCGTTTGATGATTTCTTCACCCTCCCCTTCACTATGAGTTCGCGTATTGTTCGTTGCGAGCATCTCATCAAGCAGGTCTTGCGCCTGAGTCAGACGCCCGCAGCATGCAATACGACATACGCAATCACCCTCTTGTGATCGTCTATGTTTAAGGAAACGAAATCACCTATGTTGACCAAGTTCCGCGTCTTAGCATTGTTTGGCCTGCTGTTTACAATTGTGAGCCTGGGGTGCGGCATTGCCGCGCGTAGCGTCGAGACGCCTTCGCCGACTCCGCGCCCTACGCTGCATCCAACCTTTACGCCCACGCCTGTGCAGCCCACGCCTCCGCCTCCGCCTCCAACGCCAACCACCCCGCCGGCGACCGCTCCGACCAACACACCCATTGTCGTCGAGCCCACCACGCCGCCCGAACAGGCGTCGCCCACGCCCGAACAACCCACGCCCGAACCGCCAACGCCCACGCCTGAGCCGGCTCAGGTCGAAGTCACTGCTCAGACGGTGAACTTGCGCGCGGGGCCGAGCACGCGTCATCCGCGCGTGGGTCGGGTCGCGCGCGGGCAGCGTTTGCCCATTCTGGCCAAAACCCCCAAGGAAGATTGGTTCCAGGTCGGCGCAGGTGATGGCAAGGTGGCCTGGATCATCAACAATGCGCGTTGGACCAAGCCCATTGGCGACATTGGAACCGTGCCTGTGGCTGAAAACATCCCCACCCCGCCACCTCCGCCAAAACCCAAACCCACCAAACCGCCCGCCCCCACGCCCACGCCCGCTCCCTCCTATCTTTTCACGCGTCTCAGCAACGAAGCGCGACCGAATAGCAACCCCATTGTCAGTTTCTTCGGCGGTCTTTATAATCAAAACCTCGATCTCGATGCGCCGATTAGTGGTTACAAGATGGTGGCCATCGCGCCCAATGGCGAACGCAAGGAGACCAACTTCCTTGATGTCTTCCTGCGCGGCGATCCCGGTTTGGATAGCGAATTCGTCTACAACGCCAAAATCGAATTTCCGCTTATGGGCGGCGTCTTCAAGGTCTTTGTGGCCGACGGCGGCGGCAAACAAGTCTCCGAAGTGTGGGAGGCCAACGTCCAGGGTGAAACGCGCACCTTTTTGCCGCGCTGGCGACAAAAGTAAGAGCGTGCGCATTGCATAGATTGACGCTGACATCGCAAAGACAAATGGGGAAGAACACATAATGAGGCGTAAATCGAGAACCCCCATTTGTGTTTCCTCCCCGTGGCGTTTTGTCTGGTAGGCGTTCTGGCTACGGCCAGGTCGCTGCCTGAAACACGGCTCTCATGAATACGACCCCGGCCCCGCGTCACAATCGTCGTTTACTCGTGGTCATTATCCTGTTGGTGATGGCCTCGTTTGGTTGCACCAGTGTGGGGCGTTTGATTGTGGCGCCCACGCCCACGCCCACCCCAACGCCGCCCGCCACTTTGCGGCCCACCAACACGGCCACGCCCACATCGACCATCACGCCCACGCCCAGCTTCACGCCCAGCCCCATCGTAACCGCCACCCCAACAGCCCCACCGCTGACGCCCACACCCACGGCCAGCATCGCGCCGGCTCCTCGCGCCCGCGCGACTCGCGGCGGCGTCAATGTGCGCAGCGGGCCAGGCATTCTTTTCACGCGCATTGGCGTCTTGCAACAGGGCCAGGTCTACGATATCGTGGGCGCGAACCCTGAAGGCACCTGGTGGAAACTTTGCTGCATCGACGGCGGCCGAGAGGGTTGGGTGCGGGCCGATCTCATCGAAATCAGCGGGCCGTTGGACCAAGTGCCCGTGTTCACCATCAACACGCCCACCCCGCGGCCCACGCCCACGGCCACGCCCATCCCGCCTACGCCCACCCCGGTTCCGGCCTTCTATCGCGGCATCGGCCCCATTTTCATGCCCACGAACAACAGTTGGGTGACGGTTTGGGGCAAGGTTTATGGCGGCGTGGGCGAGGGCTATCCCATTGCCGGTTACCGTCTGCAAATACGACGCAAAGGCGGCGGGATCGCGGCCACCAGCGAACCCTCGCGGCCGGTCTTCGAGTGGTCCGCGCCCGAAGGCGACGAATACGGCAATCGCGTCCAATACAACGTCAAACTCGAGCTTTTCAACCCCGGCATCAACACCTGGGAGCTTTATCTCATCGACGCGGCCGGTCGCATCCAATCGCCCATCATCGAATTCACCACCTCGCCAGACAATCCGAACAAAGAAATTCATGTCGGATTCCTCGCTCGCCAGTAGTGCAAGACGCCGCGTCGCGCCAGCAAAGGCGTTGCTCCTGGCGCTTATTCTCCTGGGGCTGCTCCTGCGTCTCATTCGCCTCGACTTTCAACCCTTATGGTGGGACGAGGGGTATAGCGTCTGGTTCGCGGGACAGGCCCTGCCGGATATGGTTCGGCTCACAGCAGAAGACATCCACCCGCCCTTTTACTACGCATTGCTTCACGGCTGGAGCCTGGCCCTGGGTCTTCAGCCCGCGGCTCTGCGATTGTTCAGCGTCCTTGTCAGCCTGGCCGCCATTCCCCTGGCTTATCTGTTGGGGCGAGACCTGAGCGGAGAGGACGCGGTCGGCCTCCTGGCCGCGGCCCTGGCGGCCGTCAACCCTTTCGCCATCTTCTACGGCCAGGAGATTCGCATGTACGGCCTGGCCGCCACTCTGAGTCTGGCTGCACTCTGGACGGGATGGCGCTGGGCCTCGCCCAACTCGAGACCCCGTTTTGGCCTGGCCTACGCCCTCACCACCCTGGCCGGGCTTTACACACTCTACTACTTCGCCTTGCTTCCCCTGGCTCAGACGATCTGGGTGGCGGCGGCCGCGCGGAGCCGCCTGCGCCAGTGGCTCGCAGCGCTTCTTGCCGTCCTCTTTTTCTACGCCCCCTGGCTGGTCTATGCGGGACCAAAACTGCTCGACTACGTCGCCTACAAAGTCGTTCAGGACAACGACGCGCCTCTTCCCCTTCTCCCATACCTGGGTCGTCACCTCAGCGCCTTCCTCGTCGGGCATCTCGAAGGATGGATGGCTTCGTTGTGGGCCTGGCCCCTTCTCTTGTTGATTCCGTTGGCCGCGGCCCTCATTTTGGCGTCGAGATCATCCACGTTCGCGGCTCATGAATCGCAGGTTTCTCGCGGAGCGCTGCTCTACCTGATCCTGTGCCTTGCCGTGCCATTGGGCGTCGGCTTCATCCAACAACTTCAGGCGCCATTCATTCCCGAACGCTTCGAGCGGGTGTTGCTTTTTGCCGCGCCCGCTTTTTGGTTGCTCGTCGCGCTGGGTCTCGACGCACTGCGCCGCGACTCTCGCCTGGCCGCGGGCATTGTCGCCGGTTTCATCCTCTTTTTCAGCGCGGCCAGTCTTTACGTCTTCTACACCACCCCGCGTTATCAAGGTCGCGATTACCGTCCCCTCATCGAGACCGTGCGTCGCCAGGCCCAACCCGGTGACAGCGTCTTCACCATCTTTCCCTGGCAAACCGGCTACTTCTGGGCCTACCTCCCACCTGAGCAGCGCCCCGCCATCGTTCCAAGCCCCCGCGCGGCCTGGGACCCCACCGTCCAACAAACCCTGGATGACCTGCTCGAACAGGGCGCGGTCTGGTTTCCCGAACACCTCGCTTTGGGCGCCATCTTCGAGACCGACGTCGAGACCTACCTCGACCAAAACAGCCATCAACTCCTCAATCGCTGGTTCGGCGACGAAACGCGACTCACGGCCTGGGTCGCGCCTCCGGTCGGCCGCGAGAGCGTTGCCCTGGAAACGCCCATCCTGTGGGAGAACCGCGTCGCCCTCATTAAGGCGAGCATGACCCCGGCCGCTCCCGCTCCATCCGACCAACGGCTCTTCCTCGACCTCACCTGGCGCAACGAACAGCCCCTCAATCCGGCCGATCTCACCTACTCCATCTGGCTCGGCGGGCCGGACGGCTTCCGCTGGGCCCAGCGCGACGTCAACCCCTTCGCCCATCCCGAACCTTCCCTCCCCCCAGGCCAGGCCGGTCAACCCAACCGCGACCGCATCGCCCTTAACTTGCCCGTCGGTTTGCCGCCCGGCGAATACGACATTTGGATCGCTTTGCTCGACGCGGAGAAAAACCCCATCGCAGTCACCCAACCCGAACCCGATGTCGAAGCCTGGCTGGGCGCGGTGGTCATTCCGTCGGGATTTGGCAAAGATGGTTGGGTTGGCCCCATGCATCCCGCGGCCGTCTCCGGCGTCCCCCTTGATTTTCTGGGCTACGAGCGCCCCGGCGGGCCTTATCTCCCCGGCGACGACGTGATCGTGAGCCTCTACTGGCGGCCCAATGGGGCATTGCAAGAAGAGCTTTACGGTTTCGTGCAACTGCTGGATGACCGCGGTCAGGTGGTCGCGGGCGTCGAAGGCCCGCCCGTTTCCTGGCATCCCACCACACAATGGCCTATTCAGGTTCCGGTTCGCAGCCAAATGCGCCTGCGCATTCCCGCGGATTTGTCCGCGGGTCGCTACCGCATGATCGCCGGCCTCTT
>JAADII010000166.1 GCA_013151415.1 Chloroflexota bacterium
GTCGAAAGCCGAACTGCTCGCGTAAGCGGACTGCACCGCGGCCAACGCGTTTTCCAACGCGGTCGCGCCTTCTTCGCAAAAGGTGATTTTTTCAGGCGAAAGGCCGCAGTTGGTCTCCACCCCCACCACAATCTTCTTGCCCGCGCTCGCGGCGTAGCTCATCTCGTTGGCGATGTGATCGATGATGCCGTCGGGCGGATCTGCGTGATCGCGATAGGCCATGATGGTCGCGCCATCGACAATGTCCAACACCCAGGCGTGCATAGGTCGCGTCTGGCCGTTGCGCGTGATTTCGCGACCATCATACCAGAAGGGTATGTCCACCCGCAGAAGCAGGCCCGTTCCCTGGGTGACCGCGACCAGTTTTTCGAGGAGGTCGAGATATTGGTTGGCCGTTCCGTTCTCATCTGCCGACCATTCAGGCAACGCGTACGGCTCGACATCGTAATGCAGGGCCACGGGTTTGGGGCCGGAGAGAGCGTTGGTGAAGGCGACCGCATTTTGGGCCAGGCTCACAGCGGCGTCGTGATTGGCCTCCAGCGCCCAGGCCGCGTAGCCAAAGAGCAGCTCCACCTGAATCCCTTGCCCCGCGGCCGCGGCGATGAAATCGGCCAGCGCGGCTTGATTGTGGGAAATCAGCCATTCGCTTTCGAGGTAAACCGCGCGCACATCTTGCGCCTGCGCGAACGCCAGCAGTTCGGCCCGTTTGGCCGCGTCCAAAGCGACATCGTTGTTCCAAACCCACATATCGCGCGGCGTGAGGCCCGCCGGATGCCGCCACCCGGTCAGAGAAGCAAGAGCATGGGCGCGAGAAAGCGCGAAAAGACCCTGGCCCATAAATATGACCAGAGCCAGCATCAACACGCGCCTTTTGCCAAACCACTGAAACACAACGCAAGTATAGCACATCTTTGGCGCGTCGTTATCTCTGGGGATAGGGCGAACCAGGCCCTTCGTTGCGCCATCATCGCCGCGCGCGGCGAACAGTCAATACATGCGCTCCCGCGTTTCGCGCTCGCGGCGCGGCCGCGGTTGCTGCAATTGCGGATTCAGTCCGCGTTTATGCTACAATGCAGGAAAGCATCGTCTATCTTGAAAAACCGACATGAAATCAAGCAATCGGAGTGACGATTATGGAGTTGACGAGTGCGCCGACGTGGTTAGACTCACTCAACGAACGGCAGCTTGAAGCAGTGACATACCAGGAGGCTCCTCTTCTGGTTTTGGCCGGCCCCGGAAGCGGCAAAACCCGCATCATCACCCATCGCATCCCCTGGCTAATTCGTGAAAGAGACGCTCGACCTGAATCTATTCTAGCGGTCACCTTCACCAACCGCGCGGCGGAAGAAATGCGCGACCGCCTGGAATCCATATTGGGCGAAGACGCGGGCCGCGTGTGGGTGTACACCTTCCATGCGGCGGCCGTGCGCATATTGCGCAAATTCGGTGAGCGTATTGGCATCGACCCAAACTTCGCCATTCTAGATGAAGAGGATCAGCGTCATCTCATCAACCACACTGTGCGGCAATTGGGGCTGAGCCGCGAGCATTATTCGGCGGGACGGGTGTTGAGTTATATTGGCGAGCGTAAAAACGCTCTCGCCGACCCAACCGAACCCTATCTCGACGCAGACCCGGCCTTAATTGGACTGGCCGAGAGCTACGAACAGCGTCTGCGCGAGCAAAACGCTCTGGATTTCGACGATCTCATTCGTTATGTTGTGCTTTTATTGCGTCGTGAAAAAGAGGTGCGCGACCACTATCACCACACGCTTCGTCACATTCTGGTGGATGAATACCAGGATATCAATTATGCTCAGTACGAATTGTTGAAGCTTCTGGCGCCATTGGGAGGCAGCATCACCGTGGTCGCAGACGATGATCAAGCCATTTATCGATGGCGCGGGTCAAAGCCCGAGCTCATCGATTCCTTCCGGCGCCGATATCATCCTCATGAGGTGCGCCTCGACATTAGCTATCGCTGCCCGCCCTCGATTCTGTATGGAGCGCAGGGATTGGTGAGCCGAAGCCGAGATTCCGACCATCGACGCGCCATGCGTAGCCACAAACGCGAGGACGCACCGATCTTTCACTACATTTTCCACGACATAGGTCAAGAACAACGCTGGTTGGTGGCGCTGGTGCGCAAACTCATCGAAGAGCGCGCTTACAAACCGGGGGATATCGCGGTCCTCTACCGGACCCATAGATTAGCCCAACCCGTTGAACAGGCGTTGCTCCAGGCGGGCTTCAAGGTGCAGCGGGTGCGCAAAGAGAGCTTTTTCGACCGTCGAACGGCGCGCGAAGTGGTGCGCTATATGCAACTCATGCGAATGCTCACCGATGAAAACTTCACCTCGGCCATCAATTTCCCAGTGCGTCTGGTGGATGAATTGACCATGATCCATCTGCAACGTTTGGCCGAGAGGGAGGGCGTAAGCCTGGTGGACCTGGCGCGTCGCGCCGCAGACCACCCGGACATTAGTCCATTAACACGCGTGCATCTAAGCGAATTCATACGGCTGGTGGAGGAGGACTTGCCCGATCCATCGAGCGAGGTCGAACCAGCGCTTCAGCAAATTTTCGAGGTGCTGGCGGGGTTGCGCTCGCCCTGGCGCGAGAATGACATCCGTCTGTTAGAAGGCTTCATGGCCTTCACAGATCTCACCGAACAGGCCCAGGCGCTTGCAATAGCCATACGCGAACAACGGCCTATCATCATTGTGCATGAAAACTCCCTCGATGCGAGGCTGGCTGCATTCATTCTCCAGGACGCGTTGAAGAAACACCTCGACGTAATCGCCCGCACCATTACATCCGAGGCGTTGGCCGCGAACCCACCCGAACCCGAAGCCGCATTGATAACCCTGGGTTCGACCGAGTCCGCGTCCGCAGGCGAGATCATCACGGTGGCGGATGACGAAGAGCGCGTTTATCCGCTCGTGATTTACGCCTGGCGTTTGGCCCAACGGCTGCTCATGCAATATGAAACGCAGATCGAAGGTCGTTTCGTTGTTTACGATGTCGAAACCACGGGCACGAACATCCGACGCGACGAGCTGGTGGAAATAGCAGCCGCTCGCTATGAACATCGCCAGCCCATCGCGCCCTCCTTCGAACAACTCATCCGTCCCCAGCGCGGCTACATTCCTCCGGCGGCCAGCAAGGTTCACGGCATTTATTTCGAAGACGTGGTGGATGCGCCCGCCATCGAGCAGGTGTTGCCCGAATTTCTGGCTTATGTGGGCGAAGACGTCGTGGTCGGACACAACATCGCTCGTTTCGACAACCGATTCATCGATCGCGCTTGCGGTCAGTTGTTCAACGGCAAAGGCTTTCATCCTCATTACATCGACACGCTACGCCTGGCCCGTCGGTTGCTCCCCGGCCTGCCTCGTTACACTCTGACCTATCTACTCCAGACCCTGAACCTGGGCGATGAGAGCGACCACCGCGCGATGCACGACGTTGAACACACGGCCAATCTTTTCTATGCACTGGCCGATCGTCTGCTTGAGGAGCGAGAACGCGAATCATTGGTGGAATATTTGCCGTTGGTTGGCATGGGGCTTCTTAGTGTGGATGCAATCGCCGAAGATGAAAATCTGGCCCTATTGAGCGGGGCCGCCCGTTTATTGGCCGCCGGTCGCGGCCAAGCCGAAATCCGGCAGGCGATGGCCGCTTTGCCGCCCGAGTTCCAGGGGGAGGCGCAATCCGTTTACGAAAAAATCTGCGCACAACAGGCCCCCATCACCCGAGAAGATGAGGCCTGGGAAGAGATGCGGCAAGCCTTTTTCACCCATGCCAAAGCCTTTAGCCATTACTCTCATGACCATTCGTTGGCTGCATTCATCGATTATCAGGCTTTACTGACCAACCGCGATGCTTTTCGGCATATCGAAGAGGATAACGCTCTCACCTTGATGACGCTGCACAATGCCAAAGGGGCCGAGTTTCCGGTTGTGATCATCGTGGGCGTTGAGCAAGACAACCTTCCGCTTTGGCGTTCACTGGACGATCCCGAGGAATTGGCCGAGGAGCGTCGCGTGTTCTATGTGGGCATCACGCGCGCCAAGGACGCGGTCTATCTGTTCTCGGTGCGAGACCGAAACGATGGCTTCTTACGCGGCCCTTCGCCCTTTGCATTCGAGATACCCAACCGCTATGTGCGCCGCTTCCGCGTCGACGCGCACAATCGCGTGCGTGAAATGCGATAAACGCGTCGCGACATGACATGCAAAAATCGAGCGAAAGACGCGTCTTTTCAGCAGCCGCTCATCGACCGATCGCGGCGATCTTCGCCCGGGTCAAGCGCACAAAATCGGCCGGAGTCAGCGTCACCTGCACGCCCCTCACACCCGCGCTCATGGCAATGACATCGAAAGCCTGCGCCTGTTTATCGAGAATGACGCGAAAGCCCCGATTCACCAAGGCCAATGCGCTGATGCCGCCTTTCTTCAGGCCGGTCAATCTTTCCGCTTCGGCCAGCGGGGCCATACGCGCCTTCTTCACGCCCGCGGCCTGAGCCAACGCCTTCAAATCGAGCTCGCGGTCCGCCGGAAGCACAGCCAGAATAGGCTTGCCGCGATCGGGCAAGGCCACCAATGTCTTGAACACCTGAGACGGGGGCATATGAATCGCCTCGGCCACTTCGGTTGCGCTCACATAACGCTCGGGATCGTAAGTGTGCGTTTCGTGCGCGATCTTGCGGCCCTCCAACAAACGGACGGCTAACGTCTTGCTCTTACTCTTGGTTTTCGATTTCCGGGCCATGCCCTAAAGTGTAAAGGCGATCACGCCCCAAAGCCAAATTTTCGCTTCACCAGCATCGGTTCCATGACCAAATCCACCCCTTCCGCTTACTTGAATCATCTCAGCGTGGCCATTTGGGCGGCTTTGGCCGCGCTGCTATTGGGTGCGACGATTCAAGCGCCGCAACGCGTCTTCACCATACAAATTTTCGGCTCGCCCCTATCAGTGGTGATCTCGATGCAATGGGTGGCCGGATTGGTGGCGCTGGCTGTGGTGAGCGCAGGCATGGAAGCCGCCATTCGCACTCATCCCAAACCCCAATTGCTGCGGCACACCTATCGCTATTGGGCCTTGCCGGGCGCATTGGCCCTGACCGCGGCCGCGCTGCTGCCATTGGTTCCGGGGCCGACCGCGCGCGCGTCGGTTCTGGTCATTTGCGGGCTGGCGCTCACGGCTGCGACCGTGGCCGAGTATCACACCATCGATCCCGAAGATGGTCGGCGGCGCAATGCTCGGCTGGCGCTCAATATCATGGCTTACGCCCTGGCCGCTTTGGCTTTTGTGCTCATCTACAACGCGCGCAGCCGCTCGCTCGTCTCCGCGACCCTCATCGGCTCGATTGCCGGACTCCTGGCGTCGGACCTATTGCGAGATGACAGCTCGTCGGTGCGCGGCCTGATCCTCTACAGCGGCGTCGTGGCCATGATCATGGCTCAAGTGACCTGGCTCTTAAACTATTGGCCCTACGCCTCGGTGCGCATGGGGCTGGCGCTCTTGGTTCTGTTCTATTTGCTGGTGGGATTGGCCAGCCAGGACGCCCGGAATCAGCTCTCCACCCGTCGGGCCTTAGAGTATCTGACAGCCGCTGGCGCGGCCGCTTTGGTGGTGTTTTGGTTCCCGATCTGAAGTGAATTCGACCTTAAAATTCTTGCACGCGCGTAACCTATTTTCATACTGTTCGTCTCTATTAACAAGCCAGGGTGTTGTTAGCAGGATGGGAAGGGGGAACTCATTCTGCACAACACATCCTGGCTAAGTACTGATACAACAAAAGGCGAATCGCTTCTTGGCGGGATTCACTTTTGTTTCTTCATCGACAAAGCCGACCTGTCGATCACCGGACGTTGGGGGAACGTCTGGCGGTCACGGAAGACAGGTCGGCTTTGATCATGATGAAGAGCGCAGGCGATGGCCTTCTCATGTTTGGGGAAGAGCCACCGCCCGCCAGTTGGCTTCTTCGACAATGGGCATGCCTAAGATTTTGCGCATTTCGTTGCCGTGATCGAGTTCGTGGTTGGCGATGGTGTAGAAAATGCCTGCAACTGTGGTGCGAAAACCGGCAGGGTGTTGGCCCATGACGGCCAAATCGCGTTCGCTCAGACTTTCGAGCAAGCGCCAGGCCTGTTCGCGGCTGGCGCGCAGATCAGCGGCAAGCTCGGCCACGGTGCGATCTTTGCGTTTGTTCACCTGACGCTCGTTCCAATAATTCAGGTCGAAATCGGGCGGAAGCTCGGCTCCGCTCAGGAAACGCTGAATTGTGGCCAAAAGCCCGCGCTCCGCGCTTGAGAGATGCGCGAGCACATCGCGCAAGCTCCACTTGGGGTTCTCGGTTGCGATCATGGCCGCATCGTCATCCAGTTGCTCGATCACTTCCAACAACAGACGCCGGGCGGTTTCCATGCGTTCGCGTATGGCTGTTTTTTGGTCAGACATGTCACCTCCATTGGCTGAAGAATCTCATGAAAAAAATAATGTGTGAGGCGCTCTCTGCGTCCTTCGCCTGCGCGGCGAAGCAATGGCTTTTTTCAGGAGAGCGCGAGCAAGCGCACGCGCTTCACTCGCCCGCCAGCGCGCGCAAGAAAAAGAGAAGGTTGGCGGGGCGCTCGGCCAATCGACGCATAAAATAAGGATACCAGGAATGCCCGTAAGGCACATAAATGCGCATGCGATGGCCAGCCCGGACCAATCGTCGTTGCTCGTCGCGACGAATGCCGTAAAGAAATTGGATCTCCCAACTCGCGGGATCAACCCCTTGTTGGGCTGCGTAGCGCGCGACGACATTGTAAACCGCGTCATCGTGAGAGCCAAGGGCCAAGCGGGCGCCGCGCCGTCGCGCGTCGGCCGCGAGCATCATCTTGCACAATTCGATGAGTTCATGACGGATCGCATCTCGGTCTTGCCAGGCGATCTCGGCCGGCTCGTCGTACGCGCCTTTCACCAGCCGCAAATCGGCCGCGCCCTCTTCGATGAGAGCGGCCACATCGTCGCGACTGCGATGCAAGTAAGCCTGGATCACAGCGCCGACATTATCGAATTCCGCTCGCAAACGTCGATACAACTCCAATGTCACATCCACCAGGGCCGACTCCTCCATGTCGATGCGGACGAAGCGACCCTCGCGTTTGGCCACGGCCACGATCTGACGCACGTTTTCGTAGCAAAATTCCTTATCCACGTGCAATCCCATGGCCGAAAGCTTGAGGGAAATGCCGCTTTTCAATGCGTTGGCCGTAATATCCGCCAACACTTCCTGGTATTCCTGCACATTGGCCAGTGCGGCTCCCCGCTCTTCGACATGCTCGCCTAAGAAATCCACGGTCACCAACATGCCCATGTCGTTGAGCTTGCGAATTGCGTCAAGCGCTTCCTGACGGGTCTCGCCAGCCACGAACCGTCGGGCCACGCGCCTTGCCGGCCCAAAGCCCGTAACGAAGCGTTGAGCGCGGCTGCTATGGGAGAGTGCGATCAAGGTATGTCGTAACATCATGATAGACTCCTAAAACCGAAGCCGCTCACCCACAAAGGCATGGCCTGCGAACGCGGGCGAGGCTCTCGCTTAAGGCGCGGCGAAAGCGCTCGCGCCCTAAAATGACAAAAAAGCCCGCATCGAATTCGATGCGGGCCGGCTTGGTGCGAAAAAGTGACATTTAGGGCGATTTTTAAGCCAAAAAAGCGCAATAGTTGACGAATGTTGCAACAAATAGCCGATTTCGTGCAATTTTTGATGCAAAATCGGGCGGTTCCATGGGGTCTGCGCGGTCTGCGAAGACGCGTTTGTCTCATCCGCGGTTTCAAAATCCGGCAGCGATAACCAGGTTCACCGATTGGCCAGCCCAGGTGATGAAGGGCTGAGCGAAAATGCCAATGACGAAAACCATGATCGCGCAAATGACCAAAGCGGAGCCCAATCCGGCGCCGCCCAACGAAATCTGCGGCCCTTCATCTTCCTCATCGACAAAGAACATATACCGCACCACGTTCAAATAGTAGGCCGCCGCGATGACCACATTGACCGCGCCCACTGCGGCGAGGACGAGCATATCTTGTTGCACGGCCGCGCCCAGCACAAAAAACTTGCCAATGAACCCGGCCGTGGGCGGAATGCCAGCCAATGAGAGCAAGAAAATGGTCATGAGCAGCGTGAGCGCGGGCGCGCGGCGCACCAAACCCGCATACGCCTCAATATCGTTGCTGTGCGCCTGGCGCTCCACAGCCATTACGGTCAAGAAAGCGCCCACGTTGGTGAAGATATAGGCAATGATGTAGATGAGCAACCCGTTGAGTCCGTTGAACGTGGGGTCAGAGCCGATGGCCGCAAGACCGATGAGGATATAACCGGCGTGAGCCACCGACGAGTAGGCCAACATGCGCTTGACGCTGCGCTGCTTCAAAGCCACGAAATTGGCCACCGACATGGTGAGAATGGCCAGGGCCGCGAGGTAATTCGTCCAATCGGTCGCGAATTCGGGCATCGCGATGATAAGCACGCGCGCGGCCACGGCGAATCCGGCCGCCTTCGACGCGGTGGAGAGGTAGGCCGTGACAGGGGTGGGCGCGCCGTCGTAAGTGTCGGGCGCCCAGTGATGGAAGGGAACCCAGGTGGCCTTGAAACCAAAACCCACCACCAGGAAAATAATGGCCGCGATGCCGAGATAGAAATTGGCGCCCGAAGCTGAAAGCGCGCGACCAACCGCGGCGAGGTCGGTGGCTCCGGTCGCGCCGTAAAGCAGCGAGATCCCATACAACATGACCGCTCCGGCCGTGGCGCCGTAGAGGAAATATTTCGTGGCGGCCTCCTCTGAAAGCTTGTCCCCGCGTATGAATCCGGCCAGAATATAGGAGGTGATGGAGAGAAACTCGATGCCGAGATAGACAAGAATCAGGTTGGTGGCGCTTACGGTGATGGAAATGGCCAGGGTCGCGAACACAAGCAAGGCGTAGAATTCGCCAAGGTATTTGCTGCGGCCCTTCATATAGTTCATCGAGGCCAAAATCACCAGCGCGACGCCTATGGTCGTGACCGCCTTAAAGAACAGCGCGAATGCATCCACGGCCATGGTGCTGGCGATGACCGCGTTGACGCCCGAAGCGGCCAGGTTCAAGGCCGCGACAAAAGCGAGCAAAAGGCCGACCAAGGCGACAATGGCCGACGCGCGGCCATCGGTGTTTCGTCTGAGCGCCAGATCAACGCCCAACGCGGCAAAGCCAGTGAGCAGGAGAATAAGTTCTGGTGCGAGGAATAGGGTGTCGGATATGTTCAAGGTCATCTCTCCTTTGGTTTAGAAGAGTGCGCGGAGAGTTTCGACGGCGAATTGATTGAAGTACACCAACACCAACGAAGGCAACACGCCAAAGAGGATCATGAAAAAGACCAACGGCCAAAGCGTGATCTTCTCGAAACGGGCCATGTCGGTGGGGCCATCTGCGTGCTCACCCTCGATGGTGGTCCAATGGGTCCAGCGCTTGGCGTCATAGGGGCCTAAGAACACGTTTTGAATAATGCGGTAGAGAATATAGGCCGCGGTGATGACAATGCCGATGACGCCCACGACCGCAAGGATGGGAACCACGCCAAACGCGCCTCGGAAGGTGAAAAATTCGGCCCAGAACCCCGCCAGCCCGGGCAGGCCCAAAGAGGCGAAACCAGCGAACATCATGGTCGCGTAAAAATAGGGCGTGAGACCGCTCAAACCGCCAAACTTGGCCAGGTCGCGAGTATGGGCCCGTTCGTAAATGACGCCGACCAAGAAGAACAAGGCGCCCGTAATCAGACCGTGGAAAAACATTTGCAGAGTCGCGCCGTTAAGCGCCATGGCCGCGGTGTCGAACAAGCCGCCCTGATCCGGATCGAAGTTCAAGGCCCAGGCCGCCGCGCCAATGCCGAGGAGGACATAACCCATGTGACTCACCGAGGAGTAGGCGATCAGCCGTTTCAGATCCTTTTGGGCCAATGATACAAACGCGCCGTAGACAATGCCAATGACGCCAATGAGCGCCACGACCCAACCGAATTGGCGAAACGAATCGGTGAACATGGGCATGAGAATGCGCAAGAAGCCATACGCGCCCAACTTGAGCAGCACGCCCGCCAGAATGACCGAGCCGGCCGTGGGCGCGGCCGTGTGGGCGTCGGGAAGCCAGGTGTGGAACGGCCAGGCCGGCACCTTGATGGCGAATGCCACGAAAAAGGCCCAAAACGAAAGCGTGGCGTAAAGGGGCATATTCGCCCACACGCCTTTGGCCGCGGCGTCGATAATGTCGAATGTGCCGGTGCTAAGATAGACGCCAATGATGGCTAGCAGCATAAACACCGACCCGGCCAACGTGTAAAGGAAGAACTTGATGGCTGCGTATTGCGGCCGATCCTTTTCCTGGCCCCAGATGCCGATCATGAAATACATGGGCACCAGGCCGATCTCCCAAAACACGTAGAAAAGCACCAGGTCGAGGGCGATGAACACGCCGAACATGCCCGTGGCGAGGAACAGGAAGAGGGCGAAAAACTCGCGCACGCGCGTGCGAATCACCCGGGTCGAGTAGTAAATGCCCAGTGTGGTCAGCAATGCCGTCAGGAAGATCAAGGGCACGCTGAGCCCGTCCGCGCCCACATGATAGTTCACGCCCAGAGAGGGGATCCAGGAAACCCTGATCTCATAAGCCATGCCGCCCACGCCTGTGGCCACATAATTCATGAAATAATCCGCAGCCAACCACACAGACAGCGCCAGGGGGATCAAGCTCCAAAGCACCGAGAAGCGCTTGATCAGGCCTTCGTTGTTCTTGGGCAAAAGCAGCACCACGATGCTGCCAATCAAGGGAAGGAAGGTGATGAGAGTCAAAACCGAGTTGTCAAGAAAGTTCATTGAAATCTCCTCCTCGGCAAGTTGGGAGATGAGATCGAGAGTGGGATGATGACTAGAATATGAACTCGACTGCGGCCATAAGGACGAGCACGGCCAGCAGCATGATCAAGAGGTATTGTTGGATCTGTCCATTTTGGACCAGGCGCAACACCGAACCGGTGGCGTGAGCCACCAGGCCTGTGCCATTGACCGCGGCGTCGATGATGTATTCGTCGACAAAGCGTCGCAACGAGCGAGCCAGCCAACGACCGAACGAGCCCACCGCATTGACAATGGCGTCGATGACCCCGCGATCGAAGCGGGCTGCAAAACGCGCCAACCACAACACCGGTCGCACGGCGATAAAGTAGTACAATTCGTCGAAATAATACTTGTTTCGCAGCACGGTGTGCACCGGCCCCAGCCAACGCCGCAAAGGATCGACATCACCCGCTTGAAGCGGCTTCCGACCATACACCAGCCAGGCCAGGAATATGCCGCCCAGGGCCGCAATCACCGAAATGCCGACGGGCATTGGGTTGAAGGGCAACTCTTTGTAATGCAGGCCATAGGTTTCGGCCAACTCGCCCATGAAATGGCCCAACGGATTGCCCACCACATTGCCCACAATGGGCCAGGTTGTTTCGATGCCAGACCAACCGGCCGCGATGGCGAAAACCGCCAACACCATAAGCGGCGCAGTCATGCTCTTTACGCTTTCGGGCGCGTGCGCGGCCGCCTCAGAGCGGGGCTGACCAAAGAAGGTGAGGAAAATCTGACGAAACGTGTAAAAGGCGGTGAGCAACGCGGCCGCGGCCAGCGTCCAGAACACCAGGGTATGCCCCGTATACCAGGCCTCGGCCAGGATCAGGTCCTTGGACCAGAATCCAGCCGTAATGAGCGGAAAGCCGGAAAGGGCCGCGCCGCCGATGATGAATGTCCAGCCCGTCGCGGGCATGCGACGCAACAAACCGCCCATATTCATCATATCTTGCGGATCGAAGTATTCCTCTTCCTTGTGATGGTCGTCGCCATCGTGGTTATGCGCGTGTGCATGATGATGCCCGTGCTCGACGCCATGAATCACGGACCCGGAGCCGAGGAACAGCAACGCCTTGAAAAACGCGTGCATGATGAGATGGAAAATGGCCGCCACCCAGGCGCCAATGCCCAACGCAGCAAACATGTAACCCAATTGCGAAATTGTGGAATAAGCCAGCACGCGCTTGATATCATTTTGCGCCACGGCGATGGTTGCGGCAAATAGGGCGGTGAACGCGCCGATGAAGGTCACGAACATGGCTGCGCCGTTGGCGCCATGTTCGTAGGCGTTGAACACCGGCCACATGCGCGCGATGAGATAAACGCCGGCCGAAACCATGGTCGCGGCGTGAATGAGAGCCGAGACCGGCGTGGGGCCTTCCATGGCGTCGGGAAGCCACACATGCAAGGGGAACTGCGCGGATTTGCCGATCGACCCCCAAAAGATGAGGATGGAGATGACCACGGCCGCAGACACAGCGCCGATCACCGGCAAGGTCATGACGCTTTCAGCCAAATGCTCCAGCACTTCGGGTTGGAACAGCTCCCTGAAATTGAGCTGGCCTGTGTAGAGCCAGAGATACACCAAACCAATAAGGAGCAGCACATCGCCCACGCGCGTGGTGATGAACGCCTTCAACCCGGCCTTCGGCGGCGTGATCTGTTTGGGATCGGGGTAAGTCTTGTTGTACCAAAAGCCAATGAGCAAATAGGAGCACAAGCCCATGATCTCCCAAAAAATAAACAGCATCAACAAGTTGTCGGCCACCACCAACCCCAACATGCCAGTGGCGAAAAGGGAGATGAAGGCGAAGAAACGGCTATATTTGGGATCCAGGTTCTGCGCCTTGGCCTCCTCCACCTGAGCCTGCACAAAAGGCGGCAACGACCCCTTGCCCAATAATTCTTCCATGAAGCCGGGAAAGGTCATGTAGCCTGTGCTATAGATGAAGATCATGGCCAGCACAATGCCCACCATGAACAACATGATCGCGGTCAGGCCATCCACCAAAACGCCCATAGTGAAGAACGATGCGCCGGTGGGCAAATAGGGGATGGACAAATCGAACGGCTCGACAAGCGATCGTTCAGGCGTGCGAAAAGCGCTGATGGCCACAACCCAAGAGAGCAGCCAGCCGACGAACACCCCAATCAAGGCCACCGTCGAGCTCAGGCGCTTGTTTTCGCGGGTGAAAAAGATAATGAAAAAGGCCAGCAGTGTGGGCAGAGGAATCAGCCACGCAAGATTGAATATAGATTCGGACATAGAATACCTCGACGCAGCGTATGATGAGGAATGAAGATGAAAAACACGCCAACAAGCCAGGCGCCTACCGTCCTAGCGTCCACATCCACCAACCTTGAACATCGGACGCTATTTCCGAAGCAATAGGATGATGTTGGTCAGGAAGAAAAACACAACGGCGCCAAATCCGGCGGCGAGCAGGCTCTGCCAATCGCTCGTCCAGCCCAATCGACGAGTGACAGCCACGGCCATCACTGCGCCAATGAGACTGACCGCCAACAGAAAATTTTGTTCGCGCTTGGCGCGTTTGGCTTCGGCCAAAATGGCTTGAATATCGCGATAATTGGAGTCGTATTTGATGATCTCCTTGGCGTAATGAATGGCCCCGCCATATTTCCCCGCCGCCATCCGTTCCTGAACCAGGTCGTAGATAGTGGCGAGTTGCTCTTCAAGCGAGCCTTGCAATTCCTCCTTGGGCATAGATTGGGGACCGGGAAAGCCTCGTTGCGGGGTGGGCCAAGACCGCGTAGCATCAGCCCTTTAGCGCGTCCAAATGGTCGACGTTGATGGAGCGGCGCGTGCGATAGATCGAGATGAAAAGCGCAAGACCCACCGCGGCCTCGGCCGCCGCCACCGTGAGCACAATAATAGCGAACACCTGTCCCGAAGGATCGTCCGGACGAATATAACGCCAAAAGGCCAAAATGTTGACGTTCACCGCGTTTAGCATTAGCTCCACGCCAATGAGAATGGCAATGGCGTTGCGGCGCGCCAAAACGCCGAACAAACCTATAGCGAACAGCGCGGCCGATAAAATGAGATACCAGGTGAGAGGAATGGTCACGAATAAGTCCTCCTATTCAGTGCGTATTGCATATCATATAGGGTGCGCAACAGGTGAGCGGCGGAGCCGTTATATCGATGGTGAAATGACGCAATACGGAATAGCCTATGACGTGCGCTCGCGAGCGAGCATGATGGCACCGATTAGGGCGACGACCAGAAGAATAGACGCCACCTCGAAGGGAACAACATAGGTGGTGACGAAGGCGCGCCCGATCTGAGCGATGGCGTCCGGAGCGACGGCCTGCTCGCTATATTCGAAACGCGCAATGTTGAACAACCAAGCCACAAGCAGGAAAAGGAAAAAGAGCGCCAAAGCGGCGAAAGGCGCGTATCGGTTGTGCTGTCCTGCTTCAGGCCCCATCATGCCGCGGCTTAGCATGATGGCGAACACGATCAAGGTGGCGATGGCGCCAATATAAATGATGATTTGGGCGATGGCCAGGAATTCGGCTTCCAGCAAGAAATAGAGCACGGAAACCCCAAAAAACGCGCCCACGAGAAAGAGCGCGGCGTGAAATAAATTTCGCGCCAACACTGCGCCCAAAGCCATTAAGAGCGTAAATGCAGAAACGAGAAGAAAAATTGCCTGTAGTGCCATGACATTGGTTTCCTTACAAACGAGGAATCTCAGGAGTGAACGCACGTTTCGCCAGGGGGGCCGGCCCGCGCAACGCCCGACCCATCATCCAGGTTCCCAGGGCGATGACCACAATATTAACCAGGAGCAAGGCCGCGCCTTCGGCCACCGGATGAATGGCGCTCAGGTTCAGCTTCAAGACAATGGCCACCAACATAAACAACACCAGGGCCAAAGGCACCAACACCTTCCAGCAGAGGTCCATCATCTGGTCCACGCGCACTCGAGGGAATGTGGCGCGTATCCAGGCCAACACATAATACATGAACATCGTCTTGCCAAAGAAATAAACCACGCCCAAAATGGGGACCTGCTCGACAAAGGGGCCTTGCCAGCCGCCCAAAAAGACGGTGGCCGCGATGGCCGACAAGACGAAACTGTTGAGAAAGAAACCAAGGAAAAACCAGGCGAACTTCATGCCCGAATATTCGATATTGAATCCGGCCACGATCTCCGACTCGGCCTCTAGCAGGTCGAACGGCGCGCGCTCACCCTCGGCCAACACCGCAGTGAGAAAGATGAGAAAGGCCGCTGGCAACACCCAAACATACCAGCCCAAACCCCAAAACTGCCCTTGCGCTTGGGCCAGGCCATTCATGCGCATGGTGCCGGCCATCATCACCGGGATGAGCATGGCCATGGCCAGCGGGATCTCATAAGAGAGCAATTGCGCCACCGTGCGAAAACCGCCCACCAATGCAAATTTGTTGTTCGAGGCCCATCCGGCCATGAGGGTGGCCGTGGTGGCTATCGCGCCCAAGGCGATGAGATAAAGCACGCCTACATTGATATCGCTGCCAATGACCCGATCGGCAAAGGGAATGACCGCAAAGGCCATGAGCACCGGAAACACAGCCAAGGCCGGAGCCAGATTATAGGTGAGACGATCCGCCTCGAAAGGCGTAATGTCCTCTTTCGTGAGCAACTTCAACGCGTCGGCGATGGTTTGGAGCAATCCGAACGGCCCCACCCGGTTGGGGCCAAGGCGATTCTGAATGCGGGCCGCGATCTTGCGTTCGAGCCAGATGAGGCCAATGACGAGATTGATGCCGAACAAGAGGAGAATGACCGCGCCCACGAACCAGCCAATGACCTTCGCGGCCTGGGGCGTGAATCCCATGCCAACAAGCGCGTCTAGAAAAAGCTGACCAAGAGGATAAAGATCGAGGAAAGACAAGTCCATAAAATCACTCCATTGCGGATGGCGTCTGGCGTATATGGCCAAACAGGTTGGAGAGATGTGAGCGGTTACGCTATGCGCGATACGAAATCATGGTTATTGCCACTCAAGGGCGCGTTTGCGCCAGGCGTAAACCAAAGCGAAAGCAAGCATGACGACAAAGATAATAGCCTCGACCACCGCAAACAAACCCACCTGGTCAAAGGCCACCGCGAAGGGATATAGGAACATCACCTCGATGTCAAACACGACGAACATGAGCGCGAAGAGATAGTACTGCGCCCGAAATTGCACCCACGTATCGCCGATGGTCTCCATCCCGCATTCATAAATCGAATTTTTTATTGGATCGGGCCGCTTAGGACGCACAAGCCAGGCCGCGCCCAGCCCCACAAATGGAAACGCAAAAGCAATGATGGTCAAAGCGCCGATGAGTCCGTATTGATCGAGCATGCAACTTCTCCTTTGAAAGCAGCTACGGCTTGCGATGATGGCAATCATGCAGGCGAGCAGAGACGCCGCCAACGGAACAAATGCGCGCAGATTATAGCACAGTCTTCAAAGTCAAGGGAAGTTTTTCACAGGAAGTGAATCAAGTGGCGCGCGATGTATGGCGTTGTCCGGCGCTCACATGGTACAATTCATGTGCTCTGAGCCTGTTTCACGCCTTTTTTGCTCAAACGCCGCTTTTGTCTCACCCCAACGTCCTGGCTTTTTGGTCAGGAAAAATCCTCTCAATACGTTTCCTCTGGCATTCCACCCATGACCCAACGTCTCCCCTTTCGTGTTGGCCCTGGTGAATTTCACACCGACGAAGCCCGCCTGGCCGAGGCGGTGCGACGTTATCATGAGGGCAAGGGACTGATCGGCGGCGATCCGAAACGACGACCCCATCGTCCGCCGCTGCCGCCCGAACCCGCGCCCGCCTTTCGTTTATTCGGCTCCAGCGCCGAACATCTCGAGCGCCTCGAGGCGTTTCTCGCCGCCGCGCCTCTCGAGGTGGAAATCGGCAGTGGCGGCGGCGAATTCATTTTAGATTGGGCCGCGCGGCATCCCGAGCGCCATTTCTTGGCTTTTGAGGTGAAATGGAAAGCCATGCGCCGCATCGTCGAGCGCGCGCAGCGTTTAGGACTGACGAACTTATGGGTCTCGGATGACGACGCGCGTTACGATCTGCCGCGGCTGCTTTGGCCCGCCAGCGTGGAGGTTTTTCACATCCTCTTCCCTGATCCGTGGTGGAAGCCCAAACACCAGCCGCGACGCATTTTTGTTCCACCTTTTTTGGATGTGCTGGCCATTTTGCTGAAGCCAGGCGGCGTTTTGCGCGTGGCCACCGATGTGCCAGGCTATGCCGATTATATCCGCGATCTGGTGGAAAACCACCCCGATTTCCAGACGCATAATCCGGCTTTGGCCGCGCGCTTTGCATCGGCCGCGGCCACCGCGCGCCAGGCGTTTTGCGATGAAATCGACCGGCCCTACGCGTATTTCTATTTTCAAAAAAGTCCGACCGCGGGCTTGCCCGCTCCGATACGCATGAAAATCGCTTGCGCTGACCAACGTAGACCAAAGGAGACCAAGATAGACGATGGACCTTTTGGTCTATGTTGGTCCTATGGTCTATGTTGGTCTGGCCGCTCATCACGACATGACCCGTCCGACCAACCTCGAACTTTGGACGCTATTTACAAAGCAGAGATCCCGAGCCCCGCGCCGCCGACGCCGATGAAAATGACAATGAGGCGACAGGACGAGGAGCTCATGAATGATCCCTCATCGTCCATCGAATGACGCATGGGCAAACCATGCCCACAAAGGCCTTGGTTTCAAGAAACTTTCATTATTTAGGAGGACATTCCCATGACCCGCACCATCATCCACACCGACGACGCGCCCGCAGCCGTCGGGCCTTATTCGCAGGCCGTCCGCTCGGGCAACCTTGTCTTTACAGCCGGGCAAATTGGCCTCGACCCGGCCACAGGCGAACTGCGAGAGGGCCTGGAAGCCCAAACCGAACAAGTGTTGAGCAACCTGAAGGCCGTCTTACGCGCGGCGGGCGCGGATATGGATCGCATTGTAAAAACCACCATCTATCTCACCGATATGGCCGACTTCGCCACCGTCAACGGCATTTACGCCCGCCACTTCGAAGATGCGCCCCCGGCTCGTTCGACCGTGGCCGTCGCCGCGCTGCCCCTGGGCGCTCTGGTGGAAATCGAGGCCGTCGCCGCGCTCGAAGAAGCGACATAGCCCAAGACGATGGGGGTTGAGTCACCGGACGGTTTGTGGTAACTGGTCGTTTTGCCTTTTACTGAACAGCACGGTATACTTAACCCATAATCAACTGGAGGAGAAGGCACTCATCCTTATGAACAATCTAGAACAAACTACCGAATCTCTCTACCAGGAGGTAAACCCGGCGCTGTTCAACGGCGACCTTGAGGGAGCGGCCCCCGACGAGAACGAAGTTCATCCCATGGAGCAACTTCTCTCTGAAAACGAATTCACTTTCAGGGAGTTCGAGGTCGGGGAGATGATCGAAGGCGTTATCGTCGGCGTCACCAACAACGAAGTCTTGGTGGACATCGGATCCAAATCGGAAGGCGTCATTCCTGCGCGGGATTTGGATCGGGTCGATGAAGAAAACCGCGCCAAGTTGCAAGTCGGCAACACGGTCATCGTTCAGGTGGTCCGGCCCGAGAGTCGCGACGGCAACGCCATCCTCTCTTTCTCGCGAGCGCTCCAAGAATACGATTGGAAGCGCGCCGAGGAATTGCTGGAATCGCAAGAGATTTTCGAAGGCGAGGTCAGCGGCTACAACAAGGGAGGCGTCATCGTCTATTTGGGCAAAGCCCGCGGTTTTGTGCCTGCGTCCCAATTGGTGAGCGACGAGGGTCGCAAATCGGGCGATCAAGAAGATCGTTTCAGCTCGATGGTGGGCAAAAAGCTCTGGCTGAAAGTGATCGAACTTGATCGCAGCCGCAACCGGCTGATTCTTTCCGAGCGCCAGGCCGAGCGCGAACGACGCCGCATTCAGAAAGAACAGCTGCTCAACAGCCTTCAGGTGGGCGAAGTGCGCACCGGGCGCATTCGTAGCATCGCCTCTTTTGGCGCGTTCGTCGATCTGGGCGGAGCGGACGGGCTCATTCATTTGTCTGAGCTTTCGTGGAAGCGCGTCACCGATCCCACCGAAGTGGTGCAGGTTGGCGATGAAGTCGAGGTGAAGGTCATTAGCGTCGATCGCGAACGGCGACGCATTGGCCTTAGTTTGCGTCAATTGCAACCCGAACCTTGGAGCGTTGTTCATGAGAACTACGCCATTGGTCAGTTGGTGGAGGCGGAGATCACTCGACTCACCAGTTTTGGCGCTTTTGCACGCGTGGACGGCATGATCGAGGGCCTTATCCACGTGAGCGAGCTATCAGACAAACGCGTGAGCCATCCCAAAGAGGTGGTGCGCGAGGGTCAGAAGCTCACGTTGCGCATCATCAAGATCGAGCCGGAAAAACGGCGCATGGGCCTTAGCCTGAAACGCGTGGCCGAGGAGGAATACGCCACGGTGACCTGGGCGCCCGAAGAGGAAGAGGAGACCGAGCCGACTGCTATGGCTGTGGCCATGGCCGAGGCCGAGGAAACCGCCGCCCTGGAACAGGCGCAAGCGTCGTCCACTGAAGTAGAGGAAGAAGAAATCGAGGAGCCAGCCTCTGAAAGCGAGAGCGATGCAGCAATGGTTGCAGAAGCCGAAGTGGAAGCGGAAGCCGAAACCGCGACCGAGCCGGCGGCCGAGGTCGAATCCGCGACCGAAGTTGAGGTCGAGGCCGAACCGGCGGCTGAGGCTGAAGTCGAAGTGGTTGCAGGCTAAAAGCGACCCGCCATTCGCGTCATCGAATCAACGTTTTTGATCGAGTACGGCAAAGGGGCTGCTCCTCGTTTTCCGAGGAGATCAGCCCCTGTTTTATTTTCGAGATCGCGTCGGCCTATGCTCTGAGCGCCAAAAATCGCTCGCTTTTTCGCCAATGCGCCAGCCCCTTTAAGTAGCACGCGCGATAGGAGTTTGGAAGGCATGCTTGCCCACCGGAGTAAGCGTTACTGGTAAAGCCCGCATCTCTGGTATAATAGTAACCGTCATTCTTTCTCTACAAATCGAGGATAACTATGTCAGATAAATTTGACCGGTTCACGAAGAAAGCGCGTCGAGTGTTGCAACTGGCACAAGAGGAAGCGCAACGCCTGAATCACAACTACATCGGCACCGAGCATCTGCTGCTTGGGCTGGTGAGAGAAGAGCATGGCGTGGCTTCCAAGGTGCTTCTTGAGTTGGGGGTGGATCCCGCTCAGGTGATCCGGGCGGTGGAGCGCACAGTGGGCCGCGGGGAGCGACCGCCATTTGGCAAACCCACGCTTGCCCCGCGCACCAAACGGGTGATCGAATTGGCCGTGGATGAAGCGCGGCTGATGGGGCATCACTATATTGGCACCGAGCACCTGCTTTTGGGCCTGGTGCGCGAAGGCGAGGGCATTGCGGTCAATGTGCTGCGCGGCCTCGGCGTCAGCCTCGATCGGGTGCGCACCCAAACCGCGCGCTCCATTCTTCAAGCCCAGCGCGAACCCGCGGGCGGCAAACGCCGGGAAAGCAATACGCCCTTGGTGGATCAACTGGGCATGGACCTGACCGCGCGCGCGGCCGAAGGCAAGTTGGATCCGGTCATTGGACGCGAAACCGAGATCGAACGCGTCATTCAGATCATGTCTCGCCGCACCAAGAACAACCCCGCGCTGATTGGCGAGCCGGGCGTGGGCAAAACGGCCATTGTCGAGGGGTTGGCCCAGCGCATTGTCATGGGCGATGTGCCAGAACCGCTGCTCAACAAACGCTTGCTCATGTTGGATGTGGGATCGCTGGTCGCGGGGACCATGTATCGCGGGCAATTCGAAGAGCGGTTGAAAAAAGTGATCGAGGAGATCACCAAATCCGGCTCTATTTTGTTCATCGATGAAGTGCACATGTTGGTGGGCGCGGGCGCGGCCGGAAGCAGCGTAGACGCGGCCAACATCCTCAAGCCCGCACTCAGTCGTGGCGAGATTCAAGTCATAGGCGCCACCACGTTAGACGAATATCGCAAATACATTGAAAGCGACGCCGCGCTCGAGCGCCGGTTCCAGCCCGTTTTTGTGGAAGAGCCTAGCGTCGAAGACACCATCGAGATCCTGCGCGGCATCCGTTACAAATACGAAGAGCATCATCGCTTGCATATCAGCGACGAGGCGCTGGAGGCGGCCGCGCATTATGCCGCGCGCTATGTGCCCGACCGATTCATGCCTGATAAAGCCATTGATCTAATCGATGAGGCCGCCAGTCGCGTGCGCATGTACAAAACGCCACTGGCCGCAAGCCTACGCGCCACCTTCCGCGACCTGAAAGCGCTGCAACGCGAAAAAGAGGAGGCGTTGGCGCAACAACGTTATGATCACGCCATTGATCTACGATATCGCGAGGTCGAGCTGCAAACCAAACTAGAGCAAATGCGCGCCAGTTGGGACACAGTGGAGCGTCCCGTGGTCCAACCCGAAGACATCGCCGAAGTGGTGGCCATGTGGACGGGCATTCCTGTGATGCGCATCGCGGGCGAAGAAAGCGAACGCCTGCTGAAAATGGAGGGTTATTTGCAAGAGCGGGTCGTGGGTCAGGAAGAACCGGTGAAAGCCATATCCAAAGCAGTGCGACGCGCGCGCGCCGGTCTGAAAGACCCAAAACGCCCCATCGGCGTTTATATCTTCCTTGGCCCCACCGGCGTCGGCAAAACGTATCTGGCCAAAAACCTGGCCGAATTCCTGTTTGGCTCACAGGACGCGCTGATCAAGATCGACATGTCCGAATTTATGGAACGGCATAACGTGAGCCGCTTGGTGGGCGCGCCTCCGGGATATGTGGGATACGATGAAGGCGGGCAGCTCACCGAGGCTGTGCGCCGCAGACCTTATAGCGTGATCTTGCTGGATGAGATCGAGAAGGCCCATCCTGAAGTCTTCAACATCCTGCTTCAGATCATGGAGGACGGGCATCTCACCGACGCCAAGGGTCGTCGCGTCGATTTTCGCAATACGATTATGATCATGACCTCCAATGTGGGCGCTTCGCTCATACGTCATGGCGGTCGTCTGGGCTTCGCGATCACCGATGAGGAAAAACAGAGGGAAGGGGAGTACGAAGATATGAAGAAGCGGGTGATGGAGGCGTTGCAACGCACCTTCCGCCCCGAATTCATCAACCGCCTGGATGGCATCATGGTGTTCCACGCGCTGGATAAGGAGTCTATCACCCAAATCGTAGACCTGGAGCTTCAGCGGGTGTACAATCAGTTGGTCGAGCACGAGATCACGCTGGAGCTGGATGATTCAGCTCGCGAGTTCCTGGCCGATATTGGTTACGATCCCAAATTTGGCGCGCGGCCGCTACGCCGAGCCATTCAGGAGCATGTGGACGATCCTTTGAGCGAAGGCTTGTTGGCGGGTCGATTTAAGCCGGGCGATAAGATACGCGCCTGGCGCGAGAAAGACGAACGAGAGCTGCGCTTCGAGGTGGTCTCTCGCATGGAGGAATTCAGCGAAGAAGAGCGTCGCGAGAGCCGCGCCCTGGAAGCCATCCTCGGTTAGAAACCAAATCTGCATGCCGGCGAAACAGCGCACCCGGTTCATCTGCCAGAACTGTGGTCACCTCCAACCGAAATGGTCGGGCCGATGTCCAAAGTGCGGGGAATGGAACACATTGGTCGAGCAGGTGGAGCCGCGCGCATCCAGAGCGGCGCGGGCGGGCTTGTTGTCTGAGACCGTGGTCGAGCCAACGCCGCTGCCCGCCGTGGCCGCCGAAGGACAGAAGCGCATCCCACTGGCTATGGGCGAATTTGCGCGCGTGCTCGGGGGCGGCATCGTGCCGGGAAGCGGGGTGCTCGTTAGCGGAGACCCCGGCATCGGCAAAAGCACGTTGTTATTGCAAATGGCCGCGGCCGTGGCCGAAACAGGGCGCCGCGTGCTTTATGTTAGCGGCGAGGAATCGGCCCAGCAGGTGAAGCGCCGCGCCGATCGCTTGGGCATGCAACATGAAAATTTCTACTTGTTGGCCGATGTCAATCTAGAAAACATCCTGGCGCAGACCCAGCGGCTGCAGCCGGGGCTCTTGGTGGTGGATTCCATTCAGGCCGTATCGCTGGACGCGCTGCCCAATAGCGCGGGCAGCGTGACTCAGGTGCGCGAGTGCGCGGCTCTGCTGCTGCGCCTGGCCAAGACCGAAAATATACCCCTTTTCCTGGTCGGGCATGTGACCAAAGAAGGCTCCATTGCCGGGCCGAGGGTGTTGGAGCACATGGTGGACGCGGTGCTCTATTTGGAAGGAGATAGCTTCCATAGCTACCGTTTGCTGCGCTCTATCAAGAATCGTTTTGGTTCGACCAATGAGGTGGGCGTGTTTGAGATGAGCGGCCGCGGCCTGAGCGAGGTGGCGAATCCTTCAGAAATGTTTTTGGCCGAACGCTTGCCCCAGGCCGCGGGCAGCGCCATTGCCGCGCCCATGGAGGGCACGCGCCCTCTGCTGGTGGAGATCCAGGCCCTGGCCTCCACCAGCTCCTTCGCACAACCGCGACGCACGGCCAACGGCGTGGATTTCAATCGACTTCTACTCATCACCGCGGTGTTGAGCAAGCGGGTGGGGATCAGGTTGTCGGATCAGGACGTGTTTGTCAATGTCATTGGCGGATTGAGAATATCAGAGCCCGCCATCGACCTGCCCGTGGCCCTGGCCATCGCCTCCAGCGTGCGCAACAAGCCCGTGGCCGCAGACCTGGTGGCCATTGGCGAAGTGGGCCTGAGCGGCGAGCTGCGTTCGGTGGGACAATTGCCGCGCCGGCTGAAAGAGGCGCAAAAACTGGGGTTTAAGCGCGCGATAACGCCGCGTCTCTCGAAACGACGCGGCGCTTTGGAGGGCATGCCCGAGGATATGGAGTTGATTCAGACGCGTTCGCTGGCCCAGGCCATCGAGGCCGCGCTCACTCCTTAACGTAAGGCTGGCCATCGGCGGCCGGCGGAATGGTGCGTCCAACGACACCGGCCAACACGATCATGGTGACCACATAGGGCGTAATGAGTAGAAATTCGCTGGGGATGGGAACCTGGGCCTGCCCCAAAACCTGCAATTTAGCCTGAAGCGCATCGGAAAAGCCGAAGATGAGCGAGGCCGCGTACGCGCCTAGGGGCGTCCAGCGCCCAAAAATCATGGCCGCCAAACCAATAAAACCCTTGCCCGCAGTGAGCAATTCATCGAAGCGCCCCACCGAGCCAATGGTGAAATAAGAGCCGCCCACGCCAGCAACCATGCCGCCAATGATCACGTTGATATAGCGAACCTTGAACACGTTGATGCCCAACGTATCGGCAGCACGCGGGTGCTCGCCCACGGCGCGAGTGCGCAAACCCCAACGCGTGTACCACAACATGAAGTGAATGAGAATGACCGAAGCAAAAAGCAAATAAACCACCATGTTCTGGTTGAAAAACACGGGGCCGATTAGCGGGATCTGCGAAAGGCCGGGAATGGCGATCTTGGGCAAGACGCCGCCGCTATTGAGCTCGGGAATGGGCTGCAAATAGCGCTGGCTGATAAAGCTGGTGATGCCGATGGAAAAAATATTGATGGCCACGCCGGCAATGATCTGATCCACCAAAAAACGAATGGCCAGCACGGCCAGCACAAGGCCCAACACGCCTCCGACGAGCATTGCCGCGGCCAGACCGATATATTTATTGCCGGTGAGACTGGACCCCACCACGGCCAGCATGGCGCCGGCCAACATCTGTCCTTCGATGGCGATATTGATGACGCCCGAACGTTCACACATGACGCCGCTAAGAGCGGCAAAACCAATGGGGGTGGCCGCGGCGACCGTGAAAGTGAAAATGCCCAACAAACTGATGGATTTGCCGCGCGTGGCCCACACCAAAAATGCGGCCACAAAGAAAAGCAGCACCACGCCTAAAGCCAGATTCACCCGCTCGAAACGGCGCACCATCTGATAAACGCCCAACGCGGCGACCAACAAACCAAGAATGATCAAGGTGGTGCGACTGGGCAGTTTGAGCGGAGGAATCTCCACGATTTTTTGCTTGGTGGCGGGATTAAGCTTAAAGGTGCTCACCAGCTCTGCGTTGGTGTTCAATACAAAGAGAAAGAAAATGGCGGCGGCCACACCCAGAAAGAAGAGGCCGTAAATCATCGCCCTTCTTCGTTCTTTCTGTTCGGCCAACGAAATGGTGGATGACGTGGCTGTGATTGCAGTCATGGCGATCCTTGGATGCGAGAAGAGGATTGTTGCGTATTGGTACTACGTTCTGCGCTGTGCGTACATTGCTACGACAGTGGAGAGATGCGCACTACGAGCCCCAACTGGTGGAGAGAGTTGGGGTGAGGTCTTCTGCGGGTTGGCGCAAGCGATAGAGCCAACGAATGATCTCGGGAGCGGCGATAAACACAATGACCAACGCTTGCACAATGGTGATGATGTCAATGGGGATGCGCGCGACCGATTGCATGCGGGTGGCGCCATTTCGCAAGGTGCCAAAGAGCAACGCGGCCAAAACCACGCCCACAGGATGACTGCGCCCCAACAAGGCCAGAGCGATGGAATCGAAACCCATGCCGCCCGAAAAGCCCACGCCCACCCAGCGGTCCACGGCCAGGGCCTGCACCGTGCCGGCCAGACCGGCCAACGCGCCGCCAATAGACATAATCATGACCCACACGCGCTTGACCTTGACGCCACTGTAAGTGGCCGCATGCGGGTTTGCACCAGACATGCGTATCTCGAAACCTGTGGTGGCCCGATAGAGCAACCACCAGATCACCGCGGCCGCGGCCAGGGCCAGAAAGAACCCGGCATGAAAACGATTGCCCTGAGTGCTGAAAAATTGAGGAATTTGGGCCGAGGGCAGCACTTCGGGCGTGATGGGCAAATCAGGCCGGGCCATGGGGCCTCCCACCTTCAAGAGCCAGCTGCTGAGAATGATGGCGATCCAATTCATCATGATGGTGTTGATCACCTCGTGGCCGCCGGTGTAAGCCTTCAGCAGGCCCGGAATGCCTCCCCAAATCGCGCCGCCCAGCATGCCCGCCATGAGCGCCAAAGGCAGATGAATGAACCAGGGTAGACCGGTGATGCTGTATCCCACATACACCGAGCAAAGCGCGCCCACCAAAATTTGCCCCTCCGCGCCAATATTGAACAAGCCGCCCTGAAAACCAATGGCCACAGCCAGGCCCGCGAAGATGAAGGGCACGGAGGTGGTCAGGCTTTCGGAAAGGGGCACCAAAGCCACGGCCAGGTCTTCGGTTCCGCCTCCACTCAGGGCCACGCCCAAAGCTTTCCAGATCTCCACCAGACCAAGAGAGCCGGAAAGCAAAGCGCCGTAAGCTGTGCTAATGGATTCCCAGGTGGCGGAAAGCGCGGCCAAAGGGGCTTGGAACACGTTTTTCCAGGCTCCGGTCACCGCAGGATCGGTGATGAGAATCAAGATCGCGCCAAGCACCAATGCAGTGAATACAGACAAGATCGGCACCAGCACCGCATAATAAAGACGACTGCTGGCGTGTCTTTCTTTTGGCTCGACTTCCGGTGCTTCTGAGGGAGTGGTGGGGGCGTCGGCCATAGAAAACCTTCTCCTTAGAGGACGTTGGGACGAGGGATGAACCGCGTTGGAACCAAATTTCGAGCGCCAAGTTCATACCGTCATTGCGGGTAACGCCACAGCGCCGCTTGACGCTGCTCAAACAGGAAGAAACGGTATGTTTCTTGCATCGAAGACGTTGTGACGCAAAGCCAGGAAGCCATAACGGTAGCTGCGTTGGCGATTTGCCTATCGCAATGACGATGTGGCGGTTGGTCTATCCTCTCATCGTCTGAATTGTGCAAGCAGAAAATCATGAAACGCCGATATATTCACCTCATGCGCCGCATCGACCAAACGACCATGGTCGCAAAGTTCGATGCGGCCGGCCGAGGGGCCATCGACGATAACGCGACATCGTTCCGGCCGGGTCGTCACCAGCGCGGGGTTGCCGAATGCAGCCGTGGTGAGCACATCCCAAAAGCAATAATGCGGGTTGTGGGCGACGCCGGCCCAGAGCTGTCCGGCCAGGTCGGATAGGGGATAGCGACGCTGACGAGCCAGGCGCTGGCGAAATTCGGGAGTGACCGGAACGAGATCGGTCACATCCAATGGGAAGAGCATGATGGGAATGGCGCTCCGCCAAACGCGTGCGGCCGCGTGCGGGTCCCAGTAGACGTTCCACTCGGCGCTGCCATCGTGCACGCCAGGGTCCTCGTGCACGTTGCCCGCTGTGCGCAGCGCGCCGCCCATCCAATATAAGCGCTCGATCTTGCCTTCGAGTGCGGGATCATGGTCGAGCGCCCAGGCCAGCTGACTAAGCGGACCGGTGACCACAACATGGACGGGGCGGCGGGCCTGGCGAAGCATTTCCGCCAGGTGTTCGTGACCAGGGCGAGGATGAAGGGGCGTCTTTGGCGGCCCTTTTTCATTGAGGATGGGGAGCGCATCGCCAAAGAAAGATTCTCGTCGCCAAATGCGGGGAAAAGCGTTTTGGCCCCGCAAGGTCCCGGCCGAGACCGGAACATGAATGGCGTTCATAAAGTCCAATAGCTTGCGGGTGGTCGAGACCGCGGGCTGAATATAACAATCGGCCGGCGTGACCGTCACGCCCAGCAGATCGACGTCCGCAAAGGTGAGCAAAAGCAGCACCGAGAGATAATCATCGATGCCGCCGTCATGATCGAGAATGACAAGACGTTTCAAGTGACGATTTCGGGTTCGTAAGCTTCAGGACCGGGGGCCTGGGTCAGGGCTTCCTCCAATGAGCTGCCGGCCATCATCAGACCCACTTGTTCTTTCGAAACATCGTTGGCATCGACCACCGCGGTGAACTTGCCGCGATACATCACCGCGATGCGATCAGAGAGGCCCATGATTTCGTCTAGTTCGGCCGAAACCAACAATACGGCCACGCCATCATCTCGTTTTTCCAATAGGCGGCGATGAATGTATTCGATGGAGCCAACATCAAGGCCGCGCGTGGGCTGGCTGGCGATAAGAAGGCGAATGGGGCGGCTGAATTCACGCGCTACAATGACCTTTTGCTGATTGCCGCCCGACAAATTGCCCACCGGCACGCGCGAGCTGGGGGTGCGCACATCGAATTCTTTGATCAACTTTTCGCCCGTTTCATAAATGATCGGGTAGTTGATGCTCATGCCTTTGGCAAAGGGCGGGCGGTAATAGGTGTTGAGCACCAAATTTTCGGCCACCGTGAAAGAGAGGACCAGGCCATCCTCCTGCCGGTCTTCGGGCACATGAGCCACGCCCGCCTCAGTGACATCGCGCGGGCTGGCCGCGGTGAGGTCTTTGCCATCGATGAGCACTTGCCCTTCGTACACAGAGCGCAGACCCGTAAGCGCCTCGACCAGCTCAGTCTGGCCGTTGCCTTGCACGCCGGCAATGCCCAAAACCTCGCCTTCGCGCACCTCGAAATCCACGCCGTTCACCGTCATTTGCAGACGGTCATCCAGCACCTTGAGCCCGCGCACCGTGAGAACAGGCTCGCCCACCTGAGGCGGTTTTTTCTCCACCGTTAATTTCACCGCGCGGCCCACCATCATCTCGGCCAACTTGGCCTGATCCGCGTCTTGGGTTCGGGTCTCGCCCACGACGCGACCGCGACGCAACACCGTGACGCGATCGGCCAAAGCCAACACCTCGCGGAGCTTATGGCTAATAAAAATGATGCTGACGCCCTTTTCCCGCAACGATTGCAAAATCTCGAACAACGCATCGGCCTCTTGCGGCGTGAGCACGGCTGTGGGCTCATCCAAGATAAGAATGTTGGCGTCGCGATAGAGCACCTTGATGATCTCGACCCGCTGACGCACGCCCACAGGCAGATCAGCCACCTTGGCGTGGGGGTCCACCTCAAGACCGTGCAGATCGGAAATCTCTTTAATGCGTCGGACCACGCTTTTACGATCGAGCGCCAGACCGCGCGTCACCTCCTCGCCCAACATCACATTTTCCGTCACCGTGAGCACGGGGACGAGCATGAAGTGTTGGTGAACCATGCCAATGCCTTGTCGAATGGCGTCGGTGGGGCCTTGGATTTCGACGCGCTTGCCGCGAATGTAGATCTCTCCCTCATCCGGACTATAGAGCCCGTAGAGGATGTTCATCAGTGTGCTCTTTCCCGCGCCGTTTTCCCCCAACAAGGCGTGAATCTCCTGTTCTTCCAATGTGAGATCAATGTGATCGTTGGCCAACACTCCTGGAAAACGTTTAGTGATGCCGCGGAGTTCGAGAACGGGCGTCGTCATGAACCGGCTCCATGTATCAAATGCGAATTGAAGAATGGCCTTGAAATCAATGAACGTTCATGTCAGAGTCGGACGAGAAGAGGATAAGACGATAGGACGATGAGGGCGTCGTCTCATCGTCCTATCATCTTTTTTCGTCGTCCCGAAGACACGCGATGCGGGCAAGGGCCGTAGCCGCAAACCCGCACCGCTCAATCACGCATCGCGAGATTTACTTCACCTGAATCTTGCCGTCGATGATGTCTTGCTTGATCTGTTCAAGCTCGGCCTTCAGGTCATCGGGCACTTTGTCCTCGAACTCATGGAAGGGGGCCAAACCCACGCCATTATTGGCCAGGGTGCCGATGTAGTTGTCGCCGCCCTTGAAGTTGCCTTCCATGGCGCTCTTGATGGTGTCGAACACGGCCACATCCATGTTCTTCAGCACCGAAGTCAGCCACGCGTCCGCGAACTCGGGCGCAGAGACATATTGGTCCGTGTCCACGCCGATGATCATCAGACCGCGCTCTTGAGCCGCCGCCGCACTGCCCAAACCCACAGGCCCGGCCACCGGCAGAATCACGTCGCATCCTTCGTCGAACAGGTTCTCCGCAAAGCGGCGACCATCGTCCGTGGACTCGAAGTTGCCCGTGAACAAACCGTCCTGGGTCTCGTTATCCCAGCCGAGCAGCTGCACATCCGCGCCTTTCTGTTCGTTGTAATATTCGACGCCATTTTGGAAACCGACCATGAAGTCCACCACGGGCGGAATGTTGATGCCGCCATAGGTGCAGACCACGCCGGTCTCGCTCATGCCAGCAGCCAGATACCCGGCCAGGAAGGTGGCCTCGGTCACGTTGAAGAGCATGCCCTGCACATTGGGCGCTGTGCTGGGAAAGTCTACGATGGCGAAGTGGGCGTCGGGATTGGCTTCGGCCGCCTTGGTCGTCGCATCGCTGAGCAGGAAGCCCACCGTGATGATCAGATCCTTGCCCTGGGCCAGAAACTCGTTGATGTTCTTCTCGTAATCGGTCTGCTGTTGACTTTCCAGGAACGTCCCGTCGATGCCCAGTTTTTCGATGGCGTCTTGCACGCCCTTCCAGGCCGTCTGATTGAATGACTTATCGTCAATGCCGCCAATATCGCTCACCATGCCCACGGAGAACTTCTTTTCTTCAGGGGCTTTGGTGGGTTCGGGGGCCTTGGTGGGCTCGGGGGCTTGAGTGGGTTCGGGGGCTTGGGTGGGCTCAGGGGCCTTGGTGGGCGCCGGAGCCTCGGTCGGTTCGGCTTGCCCGCCACCACACGCAGCCAGCACCATGGCGCCGAACAGCAGTAGGGTGAGAATGATAAAGATGCGTTGTTTCATGGGTTCTATCTCCTCCTTGAGAGAACCGGGTGGAGTGAAATGTGAGGAAATACGCGAGGGGATCAATGGCGGACGTCGCGAAGGAAAACTCGCTTTGTCCAAACGCCTGAAGTGTAAGTATACGCACTCGCCTCATTTGTGGCAACAATGCGCAAGGCCAATGCAAGCCAGATGCGAGGGCGCATGGCCGCGGGCCCCAAACGAGCCCTCCATTTTTGCCCCGAAATTGAAACGCACCCCACCCGCGCCTCCCGCTTGGCGCGCGTTTGGAGTCTGAGATACAATGAGGTCGATCCATCCTCTCATCCACCTTTCTCATCCCTTCATATATCCATGTCCCGTCCCAATCCCCTATCACAAAACAACCCTTTTGCGGGCAAACTGATCCTGGTGGTCGATGATGAACCGCGCATGATCCGCTTCGTGCAATTCAATCTAGAATTGGACGGCTTTCAAGTGATCAGCGCCAGCAATGGCATGGAAGCCATCGACAAGGTGCGCACGCATTTGCCCGATCTGGTGGTGTTGGATGTCATGATGCCGGAGATGGACGGCTTCGAGGCCTTGAAATACATTCGCGAGATTTCAGATGTTCCGGTGATCATGCTCACGGTGAAAGATGAGGACGATGACAAACATCTCGCGTTCACGGCCGGCGCGGACGATTATCTCACCAAGCCGTTCAGTCCGCGCGAGCTCAGCGACCGCATCAAGGCCGTGCTGCGTCGCTCCAGCCGTCCTTCGGTCACCGACCAGGAAATTTTGAAAGTGGACGACCGTTTGCAAATCGACTTCGCGCGGCGCGAGGTGATTGTGGACGGCGAGCGAAAAAGTTTGCGTCCCACCGAATGGCGTTTGCTCTACCATCTGGTGCAAAACGCCAATTGGGTCGTGCCCTCGGAGGTGTTGTTGCAAAAGGTGTGGGGATACGAATATCGGGACGATGTCCAACTTTTGCGACTATATATCGCTTACCTGCGCAGCAAAATCGAGCGCGACACGAGCAAGCCGGAATACATCATCACCGAACGCGGCGTGGGCTACCGTTTCGCCATGCCCGATCGAGATTGAGGGGGCCGACGACTATGCGTTTGCGTCCGATTTTGCGCGGTTTGAAAAGCTATTTGCCCTGGGTCACCTTTCCCGCTGGCACCGGAGGCACGGACTCGGCTCGCTATTGCTATACGGTGTGGCTGCGCCATCAAGTCACGCTTTACGAACGCGGGCTGAACCCCTATCCTGAAACCATCGCCGAATTGGGGCCGGGCGACTCGTTAGGCATAGGCCTGGCTGGGTTGCTGAGCGGCGCGCGGCAATATTTCGCGCTCGACGTGGTCGAACATGCCAGCGCCACGCGCAATCTCGCCATTTTCGAATCGTTGCTCGAGCTTTTTCAGGCTCGCGCGCGCCTACCCGACGAACGCGAGTTCCCTCAGGTTTTCCCTCGCCTCGCATCCTACGCCTTCCCCTCCCACATCCTGGATGAACAACGTCTTTCCGACTCCTTGAGCTATGAACGCATCGCTCAGATCCGACAAGATCTGCACAAACTGGCCGACAAGGAGCCCGTGAAAACCGTTCATTATCTTTGCCCCTGGGACGACGCCGAGGTGATTCAAGAAGCATCCACCGATCTCATCTTTTCACAGGCTGTATTGGAGCATGTGAACGACATCCGTTTCACCTATCGCGCCTGTCATCGCTGGCTCAAACCCGGCGGCGTCATGTCGCATCAGATCGATTTCAAAAGCCACGGCGTCACCGACGAATGGAACGGCCATTGGAGCTATTCTGATTTTCTGTGGACCATCGCCAAGGGCAGGAAACCCTATTTTCTGAATCGCGAGCCCCTCTCCGCGCATATCAGGGCCATGCAAGAGGCGGGTTTTCGGATTGCGGCCGTGTTGCCAGTGCGAGATGAATCGGGATTAAAACGGCGCCAGCTTGCAAGGCGTTTTCGCAACCTGCCCGATGAGGATATCGTCACCAGCAGCGCCCACATTCTGGCGGTGAAACGCGATTGAGATGCGATTATCGCTTGCTCGACCCTCCCTAATCATTATTGGCTCTCCTGAAAAAAGCGAATTCAACCGCAAAGGCGCGGAGGAGGCAGAGAGAATTTATGGGATGTCGCAGAGCAAGCCGACTCTAAGCCTCCCTGTTTTTCTCCTCTGCGCTCCCGGCGTCTCCGCGTTGAACCTTTTGTCAGGAAATCCATTATTTGGATAGTGGATGTTCGATGTAAGATGGTTTGGATATTGAATTCAATTTCCAGATTCGGTCTCTCTCTTCTCTTCACTCACCCGCCCCTGTCGCACGCACAACCGCAAAGCATGCGTTAGCATCTCGCCGTTGAAATGATGCCAATCGGTCGTGGTGACAATGGCCTGCGGCGCATGGGCCAACATGTCGGCCAGCAGACTGCGGCGGTTCGCGTCGAGCTCAGACATGACATCATCCAGCAACAGGATGGGGGCAAAGCCGAGTTCGCGCGTCATCACCGCGACTTCGGCTAATTTGCAAGCCAGGGCCGCAGTGCGCTGTTGTCCGCGCGAGCCGAATGTGCGCAGATTGCGGTTGCTAAGATAAAAGCCCATATCGTCGCGATGAGGCCCCAACAAGGTCATGCCCGCGGCCAGATCGCGCTCGCGGCCCTTACGCAGATAGGCCAAAAACATGGCGCTCGCGGCCTCTGGCTCGAGCTCGCCCTCCACCGGCTTTCTGGCCCCATTACGCGGCCACGCTCCCGCGCCTGGCGCTCGAGTGGGATCGAAGCTGGGCAAATATCGCAGCCGCAACCGTTCATAACCGCCGCTCAGGTCAAGATGGCGAAGGCTGGCCTCGGCGTCTAGCTGGCGAATAAACCAAAGCCTGCGGGCAATGATAAACCCGCCCATCTCGGCCAATTTTTCATCCCAAAAACGAAGCTGCTCTCCCGCATCTCGCCGACCTTGCAGTTGTCGTAAGAGCGCATTGCGCTGCTCTACGGCCTTGCCGTAGCGGCTGAGCGCCCGACAATAAGGGCGGTCCAACTGACATAAGGCCACATCGAGATAACGGCGTCGCACACTGGGCGATCCCGAGACAAGGTCCACATCCTCAGGGCGGAATAACGCCACGGGCATCAATCCCACCACATCCATCGCTCGCCGCGGCGCGCCATTGATGCGCACTTGCTTTCGCAATCGACCACCGGCTTCGGTCCTGGGCAGGAGCGTGATATCCAATCGCTCCAACCGTTCTCCCCGTTGCACTTCGGCCGACAATCGCGCGAAAGGCATAGGCTCGTCCAACGCCAACCAGTTCACCAGCTCCATGTCGCTGCCTGCGCGTGGCGAGCGCGTTGTGGCCAAATAAGCAATGGCTTCGAGCAAATTGCTCTTTCCCTGCGCGTTTTCGCCTTGGACAATGGTCAGGCCTTTTGGCAAAGCGAGTTCGAGCCGCGCAAAATTACGGAAATTCGTAAGCGACAGACGTTGCAAATGCATGGCTTCATTGTAGACGATCCATCCGCCGCCGCCAAGCCGAACGCGAGTGAGACGACTGCGGCCGTCGAGGGGAAACGCACACGTTTCAATATTGTCATCGAATCGAGCGCGCGCGTCCATGCGGCTTTCATCTTGTGGTGATACACTTGCAAGCAAGAGAGGCGCATCCATCTGCGCTCTCATAGTTGACCATCGCTCGAAAAACAGGGACAATAGCGCATTGTGCGTGAAACATCGCCGAATCGAACCATGCAGGAGAACTCATCACAATCTTTTATGATCCATTATTTACGAGGCGCTCTATGACCAATGCATTGAACGCAGCCGTTATCGGCGTGGGGTCAATGGGCGCCAACCATGCCCGGGTGTACGCTCGCATGGCGAGCACATCCTTGGTGGCCGTGGCCGACATCGACTCAACGGTCGCGCAACGCGTGGCCCGCACCTACAAGGCCAACGCGTACAGCGATTATCGCCAGATGCTGGCGAACGAAAAGCTGGATCTGGTGACCATCGCCCTGCCCACCCATTTGCATTGTCAGGCCGCATTGGAAACCATGCAGGCCGGGCTTCATACTTTCGTTGAAAAGCCGCTGGCCGACTCGGTGGAAGATGCGCGTAAAATGATCGACGCCAGCCATCAATACGGCGTTTTGCTGGGCGTAGGCCATATCGAGCGCTACAACCCGGCGGTCATCGCCCTTAAACAACGCCTGGAAAGCGGCCAATTGGGTCGAATCTACCAAATTCACGCTCGCCGCATCGGGCCTTTTCCTCCACGAGTGCAAGATGTGGGCGTGGTGTTCGATCTGGCCACCCATGAACTCAACGTCATGGAGTATCTGGTCGGCTCAGGCATATGCAGCATTGCGGCCGAAGTCAAGCGCACATTGCAAAACCAACACGAAGATCTGGTTTCAGGCATTCTACGCTTCAACGACGGCGTGGTGGGCGTGCTCGACATCAACTGGCTTACGCCCACCAAAATTCGCCAGCTTTCCATTCTGGGCGAGCAAGGCATGTTTCTGGTGAATTATCTCACCCAGGAATTGTGGTTTTACGAAAATCGCTCTGCGCGAGACCGGTGGGAGGGGCTGGCCACGGTCGGCGTCAGCGAAGGCAGCGTAATCAAATATGAATTGGAGCGAGTCGAGCCTTTGCGCGCCGAGCTGGAAACCTTTGTAAACGCCATTATCCGGGGCCGCGACGGCCTGGTGAATGGGGAAGAGGGTTTGCGCGCAGTTTATCTGGCCGAACAGTTATTGCGCGCCAGCCGAGAGCGCCGCGTGGTCACCTTACCCCCTTACACGCCTATTCCCACCTTGCGCAAAAACGAAACCGAAAGGGAGACGACCCGAGCATGAACCTGCGCGGAAAGAACCTGCTCGTCACCGGAGGCGCGGGGTTTATCGGCAGCCATTTGGTGGATCGTTTGATACTGGAGGAGCCGGCCGCGTTGGTGGTCGTGGATAATCTCTGGTTGGGGCGGCTGAGCAACCTGGAAAGCGCCAGAGCCGCGTATCCTGCATTGAAATTTTATCGGGTGGATGTGGCCAAAGCGCGAGCCATGAAAAACATCCTGGAAAAAGAACACATCGATGTGGTTTTCGATCTGGCCACCATTCCTCTGCCCGCCTCGCTGACCCGCCCCAAATGGAGCGCTCGTCAAATATATGAGATGGCGCTGGATATTTGCGAGTTGGGACGACTAGGCTATTATGACCGGCTCATTCATTGCTCCAGTTCCGAAGTCTATGGCAGCGCGGCTTACGTTCCCATGGATGAAGAGCATCCATTGCTCGCGCGCACGCCTTACGCCGCGGCCAAGGCGGCCGCGGATTTGCTGGTGAGAAGCTATCAAGACACATTTGGTCTCAAGGCCATGATTGTGCGTCCGTTCAACAACTATGGCCCTCGCCAAAACGACAAGAACTATGCGGGCGTCATACCTATTGTCATCCGCCGCATTCTGGCCGGAAAAGCGCCTATCATTTATGGCGATGGCGAACAGACGCGAGATTATAGCTTTGTGACCGATGTGGCCGATGGCATCGCGCGCCTGGCCCAAACCGACGCCGCGTTGGGCCAGGTCGTGAATATCGCCTCGGGTCAGGAAATCAGCGTCAACCGGTTGGTGCGAGGCATAGCCGCGGCCATGAATTACGATGGACCCATCGAATACGCGGCCGAACGCCCCGGCGATGTGCGTCGGCATTTGGCCGCCATCGACCGGGCCCGCGCACTAATCGATTACAAACCCCTCACCCCCCTCGAAATCGGTCTCAAGCGCACGGTCGAATGGTATCTGGGCCAGATTGAGCATAGCGTCCAAAGTTCGAAGCCGGTCGCGAAGGCCAGATAGGCGATAGGACAATGGTCGCTTGGTCTACATTGGTCTATCTTGCTCGGCCCATGGTTGACACTGTTGATTGTTGATATGCGCGTGCTCATTACCGGCGTCAGCGGTTTCGTCGGCTCGTGGCTTAGCCATGAATTGGTCGGCCGCGGGCATGTGTTGACAGGCTACGACATTCGGCGAAAACCAGGCCTGCCCGTGGCTCAATGGCATGAAGGCGATGTGCTCGATCTGGACAGACTAACCCAAGCAGCGCGAGGGTGCGATGCGCTGGTTCATCTGGCCGTGTTGCCGCTCCATCGTAGTCGCGACGAGCCGCTGGCCGATCTGCAGGTGAACGCGGGCGGAACGCTTCAGGCCTTGCGCGCCGCGCGTCGAGCAGGCGTAGGACGTTTTCTCCTGGTTTCTTCCAGCGCGGTGTATGGAGCGTTGAGCGGTCGGCTGAGCGAAGAGATGACATTGCGGCCCATCAGTCCTTATGGCGTGAGCAAGGCCGCGGGCGAAGCCTACGCGCGCATGTTTGCACGCGTGCATGATTTGCAAACCGCGATTGTGCGGGTGTTCCAGGTCTACGGACGCAGTCGCGAAGGCGAGCTGCGGATCACGGTCGAGGGGCGTTTCATCCGCGCGGTGCTGGAAAAACGGGCCCCCACCATTTACGGCGATCCCGAGCGCGGTTATGATTTCATTCACATCGCCGATGTGGCGCGCGGTCTGGCTCTGGCTCTGGAAAGCGATTTACCGGCCGGGATCGCGCTCAACCTGGGCACAGGCCAGCCCACCAAACTCGCGCAACTGGCCCGGTGGTGCATCGACGCCGCCGGACTGGACATGGAGCCCGATATGCTCGAAGGCCCGCCGGCCGCGCCCACCCAATACGCCGATCTCACGCGCACCCGACGTTTCCTCCCCTCTTTCCGCGCCCAACGCGATCTACGCGCCTGGGTGGAGGCCGCGATCGCCCAAGAGCAGGCCTCGAGAAAAGGTGAATGACGCCAACATCGAGGCCAAGGCTCTGGACACGCGTTCATCTTGCGATTTTTTCACCCCGCCATCATGTCCCACTCATCCCCGTCTCGTCGGCTCCGCGTGCTCGTGATCCTGGGCGCGGGCGGCCACACCAAACAGATGTTGCGATTGGTGGACCTGCTCGGGCCTGAATATGAATATGCATATGTGGTGGCCGATTATGACCAGGTTTCCGAGCACAAAATCGCGATTCCGGGGCCGGTGCATCGCATTGTGCAGCCGCGTGAAAAACGCCGCGGCCAGACCGAAAGCGCCTGGACCGTCTTACGAAAAATGCCGCGCGGCCTGGCCCAAGCCTGGCGCATCCTGGCCGATTTCAAGCCGGACGCGATCATCGGCGCCGGACCCAGCCTGCAAATTCCCATCGCCATTGTAGCCAAAGTGCGGCGCGTTCCCGTAATCTTCATCGAAACCGCGTCCAAGGTCGAAGCGCTCACCTTCACCGCCCGCATCATGTATCATCTCCGCCTCGCGGATCGGTTCTATGTTCAATGGGAGCATCATCTTGCCCGTTATCCGCGCGCGCGCTATGCAGGCCGCTTGCTTTGAGCAGGCCCGCGCCTCGCTCCAATCATTCGCATCTGGCTTTTATGGCGCAAAAGCCCCTGATTTCAGGGTGACTTCAGTTTGAAACAACACCGTCTCCAAAATCATGATCTTTTGCACTGTGGGCACGACCGAATTCGATGACCTGGTGCGAGCCGTGGATGCGCTCGCGCCCGCATTGGAGGAGCCGGTCATCTTCCAGATTGGTCAGGGGCTTTATGAACCCAAACACGGGCAATGGTTTCGGCTGCGGCCATCCATCGACGACCTGCTCGACGAGGCGTCGCTGATCATCTCTCATGGCGGATTTGGCACGCTGGTGGAGGCGCTCTCGCGCGGCAAGCGCGTGGTGGGCGTGGCCAACCCCGATCGTTACGACCGTCATCAAGAGCAGATCTTGCGTCGGTTCGCGGCCGACGGCTATCTTGTAGCCTGTTTCGAGCTCAACCAGCTTGCCGACGCCATCGCGCAGGCTCGCAAGGCTGAATTTCGCCCCTACTCGCCGCCCGACACGCATTTACACTTGGAAATTCGCGAGTTTCTGGCAGGGTTGGCGCGCTGAAATGGGTTGCGGCTTTGGTCTCCGCGGCGGGGGTGTGGTATCATGTCGGGCTGTTTAACATCGCGCGCGATGCGCGGCCATTTTCGCTCCGGTTGCGCGCTCGCCCAGCAGCCAACGACGCCCGAGGGCCGCGCATGGTGAACGTCGCCAACGTTACAATTCTGTCATGGAGAAAACCTGATTTCTTCATGTAGTTTTCACTTCATTTACCTACAATAACATCAGGCCTCGCGCGCCCCAACGACAGTTCTTCCACATCGGGCGTTGAGGCATTTTCCAGCACTCGCGAGCGCCGCTTTTTCCATAGAAAATCCCATCTTCGGAGGTACAATCCATCATGAGCAAGAAGGTTTTCCTTCTTCTTGCTACCACTTTTTTGGTAGTGGTCGCGATCACGGGGCCAAACGCTCTCGCCACTGGCCCAGCGACCGAAAACAAAGCGCCCCAACTCCTATCGGATTCGACGCCCATTCCCGACAGCGTCGCTCCAAATTCAGCGGAACTGGCCGTTCCACCGGCCGGAAAGCCCGGTTTCTTCATTGAAAACGGACGATTCAATATCCTAGGACCTGCCAGCGACTATTACGCTGTCGGTTCTTTCTCGTTTTGGGCATGGACGCAGCTCAATCCTGGCCCTGGCAGCTATAATTGGGATCTTTTCGACGCCTGGATTGAAGATAGCATAGCCGCCGGGTACGAAGAAGTCGGTTTGGCTTTGATGACCTTTACAGGTCGGGGAGTGCGATGCCCCTTCCAGGGCGTGGATATGAGCCCGAGCTGGGTGCTGGCCGGGCCAGACGGCGTGCGCGGCAATGACGACGACCCGATCATCCTTTCGGATGTGCCCGATACGCGCGACTGCGACGGCGACGGCAACCCGGATGACGGCCCCTGGTATCTTCTCGACTACACCGACCCTTACTACCAGCAGCAATATCGTATTTTCATTCACGCTCTGGCGCAGCACTTGCTCAATCACCCCCGACGCGACAAGATTTCCTGGATCGCGACCGGCGTAGGCAAGGATGGCGAAAACAAACCCGTGGATGTGGTCGACAAACCCGCGCTGCAAGCCGCGGGCATCGATCAGGTCACGTGGATGCAATATGTGCAGGATGTCATCGATATGTATATCGAAGCCTTTTACGATGGCTCCGGCTTTCCCCGCATTCAGGTTGTGACCCAAAATGCGCCTTTTTATCTCAGCCCCTCTGAACGCCGCGACATCGCCAGTTATGCGGCTAGCAAACGCGTGGGCCTCTCCATCAACGGCATTACAGCCGATTTCAACTCGGCCGAGTCGTGCGACAGCCCCAACCCAAACACCAAATGCCTTGGCATTTACGATCAGGCCCGTCAATACAGCTCGGTGGTGCCAATCATGTTTGAAAGTTACGACTACATGATGCGCACCCGCAACGAATTCTATTGGGCCATGGCTCATGCACTGGACCTGAAGGCCGATTACATTCGCTTATCCTCTTTCTGGGATGACCAAGACAACCCGGACAATCGCACCGTGGCCGAATGGGTTGCAAAATATCTGGGCAAGGGTTTCGAGTTTGGCGAGGAAGAGCCGCCCAGCATCTGGTCGCGACTACGCGAACACAAGAACCCCTGCTTCCTCACTTACGCCTACATCGACAACTGCAACTACTGGCCGCCCACCGGCAACTATGAGTTTTACCTCACCCAACTGCATTTGCCCCAACACGCCGGCGTCACCATCCCCGTCACCGACGACGGCGGCCCTCTCAATCCCGATCGCGTGCGCATGACCGGCTGGGACCACAGCGAATCGCCGGTGAAAGACCTGCCCTGGCACACCAATTACGAACCGCACGATCCCCCGCTGCTCGAGGCCGGACTCTTCGATCCATCCGGCGCGGTGGGCACGCAAAACCAAGTCGATCCTGGCTATGTGACGCGGCGCAGCGACCAGGCCAGCGGCAATTTCCGTTTCATTTTCGACGCCGCCGATCGTTACTTCGCTCGTTCGCAGCCCCCGGCCGAGAGCACCTTCAAGGTGATCATCACCGTCACCTACTATGATTACGGCGATGATCAATGGCTGTTGGTCTATGATGGCGTCAATGGGCCTACGGCCGCGCGCGTCTATGCCATCAACGATTGGACCGTGCGCCGCGGTTTGGCGGTGGACGATTTCTTGCCCGTGGATGGGGTGATCGATCCGCCCGTCTACTACGTGCAAAAGACCAATAGCAAGAAGTGGAAGGTCGCGACCTTCCTTATCGAAGATGGAAACTTCAACAACCTGGTGCTCACCGGCGCCAACGCCGACTTTTACATTGACACCCGCAGCATCGACGGCAAGATGGATGGCGACGAATGGATCCATCATGTGGATGTGCGCAAGGTGGACGAATTTATCGAGGTGACGCCCACCCCCACGCCCACCGCGGCTCCCACAAACACGCCCACCCCCACCCCCACCATCACGCCCACGCCCGAAAGCTCGCCCACGCCCAGCCCCACCCCCACCCCTTCGGTGGGAACCATCAGCGGCGTGGTCTACCAGGACATTAACGGCAACCAACAACCGGATCCGGGCGAAGGGCTCGCCGGCGCAACGCTTACGCTGACCGGCAGCGATACGCGCGAAACGCAATCGGCCGCGGACGGCAGCTATAGTTTCGACAATCTCACGCCCGGCGCCACTTATCTGCTAAGCGAAACGCCGCCTCCGGGCTTTGGCGAGGCGAAGCCGGTCTCTTCGGTGGCCGTGCAGGTTCCCAATGGCGTGTTCACCTGGAACTTCCGACACGATCCTCTGCCCCATCGCCTCTACATGCCCACCTTGCTGAAAAACTAACCTTCGAACTTCTCCCGGCCCTGTCCGCTGATTGATGGACGGGGCCGGGTCCACTTCGATGAATTCAGAACCTTCGGACTTCTCCCCGCTCCGACAATGGCGACGCAAAGATGCGTGGCCTTTAGCGGTTCTCTGCATCGTTATCCTATTTCTCTTTCTTACAACCCGCGTCAAGAGCGCCGCGCGCGCGCCGGCGAAAGAAACGTTGGCAGAGGCCACAAGCACGCCCGCCTATTGTCGGGGCGTTTACCGGGGCGACACGAGCGTCGGAACGAACAACATCGAACAATACGCCTGTCGTCCTGATTGGCCAGAAACCGGGCCGGAAGCTTATTATAAACTTAGAACCACATTTACTCAGCCCATCAGCATCACATTGAGTCATCCCGCAGGCATTGATCTTGACCTGTTCTTGCTGGTGGACGGTGATCCTGCACAATGTTATGCGGCTGACGCGGCCCTAGCAATTCCGAACCTTTCTTCGGGTGAGCACACCATAGTGGTGGATGGCTTTGCCGGTGATGCGGGCGAGTATCTTCTGGAGATCGAGTGCCAGGAGCCTCCATTCGCCACGCCCACACCCACCGCGCCGGCCCCGCCTACGGCCACGCCCACGCCCACCCCGCCTCCCACGGCCACGCCTCGCCCCACCATTACGCCCACGCGGCCTCACCTGACTTACCAACTCTACCTGCCCTCCCAACCGCGCGGCTACCCCCCGCCCACGCCCGAACCCACGCTTCTTGTGCTGCAACCGGGCGTAGACAATTATGCCGGGGTCGCTAACGCGTACCTCAATCGTTGGGAAAATTCGACAAATTATGCTAAGGTAGACCGGCTGGCATTAAGACAGCCCGACATCATGGCGCCAATTCTCAGATTCGATCTGAGCAGGATTCCCGCCAACGCCCACATTGTGGACGCGCGACTTGGCCTATGGACGTTGGCGCAAAGCAATGAGAATCCGGCCACCGTCGGTCTTTACAAAGTGAATCGGCCCTGGAATGTGAACGAAGTCACCTGGGATGAGGCCGCACAAGGCGATCCCTGGGCTTCTCCCGGCGCCAACGCCGTTCCCGCCGACCGCGAGGGCCAGCCCGTCAGCGTGCAAATAGTGGATGCAACCCGAAAATGGTATGAATGGGATGTGACGCTGCTGGTCCAAAACTGGTTGCGTCAACCAGAGGCCAATAACGGCGTGGTGCTAAAGGCATTTGCCGAACCTCGGGTGCTCTATCACTTTGCATCGGCCGGCTATCACAACCCTCTGGCCCGGCCCAAACTCACCATTCGTTACTGGACGCCCACCCCCACGGCCTTTCCATAAAAATTCTCGCTCCTCTCACCCCTTGCACGAGGAACAACGCCACCATGATCACCAGCAAGCCTCGAATTCTTGGGACCACACTTAAACCCGCCGTGCATCCTCGCGTTTCAACCAGAGACCAGGTGGCCGATCTGGTGCAGCCGGCCGCAACGCCCACAGGATACCGGCTGGCAAAACGGACTCTTGACCTCATTGTGGCCACAGCTTCGCTCCTTTTGCTCTCACCGCTCTTATTGCTCATTTTCATTGCTATCAAACTCGAGGATGGCGGGCCGGTCATTATCATTCAGAAGCGCGTGGGGTTGGGTGGCCGGGTCTATGATTTTTATAAATTCCGCTCCATGGTGGTGGGCCGCAATCATACCGAAGAACATAAACTCTTTGCACAGCAAGTCATTCGGGGTGAGATCACAAAAGGGCCGTCGAGCAACGGCGGCGTGCTCAAACCCACGGGCGATGGTCGCGTGATCACGCGCGTGGGCAAAATCTTGCGCAAAACCAGCCTCGACGAATTGCCGCAATTGTTCAACGTGCTCATTGGCAACATGAGCCTTGTTGGGCCGCGGCCCTCGATGGACTATGAGGTGGAAGCCTATTACGACTGGTATCTGCCGCGACTTTCGGTCTTGCCCGGCATCACCGGTCTGGCCCAGATCAACGGTCGCAGCAGCATCCCCTTCCCCGAAATCGTGCGCTGGGATCTCGATTATATCGAGCGGCGGTCCTTCTGGCTCGATCTCAAAATATTGATCAAAACCTTGCCTGTGGTTCTCGCCATGCGCAACACGGGTTGATGAACGAGCGGCTAAATCCAAGCGACCTCGCTTATTTTCGTCGGGGCGAAACAGAAAATCCACGATTTTGGCGACGATTTGGCGGTCAGCCCGATTTTCGCGGCGCGAGCGTGCTCGATGTGGGGTGCGGGCACGGCAGCATGAGCATTTATCTGGCCGAACAAGGCGCGGCCGAAGTGGTGGGGCTCGACTTGAACGAACGCCTTATCGAGTTCGCCAACGCCAACCTGGAACAAAACTTCCCCCATTTCGCGGATCGGGTGGCCTTTCTTTGCCTCGATCTAAAAGACTACCCCCTGGAACCGTTCGATTATATCGTTTCTAAAGACACATTCGAACACGTGCTGGATTTGCCCGGATTGCTGGAAGAGATGAGCCGTCGCTTGCGCGCGGGCGGCCGCGTCTATGCGGGGTTCGGGCCGCTCTACAACAGCCCTTTTGGCGATCACAACGTGGTGCGACCGCCCTTCCCCATTCCCTGGGCGCATCTGTTGCTGGGCGATCAGCGCGTCATCCGCCGCGTGAATCGGCGACGCCGCGAAAAGGTGAGCGCCATCCAAGACTTGGGCATGAATCGTCTCGCGCTGGCCGATTATCGTCGCATTTTTGAAGAATGCGATCTCGAGGTGGTTTCCTTTCAGACCAATCGCAGCGATAAGCTCAGCGGCAAAACCCTTCACGCGTTGAGCAAACTGCCCCGGCTGGAAGAATATTTCACCTTCAACATCTATTGCGTGTTGGAAAAAACATGAGCCGCGGCCATATCGCTCCTGATGGGCGCATCCAGCAAGGGGGCGGCTCGCCCGACAGCCGTTAGGCCGCGGAGTGGCCAATTTCGGCTCATGCGTCGGCATCTGCGGATCGCGCCGCCGCGTCCTTTGTTTTGATCTCGGCCCAAAGTGCGGGGGCGCCGCCGGTGTGAACGAAAATCAGCGGTTCGTCGCGGCCCAGCTCGCCTCGGCCAGCCAGATCAAACATGCCGGCAAGGGCCTTGCCCGTGTAGATGGGGTCGAGAACGATGCCCTCGAGACGGGCCATCATGCGCATGGCCTCGTTGCCCGCATCGCTGGGAACGCCGTAAGCGCGCCCTGCATAACGCGCTTCGATAAGAGGGACGTCGGATGCATGGAAATGGCGGTTAAGAGCGAGATGACGGCTCATCTCGTTGGCCACCCGGGCGATGGACGCGGGAAAGCCCTTCCACAGCTTGCCGATATCGACGCCCAACGCGCGCAATCGAGAACCAACGCCGCGAAGACCCACCATCAAGCCGGCCAGGGTTCCGCCGCTCCCCGCGGCCGCGATCACCCACCCCTGCTCCACGCCCAAACCTCGCGCTTGCTCTTCGATCTCCAAAGCGGCCCTCACATAGCCCAGACAGCCTCGCCAACAGTGCCCGCCCACCGGAATAAAATAGTGCGGCCCCACCCGCAACAGGGCCAGCAATCGCACGAGCCGGTTCGTCATCGCCAGAGTCATGCCGCCCTTGCCCTCGGCCCCCAAAGGAACGAAGTGCATCTTCGCGCCCAATATTTGGTTTAGGAGCAAATTGCCCGTAAGCCGAGCAGGGCGCGGCTCGAAATAAAAGAGATGCGTTTCCAGGCCAAAACGATTGGCCGCAGCCGCGGTGAGACGGGCGTGATTCGATTGCAAACCGCCATAGGTGACGATTTTACGCGCGCCCCGCTCTTGCGCCTCGGCCATCAGATATTCCAACTTACGCGTCTTGTTCCCACCCAAAGCCGGGCCGGCCAAGTCGTCGCGTTTCATGTAGATGGGACGACCCAACGCCTTGCTCAGCCGTGGCAAGGGATGCAAAGGCGTGGGAAAATCGGCCAGCCGCACGCGAGGAAAACGTTCGAGCGCGGCCGCGACCTCGGACGCGAATGACATGGGCCAGAAATGAGTGAACGATGACGAGAGATGGTGAGAGCGCGTCAAGCGTTTCTCTATCGTCTCATGGTCTCATGGCGGAGAAATGGCTCCGAAAGCTCTTGTTCGACATCGGTCTTTAGCCCACGCGGCGCGCGGCGCAACCTGCATATATGCTGGCGGTCCCGCCCACCATGAGCGGCCGGATGATGTTCAAAGCCCTCGCGCGTGCAAAGTAAGCTTTGTCGGCCATGGTTTTGTCGTTCATGCGTTGTCCGCGCTCACTTCATCAATAACTTGCCTCGGTATCGCAAATAGGTCGCGTAGTCGATGACGGTGCGGCGGGCGATGTAGTCCTCGGTGCTCGGCGCGAGCAAACGACGGTCGCGAATGCGCTCGGTCACCTGGAAAGACATGGCGTCGCTGCCCGCGCCCGAGCCAAAGGAGACCACCAAAACGCGTTCGCCCGGCTCGGCCGCATCGAGCACCGCGGTCAGGCCCACCAGCGACGCGCCCGAATACGTGTTGCCGATGCGCCCCACCAGCAGGCCCGTTTCCCACTGTTCGGGTTTGAAGCCCAGCTGTTTGGCCGCGCGGGAAGGAAATTTGACATTGGGCTGATGCAGCACCACATAACGATAATCTTCAGGCGTGCGGCCCAGGGTTTCCATTAAGATTTGGCCGGCCATGACCACATGATGAAAATAAGCCGGTTCGCCCGTGAACCGCATCCCGTGGCTGGGATATTCGGCCTTGGGCCGCCGCCAGAAATCGGGCGTGTCGGTCACATAGGAGATGGAGCCTTCGAACACGGCCAATGACTTTTCGGCCGGGCCAATGATGATGGCCGCGCCGCCCGCGCCAGCCGTATATTCCAGCGCGTCGCCGGGTCGGCCTTGCGCGGTGTCCGCGCCAATGCCCATGGCGTAATCGGCCATATCCGAACCGACCAGGCCAATGGCCGCGATGATGGCTTCGGACCCGGCCTTGCAGGCGAATTCCCAATCCGCGGCCTGGACCATCGGCGCCGCGCCCAGGGCCTCGGCCACAATGGTGGAGGTGGGCTTCACCGCATAGGGATGGCTTTCGCTGCCCACCCAGATTGCGCGTAAATCGGTGGGCGCGATGCCCGCGCGAACAAGCGCATTGCGAGCCGCCTCGATGGCGATGGTGGCTGTGTCTTCATCCAGCCCGGGCACGGCCTTTTCTGTGATGGGAGGCGCGGCCGCGCCATCGGTCCACATTTCCGAGACCTCGCTGGCCGGGAGTCGATATTGAGGAATATAAGCGCCGTATCCAACAATGCCCACGGCGCGAGAGGGCTTGAGAAGCGTCTGTTTCGACATAATTTCGATATGAACGATTCAGGAATATATAATCATAATCTCGATATTTTGTATATATACCGGAAATATTGGTGCAATACCGAATATTTTTACCTATACCTTATCATTGTCGCTATCCCTGTTTTTAATCTTTTGCTCTTTTGCTTTCTCTCTCCGTTTGTGTAGTTTCATGTGCCCGCGCTGAATGCCCTCGGTCGCGAGCGCGCGCAACGCGGCCAGATTTTGCGCCAGACC
>JAADII010000159.1 GCA_013151415.1 Chloroflexota bacterium
AAGCGAAAGGCCGAGCCGCTTTCTCTCAGGCGGCGAAGCGTGGGTCTCACTTGCCCGCGCGCGGCCGCAAAGCCCCACATGATCAGCATGGCCGTGAACATGCGGATCAGCGTGGCCGAAAGGGGCGAAAAGCCGTCGGCCAGCCCAACCTTGGCCGTGATCAGGCCCGACGCCTGGCCTGTGGCCCCGAGCAGCGCGAACACAATCCCCAACAGATAGCCGCGCTGGGGTCGCCGCGCGTCCCCCTCTCGCGTCTGGCTCCACACCACCCAGGCCACGCCGCCCACCGTCAGCCCAATGCCCACCATCTCTTGCGCGCCCAACCGTTCATCCAGAAACAACCAGGCCAGCCCCGCGCCGATGACCGGAACCATGGTCATGATCAGGGTGGAGAGCCGCGGCCCCACCCACACGAAAGCCTGAAACAAAAACGAATCTCCCAGCACCAACCCCAACACGCCCGACAATGTGAGCCAAAACCAGCGCCAGGGCTCTACATCCAGCGGCAAAGGCGTCCCGAGCAAGAAATGGGTCAGGGTGAGAAAGAGGACGGCCAGGGCCAATCGCGTCCGGTTCACGGCCACCGAGCCCACCAGCCGACCGCCCAGTGTGAAGAATGTGGAGGTGGCCGACCAGCATAAGGACGTGCCGAGTGCGGCCAATTCGCTGAGTAGCATAATGTGCGGCTTCGTTGAATGAAAATGTTTGCGACAGCATAGGAAAAGTGGTAGGATTTCGCCACATCGGTTGTTGGCGCAGACGCCCATTCTATCAGACGAGCTCTGCTATCCTCAAAGCGTCGCGATCTGTTGAAAACCCGCTCCCTTAAGTCAATATAACAGATTGCTGGTGGCGGGTTGCAACTCGCAAGTGGCGGATGTCGCCCGACCGCAAAAACCCCATCCTCTCAACCTCAACCTTAGCCTCAACCTCAACCTCAAATACATGCCATCCATCCCCACCCGTTGGGAGCTTCCCACCATTCCCCCGGCCCATATTCGCACTCGTCTGAACTGGCTCGACCCCATTATCGTGCAGGTGCTCTACAATCGCGGTTTGGTGGAGGTGGACGAGGTTCGCGAATTCTTTGGCGAGCGCGTACGGCCCGACGACCCGTTTCGCATGAAGGGCGTGAACGAGGCCGTGGCACGCATTCGTTGGGCCATCCGTCGGCGCGAACCCATCGCGGTTTACGGCGATTTCGACGCGGACGGCGTCACCTCGACCGCGCTCATGGTGCAAACGCTGCGAGCCTTGGGCGCGGATGTCATGCCCTATATCCCTCACCGCGTGGACGAAGGCTACGGCCTGAACAACGAGGCCCTGAAGTGGCTTCATGACCAGGGCGTAAAGCTGGTTTTGACCGTGGATTGCGGCATCCGCGCGGTCGATGAGGTGCGCTTTGGCCGCGAACTGGGTCTCGACATCATCGTCAGCGACCATCACTCCATCGGCCCCGAACTTCCGCCGGCATTGACCGTGGTCAATCCTCAACAGGCCGATTGTCCCTATCCGTTCAACTTTTTGGCCGGTGTGGGCGTGGCTTTCAAGCTGGCGCAGGCGCTTTTGCGCGTCGAGCAGCGCGATCCTGTGGCCCGAAACCCGGTGACCTTGCAAGAGGATGACCTGCTGGACCTGGTCGCGCTGGGCACGGTGGCCGACATCATGCCCTTGCGCGGGGAAAACCGCACCCTGGTGCAGCGAGGGCTTGAGCAGCTCAATCGCGGTCTGCGGCCCGGTCTGCGCGCGTTGGCTCGCGCGGCCGGCGTGGACCTGGGCCGGATCGACGCCACGGCCATTGGCTTTCGATTGGGGCCGCGCCTGAATGCGGCCGGTCGTTTGCAAAGCGCGGTGCTGGCTTATGATTTGCTCATGGCCCCGGATGACGCCACGGCCACTGGCTTGGCCGAGCGCCTGAATCAGCTCAACCGCGAGCGCCAACGCCTGACCCAGGATGCGGTGAACTGGGCCATGGCCGAGCTGGGCGACGATCCGCCCGACAGCGTGATCCTGGTGGGACGCGAAGACCTCAACCCCGGCATCGTCGGGCTTATTGCCAGCAAGTTGAAGGAAGTGTATTATCGACCGGCGCTGGTGGCCGAGTTGGGCGGCGAATTCGTGCGCGGGTCGGCCCGCAGCATTCCCGAGTTTCACATCACCCAGGCGCTGGACGCATGCGCGGATTTGCTGGTGCGCTACGGCGGACATGCGGCCGCGGCCGGGTTCACCGTGCGCCGGGAGGATTTGCCCGCGTTTCGGCAGCGCCTGAACGCGATCGCGGCCGAGCGCTTGCGCGCCGAAGACCGCGTGCATCGTCTCCCCATCGACGCGGTGGTCACGCTATCCGATCTGAACTATCGTTTATTGGCCCGGTTGCGCGAGCTGGAGCCTACGGGTGCGGGCAATCCGCCGCCCATTCTTGCGGTGCGCAACCTGTTTGTGCACGAATTCCGCCGCGTGGGCAACGATGGTTCGCATCTCAAATTGCGCGTCGGCGACGAAGGCTGGATGAAATTCGACGCCATCGCCTTTGGCCTGGGCGAGATGGCGCTTAACATGCCCATGCGCATCGATGTAGCTTTCGAGTTAAACGAAAACGTGTGGAATGACCGCCGTCGCCTGCAAATGCTGGTCAAAGACATCCAACCCGCGGGCCGGGGCATTCCACCCGATTGGAGCGAATCGCCATGATTTCCAAGCTCAGTGGTCCTCTCAAAATCGGTCTTTTGTTCGCCCTTTTGGGCGTAGCGTTGGTGGTGGTGGGCATTGTGCGCGGGACTGTGCCGCCCAATCCCCTTAGCATCTTTATGGCGCTGCTCATCGGCGGCGGTAGCTGGGGCGTGGTCGCCTGGGCCATCGCCACGGCCGCGCGCGATGTGGAGCAAGACCTGAACTAAGATGATTCAGTTCCCGCCGTCTCCACCTTTCCCGAGCTGGACGATGGGACGATCCTGCATTCTCATCAACGAAGCATTCCAATGAAACTACGCCCTCCGTATCACGCGTTTTCCGCCTGGCTCATCGACATGGATGGGGTCATCTACCGCGGCGCGGAGCCGTTGCCGGCCGCGGCCGAGTTCATCCGCATCTTGCAGAGCGAACAGATCCCTTTCCTCTTTCTCACCAACAACGCCATTCGCACCCACGCTCAGTATGTGACCCGCCTGGCCGAAATGGACATTCATGTGGGCGAGGACGCGATTTTCACCAGCCCTGACGCGGCCAAGGCCTATCTCCTCGCCCATCATCCCCCGCCCGCGCGGGCGCTGGTGGTGGGCGGCGACGGCATCCATCAGGCCGTGGCTCAGGCCGGATATGAAGAGACGGCCAGGGCCGAGGAAGCCGACATCGTGGTGGTGGGGCTCGCCTTCGACATCACCTACGCGCAATTGGCCGAGGCCGCGCTGGCCATCCGTCGCGGTTGCCCCTGGATCGCCACCAACCCCGACCGCACTCTCCCCTCCGAGCGGGGGCAGTTGCCGGGTGCGGGCGCGGTGTTGGCCTTTCTCGAGGCCGCGACCGACCGCAAGCCCATCATCGTGGGCAAGCCCGAAACGCCCATCTTCGAGCAAGCGTTGGCAAAACTGGGGGCAAAGGCCGAAGACGCCATCATGGTGGGCGACCGGCTCGAGACCGACATCCTCGGCGGCCATCGCGCCGGCCTGCGCACCCTCTGCGTGCTCACCGGCGCGGCCACCCGCGACCAGGCCGAAAATTACACCCCCCGCCCCGACTTTATCATCGAAGACTTGCGGGACTTGATAAGATAGTGCGCACAGACGGCCGTCCGCGCGGCCTCTTCTTTCAGAAAAATCTGTCCACACCCAGGGCGAAACACAACGCCCGGTCCACCTCCTCCATCCGCTCGAAACTGAGCTTGCTGAGCAACCGGCCTATTTTATGTTTCGGCACGGTTTGCACATTGTCGAGATTGACAACGCATGGAGTTCGCACGCCATCTTCGCGAGGGTCCAGAAAGACCTCGGTCGGTATGTCGCGAATGGTTGAGGTGATGGGCGCTACGGTCACATTGGTGAGATATGGAATAGCTGAATTTCGCGTCAAAATGAGCACAGGACGCCGCTTATCAGGCTGTTTGAATGTATACCAGCGCACTTCCCCGCGCCTCATTCGTCACCCCACATCTGTTCGCTTTCCCACACGTCGAACTCCCCCGGTCGAACAGGTTGGCGGGCGTAACCTGCTGCATGTTGGCGCTCCAATTTCTGGATTTCGAAGCGTCGCAGGGCGGAGCGCAAGGCGTCCCTAATGAATGCGGAACGCGTTTCACCGAGTTCCGCAACCGCGTCATCCACTTGCCGGAGTAGCTGTTCATCGATGGTGATTTGTATCGCCTTTGTCATAGCCGCGTCTATGTCCTGGTAAGCAAAATATGGTATATTATCCACATAATCATCCACATTGTAATCATCAATTGAAGCCCTGTCAACACCGAACCAAGCAGCGTCTGCGATTCGAATATGATTCTACTCCTCGACCTCACCCGTGAACAACTGCGCGGCCTGATGAAAGAATGGGGTCAACCCGCGTATCGGGGGGACCAGGTCTATGAATGGCTCCACAAGAACCTGGTCACCGACCCCATGCAAATGACCAATCTCCCCAAGGCTCTGCGCGCGCGTCTGGCGGCCGAAACCGTCATCAACCCCCTCGAACCGCTGGCGCAGCAAGACAGCCGCGACCGGCTCACCCGCAAGGTGCTCTTCCGCTTGTCCGACAACGCGACCATCGAAGTCGTGCTCATGCTCTACAACCGGCGTCGCACGCTGTGCATCTCCACCCAGGTGGGATGCGGCATGGGCTGCACGTTTTGCGCCACCGGTCAGGGCGGCCTGGCGCGCAACCTCAGTGCGGGCGAGATCGTCGCTCAGGCGCACTGGTTCGAGCGCTGGCTACGGCAACCCGACGATGGCCAGGACGCGCTGCGCGTCGAACGGCCCACGCGGCTTACCAACATCGTGGTCATGGGCATGGGCGAACCGCTGGCCAACTACGACGCCACCATCCAAGCCCTGCGCGCCATCGCCGACCCGACCGCGTTTGCTCTCTCGGCCCGCAGCATCACCCTCTCGACCGTGGGCTTGATCCCGGGCATCAAACGCCTGACCCAGGAAAAATTGCCTGTTCGCCTGGCCGTCTCGCTGCACGCGCCCACCAACCGCCTGCGCAACCGCCTCGTCCCTCTCAACAAACGCTATCCTCTTGAGGCGCTCATGGCCGCGTGTCACCAATATCAGCAAGTCACGCGGCGTCGCATCACCTTTGAGTATGCGCTGATGCGCGGCATCAACGATTCGGCTCAGCAGGCCCAGCAACTGGCCGACTTGCTGGCCGGGCTGCGTTGTCACGTCAACCTCATCCCTCTCAACCCCATCCCCAACTCGCCCTACCAGCCCAGCAGCGAAGAGGCCACGCGACGATTTCAGCAGGTTTTGGAAAGCGCCGGCATCCCCGCCACCGTGCGCTTACGACGCGGCATCGAGATCAGCGCGGGGTGCGGCCAACTGCGCCAGGCCGTGCAACAACCCGAGTTGCACCTCGCCGAGCGCTGACTTATACTAAAAGCCACTCCATTGGATGACCTGAAGCATGAACCAGGATGCTATATTCGAGAGGTTAATAATGAATGCTACGGTCGTATCATTACCCATCACACTTGAGCAGATCGCCGAAGCAGTACGTCGATTGAGTCCAAAGGATCGACAGCGCCTGTTCGAGATGGTTTTTGAAGCCGAAAAAACCGAGCCGGCCACCTCCATTTTGGATGTCGATGATGCAGTCAAGGCTGTACAAGACCGGCTTAAAGAAAGCCTTGACAAATGGCCATTATCGCCAGAAGAACCGTTTGTCGATGGCCTCAGTTTGGGAGAGTATCTGGACTTGCCCGATGAAGAACGCGAGCGCCTTTGGCGAGAGTGGGCTAATTAAGAACAGGTCAGCCTTCCTCGCGTAGTTCGGCCTGAACTCATTGCATAAATATGACGAGCACCGTTTTCATGGGCGCGCCGGCGTTTTCGACGCCCACACTGCAAGCGCTTTTGGATGACCCGGCTTATGATGTGGTGGCCGTGGTTACGCAGCCCGACCGTCGCGCGGGGCGCGGCCGCAAGCTGACCATGACGCCGGTGAAGCAAATGGCCCTGGCAGCGGGCGTTCCCGTGTTGCAACCGTCGAGCCTGCGCGACCCCGACGCCTTCGCAGAACTGGCCGCTTTTCAGCCCGAACTGATCGTGGTCGCGGCCTTTGGTCAGATATTGCGCCCCAATGTGTTGGAGCTTCCCCGATACGGCTGCATCAACGTCCACGCTTCTCTTTTGCCGCGATGGCGGGGCGCGTCGCCCATCCAGGCCGCGATTTTGGCCGGAGACCCCATCACCGGAAGCACGATTATGCGCATGGACGAGGGCATGGACACCGGCCCCATCCTGGCCCAGGCCGCCGAGGTGATCCGGCCCGACGACACCGCAGGCGCCCTGAGCCAACGACTCGCGCAGCAGGGCGCGCGACTCCTCATCGATACATTGCCCTGCTATCTCGAGGGCAAGCTCGCTCCGCGGCCCCAGGACGACGCGGCCGCGACCGTGTGTCGTCTCATCAAAAAAGAGCGCGCCCGCATCGACTGGACGCAACCCGCGGCTTATATCGAGCGCATGGTGCGGGCCTACAACCCCTGGCCGAGCGCATTCACCTTTTGGCAAGGCCAGATGCTCAAGGTGGGGCGGGCAAAAGCGGTCGAGGGCGAGGCCGAACCGGGTCGCGTCGTGGCTTTCGAGCGCGGCGCGGCCGTGGGAACCGGCGCGGGTTTGCTCGCGCTGGAGCAGGTTCAGCCGGCCGGGAAGAGGATGATGTCCATCGCCGATTTCCTGCGCGGCCGGCCCGAGTTCATCGGCGCGAAGCTCGATGGATGCTAACCAGGTTTATTTGTGGGGCGCGATTTGGGTGTGTTGCGGCCAATCAAAAAAGACCGACATGGCGCCGGTCTTTCTCGCATTGGATATGGGGGGGTCAGCCACGGCATTTTTATTCCGCCGCTTCTTCGCTTTCTTCCCCTTCGGCCTCAGCCTCTTCCGCCGCTTCGGCCGCGGCCACTGCGCGCGGCATAGTTAAACTAACGACCAGGTCCTCAGGCTCGTGATGAAGCGTGACGCCTTTGGGAAGATCCAGGTCAGACACTTGAATGATGTCATCCACGCTTTTGAGCGACGAGAGGTCAACGACAAAATGTTCGGGGATGTCGCCGGGCAGGCATTCGATATCGATCTTGTCAAGATGATGAATGAGCACCGCGCCGGCTTTCATGGCTTCCGACTCGCCGACGAAATGCACGGGAATTTCGGTGCGCACGGCCACATCCATCTCCACGGCATAGAAGTCTACATGTAGAATATTGCGACGGGTGGGATGACGTTGCACTTCGCGTAACAAAGCCTTCACGGGACGCTTCTTTAGGCCGCGCAACTCGATAAGCTGGCTTGCGCCCCCCGCGCGTAGCAGACGCACGAGGTCGATTTCACGAAATTTCAATGGGGTGGCTTCTTTGCCCTGACCATACACCACGCCCGGCACATAACCCGCCGCGCGTACGCGTTTCACTTTATTTCCGGTTTCGGTTCTGGGTTCAACGGTCAAAACGTGATCCATCGGGAAACTCCCTTGATTGTTGAAGATTATTGCGTATAATGAGGATTTTCAGATCAACTTTCTAAGCAGCCAGAAGACGACTGCTGAGACAGCGCCGAACGCGGCCCCGGCGATGGCGGCGCTGCGCATATCAACGACCACATTCACATTGCCATGGATTTGGCCGGCCGCGAGAAGGGCGATATTCGTATCCTGGCAATGCACCTCGCGGCCCATCACAACGAGGGCCTGAGCGTTATCAAGATCAACGGTTTGCGCATAGATCAGGCCCGCGCCGCCTTCGCTTAAACGCACGTTTTCAGCCTGGATGTTGCCCGCTCCACCCTGGTGGATCTCCACCGTGTTGGCATACACGCTCTGCGCGCCGCCTTGGGAGATGTTCACCGTGTCAGCTTGAATATGTTCAGGATAAGGCGCGCTCAGCGGTTGTGGAGCGTTTTGAAGATTTCCGTTTTCGGTCATGTGGTTTTTTGTGGATGAATTGATGGTGAAACGTCGAGGGGTCTTTTCGCGATGAGTCCGAATTGGACAACAGCCAATTAGTTTAGCTGATCCGGGCCTTTTTGCGCAAATTTGTCAGGGGTCTGAAGCCTGCGCTGAGAGGACGTTCATCCTTCCACCGCTTGTAACCGGGCGGCTTGCTCCGCGGCGATAAGTTCGTCGATAAAGAAATCGAGCTCGCCGTCGAGAATGGCCGCGAGGTTGTAAGAGCTCAGGCCGATACGGTGGTCGGTGACCCGGTTTTGGGGGAAATTGTAGGTGCGAATCTTCTCGCTGCGTTCACCCGTGCCCACCTGCGCCCGACGTTGCGCGCCCAGCTCGGCCTGTTGACGCTCGATCTCCATGTTATAAAGCCGAGCGCGCAGAATGGCCATGGCCCGCAGCCGATTCTGCAACTGGCTCTTTTCGTCCTGACATTGCACCACGATGCCCGTGGGCAAATGTGTGATGCGCACCGCGCTATCGGTGGTGTTTACGCTCTGACCACCGGGGCCGCTAGAACGGTAGATATCAATGCGGATGTCGTTGGGTTTGATCTCCACCTCGACATCCTCCACCTCGGGCAAAACCGCGACCGTGGCCGTGGAAGTATGGATGCGGCCCTGAGATTCGGTCGCGGGCACGCGTTGCACGCGATGCACGCCTGATTCGTATTTCAGACGACTGTATGCGCCCTTGCCGCGCACTTCGAAGATGATTTCCTTGTAACCGCCGATGCCGCTGGCGTGGCTGGACAAAATCGCGGTTTTCCAACCCTTTTTCTCCGCGTAACGCGTGATCATGCGGTGGAGGTCGGCCGCGAACAACCCCGCTTCGTCACCGCCAGCGCCGGCGCGAATTTCCACAATGACGTTCTTCTCATCGCGCGGGTCTTTGGGCAGAAGCAGTGTGCGCAATGCTTGCTTCAAACGCTCTTCTTCGGCTTCCAAATCCTCCATCTCTGCCCGCGCCAGCTCGCGCATCTCCGCGTCATCCGACATCTCCAACAGTTCGCGAGCGTCGGCCAACTCTTGAAGCACGCGTTTGTATTGGCGAAACGTTTCCACTATTTCGCGCAATTCGGCTTGCTCGCGCGCGAGCTTGGCCACGGCTTGATAGTCCGCGGCAATGACCGGATCGCTCATCTGGCGCTCGATTGCTTCGTATCTCTCTTCGATTTGTTCTAGTTTATCGATCATTCTATTTCAAAATAGACCACGGATTACACGGATTGCTGGGCCATTTTTATCTTGCTTCACTGCTGCTCCTCGATCCAAACCGGCAGATTGCCCAGCGCGATGACATCGGCCCAGTCGGGATTGTCGCCCTCGGTCATGATAGCCGCGCTGGCGATGACTCTGGCGCCGGCCTGTTCGAGCAACTGGATGGCCCCGCGCATGGTGCTGCCTGTGGAGATGACATCATCCACGAAAACCGCGTTTTTGTCGCGCACGCGTGGAATGTCGCGGCCATCGAGCCAAAGCGTTTGCGGTTGGCCGGTGGTGATGCTGATCACCTCCTGGCTGATGGCGCCGGTCATATAGGGCTTGCGCGTCTTGCGCAACACGACATAAGGCAAACCGCTTTTCACAGCCATGGCGTAACAGAGGGGGATGCTCTTGGCCTCGGGCGTGACCAGGATTTCGGCCTCGGCGGGCAACCTGTCCACCAGGGCCTGAGCCACGGCTTCGCTCAGCTCGGTGTCGCCGAGGATGTTGAGAATGGCAATCACGACGCCGGGCGCGATTTCAAAGCGGGGCAGTTCCCGCCGCACGCCCGCCAGTTCGACAGGGTAGGGGGTGAGAAGTTCAGGGCTGACCATGGTTCGATGAATGAGGAGTAGGGTTGAGGAGGTTGAGGTTGAGGTTGAGGTTGAGAGGGGGAAGGGAGGCCGAAGACGGCCTTGTAGCTTGTGGCCGGGCGGTTTTCTACCCCCGGCGATGGCTGAGAGCAGAAAAACGGGTGGGGAATGCGATGCTATTGCTCGATGGCGCGCTCCGCGGCCGCGCGTTGGAGAAGAAAGCCAAGACGCATCCGCGTCAGAGCCTGGAGTTCGGGCAGGTTTTGTTCATCCGCTTTTTCCGCTGCGATTTCAAGGGCGTCGATGGCTTCTTGCAAGCGGTCTAACTGTTCGTATGCGCCGGCCAGGGCCAGGTAGCCGCGTGGGTTGTCGGGATTGGCCTCGATGGCGGCCTGGGCCAGCTTCAGCGCTTGTTCAGGCTGTTCGAGGATGACATATTTTTCGGCCAGCAGGCCCAAAGCCACATCGCCTTGGGTTTGCTCGAAGAGTTCGGCCCGCGCGACATCGGCTTCAGGCCATCGTTCCAACGCCTCGTTGAGCACAACCAGCCAGGCGAGCGCGTCCGCGTCGTCGGGATAAATGGCGCGGGCGGCCTCATAAGAGGCGATGGCCGCGGCCAGGTCGCCGGCTTCGAGCTGCTGTTCGGCCTGAAGTTTATAGTTTTGAAACTCGCGCATCTGCGGATCGCCGGGGAAAAAATGGTCGAAAAGCCATAATCCTCCGCCGACGACAATGACGAGCGCAAGGGTGGCGAGCAGCAAGCGGGCCAGGCGTCGGCGCCACTGGGCGCGCTGGATCTCATCCAACCGCCACCACCAGTTCTCTATAGCGGGCGCACGTTGTTTGCGCAGAGCGGCGAGTCCGCCCAGCGGCTTGAGCTCGCGACGAATATCAGCGCTATGACGACGAACCGCGCCCTGGACCGCCTCCCACCTCGCCTGTTCGGGCTTCAGATCAACACCCTTGGCCTCGAGAGTGGGAAAAAGCGCCTGTATGCGATCCAGATTCTCGAGTAATGTCACGGCCTTGTCTGCACCCGCGCCGCTCATATTTACGGCCAGTTTTTCACTTTCCTCCAGCAGCGAACGCAGCTCGTCTGCAGGCGTCAGTTTGGGGGTTTTGACGACGTGAGCCATAGAGCGAATTTAGGCGGCCTTTGCGGCCTCGCGAGCGCGACGGTGTTCGTCGTAGACGCGACCAATGCCCGAGCGTATCTGCGATTCGATCTTAGGCGAGCGCTCAGAAGGGATGGGAAACCAGGGCTTGAGCTCGGGAATGAGCAAGCTGGCCGTCTCCTGTTTGGTGCGGCCGGCGTTGAATAGGTCGAACGTGCGTTTGCGCAGGTAAAGAAGATATTCTTCCAGCCGGTCGAGCGCGCTTACTTCGCAAATGGGGCCGTGACCGGGCACGATGTATTTGGGATCGAGCTCGCGTATGAACTCCAGCGCCTTCAGCCACTCGGCCGAGTTGGCCTGAGTCATAAAAGGATGCTGGTCGATCCAGACGATGTCGCCGGCGAAGAGCACCTTATCGGCCGGAAGCCACACCATGCTGGTGGCTGGCGTGTGGCCGCCCACATGAATGACGCGGATGATCTTTCCCCCGCGCACCAAAGTCAACGCATCCTGAAAAGTGATGGTGGGCACGATGATTTCAAGCTCGTCGAACTGGGCGCGGATCTCGGGCTTGCGTTTGAAACTGTCGCGCACGCGCTGCTTGAAGTTGTCGCCGTAGTTGCGCATGTGCTTCCAGGCCAGTTCGTGCGCGATGACCGTGCGGCTGAGCCATTGCGAGCCCAGGCAATGCCCGCGATGGTGGTCGGTGATGACCACATACAGGATGGGCAGGCCGCCGCTGGTCTCATCGATGGTCTTGCGCCAGGCCTTGGCCTCGGCCGGAATCATGGGGCTATCGATGCAGATGACCCCTTCCGCGGTGACCACAAAGCCGGGGTTGCTATGATGAAAGCTGGTTTCGGCGTAAATGCCAGGGGCGAGTTCGTGCATGGGAGGGTGGGGAAATGGGAGAGGGAAAGAATTAGAAGTGGAACGAGGTCTCGGCCTCCGCGAGCCAGGCGAGCAGATGAGACTTGATCTGCTGGATGGTCTCCTGATCGGCCGCGACGCCTTGGATGAGATCGGGGCCGCCGCCCCCGCGCACGCCGGGAATGTCGCGCAGCGCGGGCATAAGTTGACGCAGGTCGAGGTCGGAGCCGAGAGAATGGCCCAGGCTCCAGCGCGTTTGGCCGCCCTGCCAACTGAGCAGCGCGACCACATTTTCATGAGCCAACAGGCCGCGCATGAGCTTTTGCATCGCGTTGGCGTCGTCGCTCATGACCCGGCGCTCGACAAAGCGAGCGCGACCGATGGGTTTGGCCTGGGTCAGCAACGCGGCGGCCTCCAATTCCATAAGACGTTTTTCGAGCCGCCGAAGTTTCTTTTGCACGTTCAGGGCTTCATCGCGGCGCTGCTCCACCGCGGCGGGCAAGTCCTCCAGGCCGGTGGTGAGGATGTCCATCAAGCGCCGCGTCACATCCAGCCGACGTCGATGGTCGCGATGCGCGCGGCCGCCGCACAGGAAATGCACGCGGGTGTTGGCACCGCGACGTTCGAGCCGGGTGATGATGAGCGAGCCAATCTGAGCGGTCGAACGCACATGCGTGCCGCCGCAGGCCGACCAGTCAAGGTTCTCGATCTCCACCACGCGCACGCGGCCCGAAACCGCGGGCTTCTTGCGCAAGGGAATGGCGTCGATGTCCTCTTCATCGACCTGATAGCTGTGGATGGGCCGGTCTTCGGCCATGACGGCTTGCACGAAATCGAGCACGCGCGCCGCGTCTTGCGCGTCGGGCGGGGGGCCGGGCAGGTCGATGGTCACGCTGTCCGGACTGAGATGAAAGCCGATGGTGGGGCGATCCAGCAGGGTGAGGAACGCGGCCGAGAGCAGATGTTGACCGCTGTGCTGCTGCATGTGGTCCCAGCGCCGGGGCCAGTCGATCTCGCCCGCGAGTTCGTCTGCATGGCCGGGGTCTGCATCCAGGATGTGATAGATGACGCCATTCTCCTCCACCACATCCAGCACCCTCGCCTCGCCTAGCCGGCCTGTGTCGTGGGGTTGGCCGCCGCCGGTGGGGTAGAAGAGGGTGCGATTGAGCGCGACCGCAGGCCGTCGCCCTTCGCGGCGCTCGACCACGCGCGCGGTGAACCGGCGACGATACGCGTCGGCCCAATAGAGCTTGCGAGTGGGAGAGAGAAGGCGGGTCAAGCGGGGCGACCGGTGAGTTTGAGAGAGCGGGCGCGTCGGTATAGGTCGTGATACGCGTGCGCGGGTTGCGTCCACGAGACATCCTGGGCCAGCGCGTTGCGCTGGATGGCCTTCCAAATATCCGGATGACGATAGACTTCGATGGCGCGCACAATGGCCGCGAAAAGGGCCATGCCGTCGTATTTGTCGAAGGTGAAGCCTGTGCCGACGGTGGGAGGTCGATGGTCGGTGACCGTGTCGGCCAGGCCGCCGGTCGCGTGCACCACGGGAACCGCGCCGTAGTGCATGGCGATCATCTGATCCAGACCGCATGGCTCATGTCGCGAGGGCATGAGGAAGATGTCGGTTCCGGCGAAGATGCGCCGCGCCAGGGTCTCGTCGAAGGTGAACCGGGCCTGCAGCCGTTTGGGATAACGGCTTTGCAAGTGGGCGAGCATGTCGTGATAGCGCTGCTCGCCCGTGCCCATGAAGATCCACTGCGCGTCCAGATGTTGCAGCATCGGCTCCAGCACCGCGCAGAGGATGTCGAAGCCCTTCTGGTCGCTGAGCCGCGAGGTCATGCTGATGAGAGGCGCGTCCGGTCGGATGGGAAGCCCCAGTTCCTTCTGGAGCGCGGCTTTGCACGCGTCGCGGTGGGTGATATCGTCGGCGTCGATGCAGTGTTGGATTTCGGGATCGGTGCGCGGGTCGTATGCCTCGGTGTCCACGCCGTTGAGGATGCCGAACAAGCGATCCTGACGGTCGCGCAGCACCGGGTCCAAGCCCTCGCCGTATTCAGGCGTGAGGATTTCGCGCGCGTAGGTGGGGCTGACCGTGACGATGAGGTCCGCGAAGATGATGCCGCGGCCCATCATGCTCACCACCTGGTTTAGCGAGGGCGAGACATCGGGATGGGCGATGAAGCCGTATTTTTCGATGCCCGCGATTTCGAGCACGCGATGGCCGAAGATGCCTTGGTAGGCCAGGTTGTGGATATTGTACACCACTGCGGTCTCCGCGAAAAAAGGATCATCCTCATAAATGGTGCGCATCCAGTTGCCGACCAGCGCGGTTTGCCATTCGTTGCAATGCACCACATGGGGTTTCCAGTCGAGATGACGGCATGCTTCCAGGCTGGCGCGGCTATAGAAAATGAATCGCTCTGCGTCGTCGGGAAAGGAGTAGATGCCGCGGCGGCTGCCGAAATAGCGTTCGTGCTCGATGAAATAGATGGGCAAGTCGGCGTCGACCGCCTGCCACAAGCCGGCCTCCTCGAAATCATGCTCCATGGGAACCGGAAAATGGTCGATGACGCGGCGCAATCCGTGGCGTTCGGGGTCGATAAGGCCGTAGCGCGGGAGCATGACGCGCACATCGTCGCCCAGCCGACGCAACGCGCGCGGGAGCGCGGCCGCGACCTGAGCCAGGCCGCCCGTGCGCGCGTAAGGGGCCATCTCCGCGCTGAGGTAGAGGATGCGAAGCGGTTCCATGTCAGGTTCATTATATAACGCGCTCCTGGCCCTTGGCTAAACCGGAGGGATGAATATGAGCCGATTATGTAGGTCGGGTCTACGAAGAGGAGGCCGGAGGAGGCTACACCAAGTATTATGCGGGCGATGCGTTGGTGGCGTTCACGCGCTCGGCGGGGTATGGACGGGACTACGGTCGGCGGTATGTGTTCAGGGATCATTTGGGCGGGACCGCGTTGATTCTCAACGGCCAGGGCGCGAAGCTGTGGGAGGATCGCTACAAGGCGTTTGGCGATGTGTATTACACATATCGCAAGGATCAGGGCGGTCGTCTCATTGACTTGCAGACGAGTTATCGCTATACTGGACAACGCTTCGATGCGGGCGTGGGCGCGAGTGCGGCGAACGGCCTGGATCGAGGCCTGTACTTTTACAAGAGTCGATACTACGACCCCACGCTGGGCCGCTTCATCCAGCCGGATACGATTGTGCCCAACCCGGGCGACCCGCAGAGTCTGAACCGCTATGCGTATGTCCTGAACAATCCGTTGCGGTATACGGATCGGTTGTGTGAAAGTTCGGATAATTCATGTTGGAGCAGCCCACCTTCAAAGAGCAACAATAAACCGAAACGAAAAGTCAGACGTCAACAAAGGCCCCGATCTCGGTATTATTACAGCAAACGCTATGGTTGGTTCGATACGCATCATATCGGAGCGGGTCACCCCCAAAAAATTCTTAGAGATGTGGAGAAAGCTATTCTCAGCAATGGACAGTCATTGGTGACTGTGCGCGGTCAATTTGCGTACAGTCACTCATATGAAGCAGTCTATCAAGTTTCAGCCCAAGCAACAATGGATGATTTGGACAATATTGCGGTGGCTATTCTGATCGACTGGAGTCATGGCTTTGAAAAGATGGAACTCATCGGAGGGGGCGGTCTGACCTTTTTCGGGACATATGAAAGTATCGAAGATATGCCCTCCAACTATTTAGGCATGGCTATGGAAGTCAAAGGTATTTCGTTCGAGGAAGCAATGACTATATTGGAAGCGCAACCAACGGAGAAATCTCCACCACGGTACATCAAGAACCCCGACATTCATCCCTTGATCAAGAATCCCAATGGGTTTGGCTTCGTCTATGTTTCTTGGCCTGAAGAATTGTGGA
>JAADII010000085.1:0-1464 GCA_013151415.1 Chloroflexota bacterium
GCGAAGAGCGCACGCGCGGCAATGGCGATGGAGCGCGGATAGATTTCCATGCCCGACCAGTCGCGTAATTGTCGGACCACGGTCTGGGCTTGCTCTTCCGAAAGCGGAGAAGCGAGATCGTCGGTGTTGAGAAGATGCTTGAGGTTCATGTTGAGAAGATGCTGAGGTTCATAATGAAGTAGAAAAGCAGGGGGCAAGTCGTTCAGCGGCTCGAACTGTGGACTATGAACTGTGACTTCACTGAAAAAAGGTTCACCACCGAGCACGCGGAGGACGCAGAGAGGAAAATGAGGTGAATTGGGCCATGTTTTTCTCTTAAAACTCCCACTTTTTCTCTGCGCTCTCAGCGAACTCAGCGGTGGAATAGCTTTTTTCAGGAAATCCAACGGTGAACGGTGAACCGCCTCACTTCATGCGATGTTCAAGGTCTCGCAGGTAGGCGATCGCGGCTTGCGCGGCCGTGTCCGCGTCGGGCATGGGCATGAATTCGCCGGAGATGTAGCCATCGTAGCCGGTGTCGAACAGCGCCTTCAACACCGAAACAAAGTCAATGTGCCCCGCGCCCGGATGCCAGCGATTGGAATCGGCCACATGAAAATGGAAGATGTGGTCTCCGGCCAGACGAATGCTCTCTTCCATAGACGGCTCCTCGATGTTCATGTGGAAGGTGTCGAGCAGAAGACCGAAATTGTCGGCCCCCACGCGCTCGATGAGCGCCAACCCCTCGGCCACGTTGTTGATGAGCGTGGTTTCGTAGCGGTTGATCGGCTCCAGGGCCAGGCGAACGCCCGCGGGCGCGGCCGCGGCGCTGCATTCCTGCAACGCCTCCACCACCCAATCCATGGCCTGTTCGCGGCTCACGCCCGGCTTCACGATGCCGCGCAGAAGGCCGATGATGATCACCGCGTTGAGCCGCGCGGCCACGGGAATGTGACTTTTCACGCGTTCGATCGCGGCCCTGCGAATCGCGGGATCGGGGTCGGGGAAGGAAAGGCCCTCTTCACCCCAGGCCTGACCCGTGCCGATGGCGGGCGCGGTGAGGCCATACCGTTGCAAAATGGCCTCGATCTCGGCCACATCCACCAGTTTGGGGTCGCGGATGGCCAGTTCGACGCCGTCGTAACCCCAGCCCGCGATTTTGGCGATATTGGCTTCCAGGTCGCCCTTGAAAGCGACCGCATCGAATTTGGCTTGTTGTGTGGAAAGAACAATGGCAAGTTTCATGAGAATGGTTGACGATGAGACGACGAAGGATGGAACGATAGGTGTTTTGTCAAAGTGAGGGGTTGTGCTAAGATGTCAAATGAAAGGGACGATGGGACGATAGACGATGAGACCATCCATGAGCCTGAGCCCCCATCGTCCTATCGACCATCGTCTATTTTCAAAGCAGGCTTCACGGGCGGCGGCCCGCTGACACCCATGAAAGGGACGATGGGACCATAGGACGAAGAGACCATGGCC
>JAADII010000085.1:1540-16724 GCA_013151415.1 Chloroflexota bacterium
ATCGCTTGCGCCGACCAACGTAGACCAAAGTAGACCAAGATAGACGATGGGCCTTTTGGTCTATGTTGGTCCTATGGTCTACCTTGGTCTGGCCACTCATCACGGCATCACCTGTCCGACCAACCTCGGACTTTGGACTTCAGACCTTGGACGTTGGACGATTTTCAAAGCAGGCTTCACGGGCGGCGGCTCGCTGACACCCATGAAAGGGACGATGGGACCATAGGACGATGAGACCATGACCGAACCTAACCCCATCGTCCTATCGTCTTATGGTCTTATCGTCTATTTTCAAAGCAGGAGGTTGACGATGAGCGTAAAAGTCTTGTTGCCAGAAGAAGCGGAACCCACGTGGGACATTGCTCAGCTTTTTCCCGCTCAGGGAACCTGGGATGAAGAAGAATACCTGGCCTTGGACACCAATCAACTGGTGGAATTCTCGCACGGTCGTTTGGAGGTGCTCCCCATGCCAACCTGGTCGCATCAACGATTGCTTGTCAAGCTGCTTCAGTTACTGTCTCAATGGGTGACGACTCATGGGTTGGGGGAAGTGCTTCCGGCCCCATTGAGGGTTCAATTATGGCCGGGAAAATATCGCGAGCCGGACATCGTTTTCATGTCTGAGGATCATGCAAGCCGTAAGAGCGAACGTTACTGGTATGGCGCGGATTTGGTGGTGGAAATCGTCAGCCCAGACGACCGTAGACGGGATTATGAGATCAAGCGTCGCGAATATGCGCAGGCGGGCATCTCAGAATATTGGATCGTGGATCCCGAAGCCAGGCGCATCATCGTGCTCACGCTCGAAGGTGACCGCTATCGCGTTCACGGCGAATTTGGCCCGGGCGACCACGCGGATTCGGTGCTATTGAAAGGGTTTTCGGTGGACGTGCAGGACATATTCAAGGTCATAGAATCCTAGATCAAGCGCGGCCTATACGGACAGCGACTCGCCGACGCCACTTAACAGGACGATGGGACGATAGGACGATGAGACCATAGTTGAGTCTGAGCCCCCATCGTCCTATCGTCCATCGTCTATTTTCAAAGCGGCAAAACCGGCAATATCCAGTATCCAAATATCCAGTATCCAACCACTCAACCTCCTCGCGCGACCAAAAGATCATACAATGTCTGCTGACGCTTCATGGCTGCGCGATAGACGGCGCGTCGGTCGGGGTCGGGGTGATAGGTGGCGCCGAGAAAATCAGGCGCGGCGCGCACATCCGAGAGCGCGCCCAGCGATTCCAGCGCGAGCAAGGCCGCGCCGCGGGCCGAAGCCTCCTCGACCTGCGAAACCGTCACCTCGCGACCCAGCACATCGGCCATGATCTGCAACCAGGTGGGCGAACTAAGCAACGCGCCGCCGCTGGCGATGATGTGCGGATCGGCCGGTAGCAGCGTGCGTATCTGATCGTAAACCAGGGCGATGCGATAGGCCACGGCTTCGAGCCCCGCGCGCAAAATGTGAAGGGGTTTGGTGGCCAGGGTGAGGCCGTGAATGGTGGCGCGGGCGTGACCGGCCCAGCCCGGACTGCGCTCGCCCGCGAACAAGGGCAAGATGGTGAGGCCGTGTTCGTCCGGGGCCATCGCGGCCAGTTCATCCTCGACCTCTTTCTCCAACCGCAGGTTTTCCTGCATCCAGGCGTAGACCATCCCACCCTCGGTCAAGGCCCCGCCCGGCAACGAACGCCGACCATCCACCCGATAGCACCACAATCCGCCCGGCAACCTGGGCGCATCCGACTCGATCACCGCGCGCATGGCCGACGACGTGCCCACGGTGAGCGCGACGCGTTGGGGCGTGGTGCAGCCGCTGCCGATGTTCGCGGTCGCGCCATCGCCCGCTGCTGGAAACCAGGGGATTTCGGCCAGCGCAGGCCAACGCCGAGCGAAATCGGGCCGCAAACCGCGGCGAGGAACCGAAACATCGGTGAGAGGCGACAAATTCTCCGCGGTGATGGGCAATCCGGCCAGCAATTCCTCATCCCAAACCAGCTTGCGTCGGTCTAGCAGGCCCGTCCACGAAGCCACCGAATAGCTCACCGCGGTCTCGCCGAACAACGTCAGTTCGAGATACTCGGCCAACGAGACCCAACGCCTGACGCGAGCGAAACGGTCGGGATCGGCGCGGTGCAGCCAGCGTAACCGCGCCGGCAAATAAGAGGGATGAAAACGGCAACCGGTGCGATTGTGCACCTGGGCCTCGTCGAAATCCGCGCGCAGGCCCGGAACCTCACCGGCCGATCGCGTGTCCGCGTAGGTGGTGAGGGGAACGACCGCGCGGCCCTCAGCATCCACGCCCAAAATATTGTTCACGAACATGCACGAGCCGACCGCGGCGATATCCTCGACCAACGCGCCCGCCTTTTCCAAAAGCTCATCCAGACAGGCGAAGATGCGGTCGAGCAGCTCGTCTGGGTCGGCCTCGGATGCGCCGGCCGGTGTGTGACGAAATTGATGCGGTCGCCGCGCTTCCATGCCCGCGACCGTCCGGCCCTGGCCATCGAACAAAAGCGCGCGTATCGACGATGTGCCCATGTCCAGGGCCAGGATCAGCGGGCGCTCAACCTGAGCGGGGGAGATGGTGGAGGGGGGCATGGGATGGAGCATGGAGGGTTGACCAAACACAAATGGGAAGAACACAAATAGGAGCGATAGCGCCGCGCGGCTACGATTTCAGGCGATACAACATCTCACCGGCATGCGGGACCAGGAGAATGCCTTCGTCCTCGCGGTTGGCCCATTCGGCGGGGTCGATGCTATCGGGGTCGCGATAGCCCAGGTTGACGCGTTCGCAGCGTTCGCGAGGAATGCGCGTGGCCAGGATCACGTCGATGCGCGGGTTTTCCACGCCGTTTTCATAGGTGCCGATGCCGCGCAAGTGCGTGGAGTGTGCGAGCACGCCCCAGGGATAATCCTTGAATCGATCCCACTGCTTGACGAAATAATCGCGCACATGATACCCCACCTCGTCGATGATCTTGCCGTGGGTGTAGGAGATTTCGTCGATGTGGGGAGCATAAATGGTGACGCTGCCCCCATCCGCGATGACCGGCTCCAGCTTATACATGCCCTTGGCCGCGGTCCAGATGTCGTCGTACATGGCGGGCATGACCGATAGCACATGGTCATAGGGCTTATCCACCCAGATGATGTTCAACTGCGCAGACAGATCGGCCGCATCCGACCAGGCCTCTTCGGGCGAACCCACATAGAGACCATAGAGATCATCGCCCTTCACCACCATGCAGCAGGCCAGCTTGGGCCGGTCGATGAACGCGGCCGCTCGATCGATGACCGCGCGCACCGGCGTGTATTTCGCGCCGATGATCTCATAGCTGGTGATGAGCGCGCCCAGCCAGTGAGTGAAATCGATGACCTCCGCGCCGGAGATGCCAGGGAAGAAGTATTTGTTGCCGCCGGAGAAGCCCACCACCTCATGAGGAAACACCGGCCCGCAGATGATGAGCTGATCATAATCGAAGATCATCTTGTTCAGACTAACCGGCACATCCTGCACCAGAAGGCCGTTGCTCAACTCCTCGACCTCCGCGGCCGAGATCACACCCACGCGGGCGAAGGTATCGGGATGCATCCAATAATGATTGAAGACGCGCACATTGGCGTAGGTCGTGGCCATTTCCTCCGCGCTCACGCCCAGGCGCTCGTGAATGGCCTCATCGGACATGGGCTGGTGCGTGCCCAAAGCGATGAGATAATCCAAAGCCGCGACCTCATCGCCGAGAATTTCGTGAAAAAGACGAAAGAAAAGGGGAATGGGACCGCTACGCGTGCCGTCGGGAATGATGATGAGCACGCGCTTGCCCTCGAGATGCGCTTTTTCCAGCGCCTCGCTCAAAATGCGGCGGGTTTCCGCCTCGGATAACAACTGTGTGGTGGAGCCTTTGCCAATGCTCATGGGACTCTCCTGTGAAACTAAAACCCCGTTATCTCATAAACGATGAAAACGCCTTTCACACGCCACTAAATGCGGAGAACCCGCCATCGATGGGCACCACGACGCCGGTGACAAACGCAGACGCAGGCGAAAGCAGCCAGATGGTCGCGCCCAGCAAGTCGGACGGCGCGCCAAAACGGCCCATGGGCGTGTGGTCGATGATGGTCTTGCCGCGCGGCGTAAGTTCGCCAGTAGCCTCGTCGGTGAGCAGAAAACGATTCTGTTCGGTGAGAAAGAAGCCCGGGGCCAAGGCATTCACGCGAATATGGGGCGAATATTCCTGCGCCAGATGCACGGCCAGCCACTGAGTGAAGTTGCTCACCGCGGCCTTGGCCGCGGAATAGGCCGGGATGCGCGTGAGGGGGCGGAATGCGTTCATGGATGAGATATTGAGGATAATCCCCTCGCCCTTTTCGGCCATCAACTTGCCGAACACCTGGCTTGGCAACAGCGTGCCGATAAAATTGAGATTGAAAACCCATTGAAACGCATCTTCGGGCAGATCGAAGAAAGAGAGTTCGGGTGAGGTCGTCGCTTGCTTTTTGTTGCCCCCCGCGCCATTGATAAGGATGTCCACCGTCTCGAAACGATCGAGGATTGACTTCAGTCCAGCCTCAATGCTGGCTTTGTCCAGCACATCCATTTGCACGGCGATGGCCTCGCCGCCGGCTTCGTTGATCTCGTCGGCCACGCGTTGCGCGGCCTGCTCGAAAATATCGAGCACCGCGACGCGCGCGCCGAGCCTGGCCAAGCCGCGGCACATTTCGCCCACCAAAACGCCGCCGCCGCCGGTCGCGGCCACCACTTTGCCTTCGAGATCGAATAAACGCTGGATGTCAGGTGTGGTCATGGGATTGCTCCTTAAGGAAATCGTTTTTGAATGGACGTTGTTTGTAGAAAACATGCATCGTTGTCATGAAATTGGCCAACCAGCCAAACGATTGAACAAGCGGACGGGGAAGAATGCGCATTGGCTCCTCGGCTTCATGCATCATCTTGGCCGCACGAGGCCTCACCCACCCATTTTTTACACCAGCTTTCCAACCTTTGTCGGTGTTTGCTTTCGAGCTTGGTGAGAGCCCGCCTCTCTTTCATGAAGGCCCGCGCCTCCTCGAACGTCATCCCTTTCTCGCGCATGAGATAGGCCGCGACCAGCGTGGCCGAACGCCCACGCCCCTTGGCGCAGTGCACCAACACAACGCGGCCATCATCCACCTGGGCTTTGATCCAGTTGACGGCATCTTCAATGACCTCCTCGTCGGGCACGGTTACATCGGGCACCTTGAACTGGATGTGGGTGATGCCGTGCTGTTCGTAAAATTCGACCTCGTCTTCGCGTTCGGCCCGGATGTTCAGCACGGCCGTGATGCCCAGATCGAGAATAGAGCGGTAGTCTCGCTCATATGTGGGCGCGCCACCCAACCATATTTCCGGCGTAATCTCACTAAACCAGGCGTGCCCCATGATCCGCTCATAGGTGAAGCGAATCAGGGGATAAAACTTGTCGAAGATGCGATGAAAGAGGCTGAGCTTGTGCTCGGCGGAATGGGACAAGGTCAAAGATGAATCCTCCTAAGGGGATAACAAAACGAGGCCTGTTAGGACAATGACGGTCTCTCAGACATAATGCGCCGTTGGCGAGAGGGAGCCTTGGTTGGATGCTATCAAGGTATGGTATGTTTGTCAATATGATTCGACATGCTTATTGCATGCAAATTGCCTAAGGAAACCGGCGTTGATATAATGCAAATATATTTGCTGGCCGTTATTTCAAAGGATGTATTCCATGAGCGCCGCACCCGTCCTGGAAAAAGCGAACGAAGATCGCATCCGTGAGATTGCACGGGAGATCGCGCGCGAACAAACCGAAGCGCTTCGCAAGGAGATCATGGAGGGGGAATTAGGGAAATTGCGCCGAGATCTGAATCTCCAAATGGGTCAGGTTTGGCGCGCTATTGGCGAACTCACCGAAGCGCAGAAACGCACCGAAGCAAGGGTGGAGGAGCTTGCCGAGGCGCAGAAGCGCACTGAGAAGCGGGTGGGCCGGCTGGAAGCGGTGGTGCAAGAGCTGATCGAAGCGCAGAAACGCACCGAAGAGCGAATCGGCCAGATGGAAGCGGTGGTGCAAGAGCTTGCCGAAGCGCAGAAACGCACCGAAGAAGAAGTGAAAGCATTGGTTCAGGCGCAGCAACGGCTGGAGCAACGCGTCGGTCGCCTGGAAGAAAAGGTCGATAAAATCGACGCTCGGGTGGAGCGCCTGGAAGGAAAGGTCGACAAAATCGGTGTGCAAGTGGGTCGCCTGGCCCACCAATACGGCCTGGAATTGGAAGCGGATGCCGCTGAAGTGTTATACCAGGTGCTCACGGATAAAGGGTATCGGTTCCTCGAAGAGCCGAGCGGCGTTTCCTTGAACGGCGAAATCGACGTCGTCGCGCACGTAGAAACTCCTGATGGACAACGACTGTGGGGCCTGGTGGAGGCAAAAGCTCGCGTCCGGCGTAAAGAAGTGGAACGTTGGTTAAAACTATTGGAGAGCGAAGCATTCCGTAAACGTTTGCGCGAGCAACAAGGTATTGAACCTCCCTTCTTGCCATACATTTACGGACAACATGTATACCGGGCCGCGATACAAATGGCCGAAACCGCAGGGCTGGGAGTTTTGGACGTGGAAAAAGAACGCCTGTCGCCCAGGCTTTGGCAATGAGCTTCGACATTTATTTAATTGGGGACGATAAGACGATGGGCGCATCTATCGTCCCATCGTCTTATCGTCCTCGTCGTCTTCGAGACGTTCAGAAGATATTGCTTTGCCCAATGCGCGGCAGCGCGTAGACCGGACGCCACCCCTCGCTCATCGGCTCCTTGAGGAAAGGCGCCATCTCCTCTTCGGTGCGCAGGGTCACCTCTTCGACCGGCGGCAGCACGCCCGGCGGGAACGCCTCGCGGATATCCTCCACCAGGATGGTGAGATAGCGCAGGATCGCGGCCAGGGGGCGCTTCGCCTTCTCGACCGTAGCGTCGGCCGCGTTGCCCACCACGCCTTCGGGCGTCGCGTGCAGCTCGATCGCGAAATGGCCCTCGCCCTCCGACCACTTGCTGGGGCGATGATAGGGGTCCACCGAAGTGTCGAAATGGCCGTCCGGCAGGTAAGCCTTGCCTTTCGTGTTCACGGCCAGCTCCATCTCCACGATTTCGGGGAAGAGATAGAGGGCCAGTGAGGTCTCGGCCTCCTCCGCGTGGACAAAATTCGTGCCGTAATCGCCGCCGCGATCTCGAGTGTAGAACATCTCGCGCACCGCGCGATGCCAGTCCATCACCCGGAAGATGCCGGGGAGCTGATAACGCTTCTGGAACTGTTGAATGGCCGCTTCCAGCATCCACAGATGGCCGTGGTTGTTGATAAGAATCTGCTTGCGGAAGCCGTCATTCCACAACCCCAGCATGACATCGATGAGCATCTCGCGGGCGATGTCCTCGCGCACGGGCGCGGTGCCGGCCATGCCGTAGTGATGATACGGATGCGCGCCGAAATTCAACGGAGGCAACGAGAGCGCGATGGGAATGTCGCGCTTGAGAAAATAGCGCCGCACGCCCTCGATGATCTGGCTGACGAATAGCGTGTCGGTGGCGCTGGGCAGATGCAAACCGTGGTTTTCGGTGCAACCGATGGGGATGAAGATGATGTCGTTCTTGGCGCGCTCTTCCAGCAGCTGCCGTCGCGTCATCATCTGAATGTATACGCCCGGCTTGCCCCATTCGACAGGCGCAGGCATGCCATATTCAGCCAAAATCGCGTCCAATTCAGCCTCGTCGGCCTCGAAAATGGCCTTTTTCATGCGGCCAATGCGATTGTCCTCGAAAATGACGGTGGGATTTTTTGAAGCAAGCCAGCCGGGGGGCATTTTGCCGTCGTCGCTCATGAGAAGTCACTCCTTAAGGGGATTGGTTGAATATTGCGTATTGCATATTTTTTGAGAGATGGGTTGGAAACGCAAATAGGCCAAAAGAATTCAACATCCCTATTTGTGCTTTTTCTCGATCTCCTCCAACTTCACCGGCCGGTTTTCACGGTAAGATTTCCAGGCCGCGTAGCCCATAACCACAGGAATGCGCCCATCGATGCCGGTGACGGGAGGCGTTTTATCCTTGAGCACGCTATCGACGAACGCCTGCATCTCCTCGACATAGGCCTCGCCGTAGCGCTCGATGAAGAAAAAGAGCGGCAAGGGCGCGTGGAAGCCGTCGCTATCGCCCACCACCGCGTTGTCCGGCGTCTTGTTAGAGACGACCACCACCCCGCGCGAGCCGAACACCTCGACGCGCTGATCATAGCCGTACACGGCCTTGCGGCTGTTGTCGATGCTTCCGAGAACGCCGTTTTCATATTTTAGCGTGATCAGCGCCGTGTCAATGTCGCCGGCCTCGCCAATGGCGGGATCGATCATGACGCCGCCGGTCGCGTAGACCTCCGTCACTTCCTGGCCCATGAGAAAACGGGCCATGTCGAAATCGTGGATGGTCATGTCCAGGAAGATGCCGCCCGAAACCTTGATATAGGCGATGGGCGGCGGTTCGGGGTCGCGGCTAGTGATGCGCACCAGGTGGGGTTCGCCAATGCGGCCCGAGGCCACCAGGTCGCGCGCCCGCTTGAAACTGGGATCGAAGCGACGGTTGAACCCGATCTGCAACTTCACCCCGGCCTTCTCCACCGCGGCCAGAGCCTTATCGATCTCGGTCAGCTCGAGATGGATGGGTTTTTCGCAGAAGATGTGTTTACCGGCTTCTGCGGCCGCGCGAATGAACTGCGCGTGCGTGTCGGTGCTGGAGCAGATCACCACCGCGTCGATAGCCGGGTCGTCGAAGATAAAGCGGGGATCCGCGTGAGCTGCGGGGATGTCGAAATCCGCGGCCGCGCGTTGGGCCGCTTCCTCGAACACATCGGCCACCGCGAGCAACCTTGCCTGAGGGATGCGTTGGCGGATGTTTTTGGCGTGAACGCGACCAATGCGACCGGCCCCGATCAGGCCGATAGAAACGTGTTCGGACATGGTTCAAAGAGCAAAAAGTGGAGAACTGGTTTCTCGGCAAGGGACGAAAGGAGCATATGACGATAGGACGATAGGACGATGAGACCATCGCCGAGCCTAATCCCCGTCGTCCTATCGTCCATCGTCTATTTTCAAAGCAAGCTTCACGGGCGACCGCCCGCTGATACCGATGAAAGGGACGATGGTACCATAGGACGATGAGACCATCCATGAGTCTGAGCCCCCATCGTCCTATCGTCCATCGTCCATCGTCTATTTTCAATGCAGGACCAGACTAAAGATTGGGGAGCCATCGCATCACGCGATCACGCGCGATGGCCGTTCCACTGCGGTCGCACCATAATCTTGCCGTCGCGGCGTTCGGTGGATTGGGCGATGGCCTGGACCGTCTCCTCAAGACCATATCGGGCCGTGATAATGGGGCTGAGATCGAGCCGCCCCGATGCAACCATACGGATCACATTGGGGAAGGTCTCATGCCCGGAATGGCCCTGCGCGCCGAAGAACTGGCTGCGTCGCACCTGGAACGTCTCCAGATACATGGGCACGCGCTGGGCCGCGCGGCCGATCTGCACGATCTTGGCGTTGATGGCCAGGGCTTTCTCCATTTCGGGCACCGTCAATTGGGGCGCGCCGGCCGCCTCGACATGAAAATTGAAGCCCTCTCCCTTGCTCAACTCCATGAGCACTTCGTGGGGCGTCACCTCACGCGGGTCATAGGCATAATCTGCGCCCACCTTTTTGGCCAGCTCGCGACGCTGCGGCGAGACCTCGAAAGCCACGATCATGCCCGCGCCCGCGGCCTCGGCCAAACCGATCGCGGCCAAGCCAATGGGCCCCGCGCCAAAAACGCTCACATAATGGCCGGGCCGAAAACCGCCGCCGCGCTCGAACATGGCATTGTACGACACCGAGGTCGGTTCGGTCAATGCAGCCATTTCGATGCCCTTTTCAAAACCATAGCGCTCCAGAATCCCATCCACTTTCCAGCAGAACTTCTCATCAACGGCCAGGTAATTGGCGAATGCGCCGGGAATGGTGAACCCAATCTCCTCAAGATTCTCACAGTGATTGGGATACCCATTTCGACAGGGCGTGCAACGTCCGCACCAGATCATCTCCTCCACGGTCACATAATCCCCCACTTTCAACGTCTTCACATCCTTCCCCACTTCCACCACTTTGCCCGAAAACTCGTGACCGAGAATGGTGGGAAACTTGGTGAGACCGGGGTAAAGAATGTAATCCTGGTCATCGGTCTCGTAAAAATGCATGTCGGAGCCGCAAACCCCGCAAGCCTGAATTTCAAGCAATACATCTTTAGGGCCAACCTCAGGATCAGGCCATTCGCGCACCTCGAGTTTGGGATGCCGCCAGATGCTATTGCCGGTGATCGCCTTGCCTGTGCGTTTTTCCCACTCACTTACGCGATAATCCGGTTTCGGCTCCCATTGGGCGTCGAGCACTAAACCTTTCATTGGAAGAAACCTCCACGTCAGAAATGGTTGACGCTGGCGTCAAGAAGATGGATGCACACAATGAACACACGTGTGCCCAAGCGATTTTTGCCGTGAGCACACGTGTGCTCACGGCAAAAAGTGTAGCACGAATCAGCCGTTCTGTCAAGGTCTTTGCGCAAACGACTATAAGCAGACGCTAACGCACCAACAGGCAGGAAACCGGCGCAATGTTGGTGAGCTTACGCGCGACGCCGCCCAAAATCGGGCCTTGCGTATCGAGCCCCTGCGCGCCAAAAACAATGAGATCCACCCCCTTTTCACCGGCGTATCGGGCGATGGTCTTGGCGGGCGGACCAAACACATACTCCGCGCGTTGAGCCTCAACGCCCTTTTTCGCCAAGGCCTCTCGCGCATTATCCAGGATGATCTCGGCCGAGTTTTCCAACAGCTCGCGTCGAGATTCGGTCACCTCACCGGCCGCGATCATCTCCAATATTTCCCGAGGTAAGGATAAATCGCGGATGACGTGCAACAACCACACCTCAGCGCCTGAATATTGCGCCATGTCGCCGGCCACCTCGACCGCGCGGCGCGAATGGCGCGAGCCATCCACCGGAACCAAAATTCGCTTAAACATAATTCCACTCCTGAGGAGACGATAGGACAAATATCACAACAAGACGACGGGTTGCAAGCTTCAAACAGCCCATGATGGGCGGCCATCCGCGGCTTGCGCTCTAGTCGTTCTTGGCCCAGGCCTGCAACACGCGCACAGCCTCAGCCCGGACGCGCACCTGGGTGGGCACCGCGCGTCGACCAAGCACCAATTGGATGGCCGCCTCTGCATAGTGCTCGGAAGGGATCGTCTCCCAAGCCTGCGATGCGTTCGCGGCGCGCCCAGGCTCAGGGCGCCAGGCCGCGTCGGGAGGGAAACCCGCGGCCGCAAGAAAAGCCGCCCGCATGGTGGTTTGCTCGGGGCACTGGAATTCGATGTGATGCGCCCATTCGTGCACCAACGCGGATTGAAGAAACGCGGCCGAGCCGGGAACTTGCACCGTCACCGTGGCTGTGACAGGATCATAAACCGCCCTCTCTTTCAATGTTTGAGAAGCCCGCAATCGCACATCGCCAATGCAATGGGCTCGCGGCGCAAAAGTTTGCAAAAACGCCTCCCACGTGTCAGCGGCCAAGCTTGCAAAATCCGCGGCCACCGAACTCTCGATGAGCAAACACGGGCCATAAGGAGAGCAAACGGCCGCTCGCGTGGCCTGGAGCATGGGGGGCTGGGGCGTTGTGGTTGAGATGGCAAGCGGGCCGCCGGGTTTCGCGCATCCTGCGACGAGCAACAACGCCCATGCCGCCAGCAAAGCGCAAATAGGGGGAAACACAAATGGATTCACGCGCCTCGCGCCATCTGTGTTCGTCCCTATTTGCGTCTGTAACTCATTCATCGAAGAGCTTCTCGCCCTCCTCGAGTTCGTCGGCCACCTCGGCTTCGGCCTGAGCCAGTTCAAGCTGCTTCTTGGCCGCGTCGCGGCGGGCCAGCTCATCCAACTCATGACTGAGCGCCTCCAGTTCATCGGCGCCAGACATGGCCCGGATCATATCCTCTCGCGTGATCTCATCTTTCGACCAGATGCCCAAAGTGCGACCGCGCTTGAGAATGATGAACCGATCGCCCACCGCGTAAGCATGGTGGGGATTGTGAGTGATAAAAATCACCCCGAGACCGCGCGCCTTGGCCTGAACAATATACTTGAGCACAACGCCGGCCTGCTTTACGCCCAGAGCGGCCGTCGGCTCATCAAGGATGAGCACTTTAGCGCCAAAATACACCGCGCGAGCAATGGCGATGGATTGACGCTCGCCGCCCGACATGGTGCCCACGGCCTGTCCAGGATCGCGAATATCAATACCCATTTTCAGCAATTCCTGGCGCACCGTGCGTTTGGCGAAATCGATGTCGAAGCGCTTGAACGGCCCCCAACCTTTGACCGGCTCCAGACCAAGGAAGAAATTGCGCCAGATGGGCATAAGCGGGATGAGAGACAAATCCTGATAGACGGTGGCGATGCCGCGCTCAAGGGCTTCGCGCGGGGAATTGAACTTGACCTTCTCGCCCTCGAAATAATAATCGCCTTCGGTTTGCTGATGAACGCCTGACAGGATTTTGATGAGCGTCGACTTGCCCGCGCCGTTGTCGCCCAAGAGGCAAGTCACCTCGCCCGCATAAACCTTGGCCGACACATCGCTCAAGGCGATGACGCTGCCGAACAACTTCGTAATGTGCTGGACTTCGAGAATGGGTTCTGCTGTCATGCTTCATCCTCCTCTTGACTTTCCGCTCGGGCTTTGGCCATGGCCGTGGTCATGGCTTCGGCGCGTTTACGGGTGTAATTGTTCACCAAAACCGCAACCAGGAGCATGACGCCCAGGAAGGAGAAGAACCAATCGGTGGGCCAGCCCACGAACACAATGCCCACGCGAGCCATGCCGAAGATGAGCGCGCCAATGGCCGCGCCAATGGCCGAACCGTAGCCGCCGGTAAGCAAACAACCGCCGATGACCGCAGCAATAATGTAAACGAACTCTTGCCCGATGCCCTGGCTGGCTACGGCCGAGCGCAGGCGCACATCGTTCATGATGCCCACCAACCAGGCCGCGCCGGCCGTGGTCATGAACAACGCGATCTTCACCTTCATGGCGGGCACGCCCACATTGCGAGCGGCGTTTGCATCGCCGCCCGTGGCGAAGATCCAGTTGCCCCACTGCGTGCGCTGCAAAATCCAGGTGGCCACAATGGCCAATACAATCCACCAGATGAACGCGGTCCAGAACTTTTCGCCAAAAATGGTGATCTCGGTGTTGAAAATGGTGCGGGCCAAAGCAAAGCCGCTGACCTTGTCGATGCCGCTCACTCGCACCTGATCGGTTAGCATCTTGGTGACGCCCACATTGGCCCCGCGCAAAATAAAGAACGTAGCCAGCGTGACAATAAAGCTGGGCAAGCCCGTTTTCACCACCATGAGGCCATTGATATAGCCCACGGTCAAGGCGAACACCAAAGCGATGCCCGCCGCGGCCCAGAAGTTCATTCCGGCTTGCGTCGAGAGCAGACCTGCGATCAAACCAGCTGTGCCCGTCATCACGCCGGCGGAAAGATCAAACTCCCCACCGATCATAAGCAAAGCCACGGCAATGGCCATGATGCCCAATGTGGCCGAAGAATCGATGATGCGAGCGACCCCGCCCAGGCCGATCCAGTGCTCTGGCGTGATGGCGGCGAAGAAAAACCATACAACCAGCGCCCCCAAGACCGCGCCCACTTCGGGCCGACGCAACATGCTGCGAAATGCGCCCAGTTCGGCCACGCGCTCATCTCTTGTCGGGGGGCTTGCTGTCTTTACAGTCATGAGAACCTCCTCTGGTGTGAGAACATAGAGCGATGAATGACGCCGGGGGCGAAGCGCGATGTTCGCAAACATTCATAGTTGTTGAAAACCGGGCCACACGACGCGCGACCTACGTCGCTCAGACGAAACGCCGCGGGTGCTTCGGCAAATTTCGCCCGAATCGAAGAACAATGTCCGCGCCCACCCGTTGAATTGGAAAAGTTACCGCGTTTTCTGTCGGCCTTTTGTCAAAATCCAAAAGAAACCGCTTCGCCCGCCCCTCATTTTGGCTACCGTGTGAGAAGTGAACGAGGCGCGGAGCCAACAACCCCGCGCCTCGTCTCCGTGGTTAACGCGTGCCCTGAGCGGCCAGGTCTTTCACCGCCGCAGCATTCGACTGATCGACAATGCCGGGGCCGGTGAGCACCGGATTGCCGCCGCCCACGGTGTTCAGGTTTGTATTGTAAAGATAGAGGAACACCACGGGCAAATAGCCTTGCAGATACTGCTGCTGGTCAATGGCGAAGAGGATATCGCCGGCATCGATGGCGTCCAACACATCGGGGCTGAGATCAAAGGTGGCCAGTTTCACGTCCTTGCCGCTGGCTTTGATGGCGTCCAGCGCCGCGCCCGCGATGTCGGGATTCAAGGTGAGGATGCCGTCCACATCACCCGCGGCGATGAGCTTATCCTGAATGCTGGCGCTGGTGCCGGCAATGTCACGCGTGCCAGTGGTGGCCACGTTGAAACGCTCCACCTTGCCGCTGAAGGTGTCTTCCAGGCCATCACAGCGCTGCTCAAGACCGATGTTGCCCTCTTCGTGAACGACGCAAAGCACGCTGGTGAGACCGGCCTTATTGAACTGCTCGCCTGCGCCTTGTCCGGCCACGAACTCGGTCTGGCCAACATGAGTGAGCGCGCCCAGCTCTTTATAAACATCGACGCCCGAATTGATGGTGATGACGGGAATGCCCGCATCGACCGCGCGCTTGACCGAATCCTTCAATGCGTCCGGATTGGCCAAAGAGACGATGAGGCCATCGACATTGTCGCTGACGTAAGTCTCCACCAATTGCGCCTGCTCGGCCGGATCACCGCTGCCGCCCGATTTGAGGGTGATGCCGTAGGTGTCGGCCGCATCCTTGGCGCCGCGCTCAACCACGCCCCAGAAGCTGTCCTCGGCCGGGTTCGAATGCACGGCCAGGCCAAAAACAAGGTCGGTTTGCGCCACTTGCGGGGCCTCGGTGGGCGCGGGCGCTTCGGTCGCGGCCGGCGCCTCGGTGGCCGGCGCTTCGGTCGCGGCGGGCGCTTCGGTCGCGGCCG
>JAADII010000196.1 GCA_013151415.1 Chloroflexota bacterium
AAACCACGCGCGGGAGCGCGACGCCCGCTTGTTGAAGGGCCAGCAAATAGGGGGCCATTTCGATGCCCTCCACCTGCACGACGTCGGGTGGGTGGGCTTCGATATGAGCGCGTAGCCGCGCGAACGCGGCCTCGTCCCACAGCCGTAAAGCCATGTCGGGCAAAGGGCTAAGAAAGAGATCGCGCAGACGCTGCTTGAGCGTGCGCGCGGGCTGCGGCGCCGTAACCAAATGGCGCACCAGTTTCTGCACCGGCTCCGCTCCGGGATCGTCGCCTCTGGCCAGCAAGCTGAAGAGATCGATGACGTGCCGCTCGGCCAGGTGACGAATGAGATGATAATTGCGCAGGGTGGTCCCCTGGTGGGGCGGGTAGGGAAACTGTGGCGTGAGAATGAGGAGATGCATGTGCGAGTTGCATCCGGGTGAGAGGAAGATTATAATGACCTTTAGGAATATGGCGATACGATTGCGATATTCCGGGAGACCGTCAAAATGAGCACGGTGAAAGTTTCGTTGGAGTTTCCGCGGGAGGCGTTGTCCGCGTTGCGTCAGGCGCCGGATGAATTCGCGCGAGAAATGAGGGTGGCGGCGGCGGTCAAGTGGTACGAGATGGAACGGCTTTCTCAATCCAAGGCCGCGGAGGTAGCGGGACTCTCGCGAGCGGAGTTTCTGGAAGCCCTGCATCGGTTTGGCGTGACTCCGTTTCAAGTGAGTCTGGAAGAGTTGCTTGAGGAGTCAAGCCGTGGATGAGCGCTGGGTGTTGAATGCTTCGCCATTGATATTGTTGAGCAAAACGGGATACGAATGGTTGTTTTTTGAACTGGCGGAAGAAGTTGTTGTGCCGACGGAGGTGGCGAAAGAGGTGATAATTGCGCAGGGTGGTTCCCTGGTGGGGCGGGTAGGGAAACTGTGGCGTGAGAATGAGCGCGTGCATGCGCTCATGATGCCATGATCGATCCCGCGCGGGATTTCAAATTGGGGAAACCCGCCGCGTTCCGTTTGCGTATAGAAATTAAATCCAATGTGCAACTTTTCCAAAAGTTTTTTGTCGAAGTCCAAGAAAACTTGCCCTCGACGAGCAGACCAAAGGACAATAGGACGAAGATAGACCATGAAATCGAGGCGACATACATCTTTTATCGTCCATTTTGGTCTATTTTTCGTCCATGTTCGTCCCTTTGTTTGCTGAAATAGGGTGAGACGGCTCGCTATGGCCGCGAAAAAGTCGCACATCGGGTAAATTAAATCCCTGTGCACCTCAGCTCAAAGGACAAATGCATTCATGACCTGTCTTGGCAATATTCTCTGGCTCATCTTCGGCGGCCTGCTGGCCAGCATCGGTTATATTCTGGGCGGCTTGGCCATGTGCCTTACCATTGTGGGCATTCCCTTTGGTCTGCAATCCATTCGCATCGGCATCGCCAATCTCGCGCCCTTTGGCAAAGAGGTGGTGATCACACCTCATGCGCGCAGCACCCTGGCGTTGATCCTGGATGTGATCTGGCTGGTGTTATTTGGTTGGGGCATTGCTCTCGTCCATCTGACCAGCGCCATCATTCTCGCCATCACCATCATCGGCATCCCCTTCGCTAAGCAACATTGGAAACTGATTCCCGTGGCGCTTTTGCCTTTTAGCCGAGAGCTAAGGTAACATAAGTGAACGCGCCTGGATAGGTTTGGCATCTCCATAAGCGCGTGTTATGATTAAAAAGATGTCGGGAACGGCTGTTTCCGAAACGAAAATTGCTTACGCCAACCAAGATGGATCAAACGCCCTTCGCCTTATCGTCCATTTCTTTTTCGCGATCGAGTTTGGAGCTCGGACTTTAGACGCCAATCCAGAAGGGTGGCAGAGGTGAAAGATGTCGAAACCATCCGCCGTCACCACAGAGATATTCGAAAAAAAGAATCCCTCGGTCAAGCTCGATCAAGCCATCGCGCGAGAAATCGGTTCTATTGCCGCAAAACAAAATGTAAGGCCGGAGACATTAGTTAATGAAATCCTTCAGCAATACATTCTTCGCCACTATTCTGGTGAAGAACAGAGAGGAAGTGAGTTCTTGTTATCTTTAGCGGGCATGTTCGACACTGAAGCCAACGCGGTCTCTGAAAATGTAGAAACCATTGTGACGAACTTCATATCGAGCAAGAATGAGGAAAGCGTTTCGTGACAGCATTGATCGATACCGGTTTTCTGTACGCTGTTTTGGATAAAGGCGACAGAAATCACCGGCGGGTCACACATACTCTATCCACTTTATCGGATGATTTGGTTTTACCAACGGTGGTGCTGGTTGAACTCGCGTATCTGTTACAAGCGCGATTGGGCCATGCGGCCATGCGCCGCTTCGTCCGACAACTGGAAAGCAGCCCTCTCCTATTCGAGCCTGTGACGAGAGCCGATACAACGCGTATTTATGAGCTACTGGAGCAATACTCCAACATCGAACTCGATTTCGTAGACGCGGCCATTGTCACTCTGGCGGAACGATTGGACATTCGCCGCATTCTTACAGTAGACGGCGACTTTCACATCATACGTCCCAGGCATTGCGATTTCTTTCAAGTATTACCGTGAAATCGTGATCATAGAGCCTCGGCCACCAATTCGGCGATGTCCTTTACGGCCACGCCTTCGTCGGCTTCTTTCGAGGCGTCGGTGAGCATGGTCAGGCAGAAGGGGCAGCCCACCGCGATGGTGGAAGCGCCCGCGGCCGCGGCCTCTTTGTAGCGGTTCATGTTCACGGCTTCGGTTCCGTGCTCCTCCTCTTTCCACATCTGCGCGCCGCCCGCGCCGCAACAGAATGACTTGCTCCCGGAGCGCTCCATTTCCACGATGTCGCCCACGGCAAAGCTCAACACCTGGCGCGGGGCCTCGAACACGCCGTTGATTCGGCCCAGATAGCAGGGATCGTGATACGTCACCTCGCCAATGGTTTGCGGATTCACGCGTAGACGACCGGTTTCGATCAGTTCGGCGATGAATTCACTGTGGTGGATGACGTTGTAATCGCCGCCATATTGATAATACTCCTTGCCCAGGGTCTGCAAGCAGTGGGGGCAGGTGGCGACAATGCGCGGGGCGTTGACTTCGTTTAGCGTCTCGATGTTTTGCTGGGCCAGCTCGAAGAAGAGATATTCGTTGCCCGAACGCCGGGCCGCGTCACCTGTGCAGCTTTCGCGCTCGCCGAGCACCGCGAAATTGACATTGGCCGCTTTCAAGATTTTGGCGAAGGCCTTGGCCGTGGCTTGCGCTCGCATATCGTAAGCGGGCGCACAGCCCACCCACCACAAAATCTCCGGCTCGGGATTTTCGTCCACCGTGGGGATGTCCAGGCCCTTGGCCCAGTTCATGCGGTCGGCTGCGCTCATTTTCCAGGGGTTGCCCGTGCGCTCCATGCCGGTGTAGGCCGTTTGCAATTCTTCGGGAAAGTCGCTTTCCATCAACACCTGGTCGCGGCGCATGTAGAGGATGTCGAACATGGGCTCGTTGCCCACCGGACAGATCTCCACGCACGCAGCGCAGGCCGTGCAAGCCCATACGGCCGATTTGCTGATCGCGTAATCGAGCAAAGGCGCGGAAGGCTCGCCCGCGGCCAGCGAATCCACATGCGCGTTGATGTAGTATCGCTTGTTGATTTCCAGGGCCGAGGGCGATAGCTCCTTGCCGGTCGCGTAGGCCGGACACACATCCTGGCAACGGTTGCACATGATGCAGGCGTAAGGATCCAAAATCTGCGACCAGGAGAGGTCTTCCAATCGCGCCGCGCCGAATTGCTCCAACGACTCATCGTCGAAGTCGATAGGCTCCAGTGTGGCCAGCGAGGTGCGCTGCGGTTGGGTGAGGAAGTTGAACCCGGCCATGATGAGATGGAAATGTTTCGATTTGGGGAAATAAGGCACAAAAGCCAGGATCAATCCCAGAGCAATCCACCAGCTCAGATGCTCGCCCACCACCAAAGCCGACTCCGACATCCCCAACCAGAGGTTGCTCACCAATGTGGCGAAGGGTTGGAACGGATCGAAGCCGCCGTGCCCGGCGATGTAGAAGCTCTGACCCAAAAAACGAAAACCCACGTGGAAGAGAATGAACAGGCCCACGATAAGTGAATCGCGCTTGATGCCGCCTTGTTTCACCGCGTCCATGAGCTTGATATTTTCGCGGTAGTCCAGGGCTGGGTCCTTGGCGATGAAGCGCCGCACCAAAAAGTAGATCATGCCGATGATGACCGAGACGCTAAAGACGTCGGCCAGGAATCTGTATATGTTTCCGATAATCCCCTCGCCCAAAAAGCGGATGGGGAAAAAGCCCTCTATCACATCCCCAAAATTCACCAGAAAATAGAACATGAAACCCCAGGCGATCATGGCGTGGAAGATGTCTTGCGTGGTGCGTATCTTCCAGGTGGGTCTCAGCGTGACCCAATCCACCAACGCGCGCCAGGCCCGTGAGCCGATATTTTCATCATCTACGTCGCCCTGGCCGCGACGAATGACCTCGTAGACCTTGCGAAACGCCCAATAGCCGTTGTACACCGTGGCCAACACAGCGACGATAAACAGGAGTTTTTCGACGGTGGTCAACATGGATCGATCTCCTTACGACAGTGGAAGGACGGAAGCGGCGGTTGTTTCTCAAGGATACCTGATGTGGACGCAGATCGCCAAATTGGCAGTGCCGCGCTGCGTCATTTGGATACCGAATATCCGAAGCCTTGAAGACACCCAATGCCATTTGCCAAGATGATCGCTCGGCGATATGAATCATGTGAATATCAAATGATAATCCACCACGAGACGAGATTGAGCGCGAAAAGGCCGCCCGCCAGCAGGGGGATGAATAGCGAACGATGACGCGATGGCCACAGCGTTTCCCAGCCGCGTAAAAGAAGAATGGCGATGGGCAAAAGCGCAGGGAAGAGATAACGACCCTGAGGTTGCCAGGATTGGCCGAGCATGGGGAGCCAGGTTTGGGCCAGGATCGCGGCCAGGGCCAGCAACGAGAGCGCGAGCAAACGGTCATCGGTCGAGAGGGGGCCGCGTCGCGCCCGCGCCAATGTCCGCAGGAAAAGGCGGGCCGCGCCCGCGCCCGCGGCCAAAGTGAGCGCGGCCAGAAGCGCATAAACCGGCCACGGCAGGGGCCGCGTGAGCCAGCCGAAATAGCCCCAAAAACTGGCCCAGGTGAAGGCCATATAGATCAGATAACGCAGTTGCGAGACCGCATCCCAGGCCGAAGGCGCCATAGCCCGCGCGAAAAACCCGGCCGGAATGGGCAGCGTCTTTTCGAGGTGCATAAATAGAGGGCCGGCCAGCGCGTCGGGCAGACGACCATCACCATTGAAAAGCCAGTCGCGACCGTCTTCGTCGAGCAAGCGCAGGCGCACATGCGCGGGTTGGTCCGCCATAATCTCGACGCGCACAGCCCCAGACCGACCTTGCACTACGAATGGAAGCGTGCATGCTCGCGGCTCCTTCTGGATAGGGCATCGACCAACGGCTTCGCTCCACTTGTCGGCCAGCCTCATCTTCACCCAGCCATTCTCTTCGCCCCAAACCTCGGTTTTCAAGAGCAGTTGCTTTCCATCCAGGCCGATGAGCTCCTTTCCTCCCACATACTGCGCCACCCGCGCGGTTTCAGTCCCGCGTGGGGCCAGCATCAAGCCTTCGACTGAGCGAGAAGTTGCATTGGCGGGAAAGCGCCGCCACCCTGCGGCCCAATGTGGATTGGGCGCTAAAGCCAGCAGAGCCAGCGCGGCCAGAGCCAGAAGCGCGCGCATTCGCCAGACGCGCGCGGGGAAGTGGGTGAAGGACAGCCAGAGTAAGGCGACCGGCCACAGAAAGAGCAACCCGCGATCCACGAAAATGGGTCCGGCCAGAATCACAACCCCGGCCAAGAGCCATCCCCCCCGCGATCGCGCCAACGCCAGCAAAGCGAAACCCAACGCGCCCCAGAACATGGCCAATGCATCGTTGTTCATGCTCCCGCCGATGAACCCCACCATGGGCAGCCCCCCCACCAGCAAGCCCAATCCCAGACGGCGCCTGGGGTGCTGCGGCCATGCGCGATCCGCCAGCGCCAGGGCCGCGCTCACAGTCAGCAATCGGAGCATGAGCGACCACAAGCGCAGCCATCGTAAGGCCGCAGCCGGTTGGCCCCGCGCGCGCTCGCCCATCCACCGCAAAGCCAGGGCCGGAACCACATAATAAAGCCGCGGTTCACTACCAATTTGCACGCCGCTGGCCGCGAGCACCGGGTCGTCGGCCAGGCGAGCAAGGGACGGCTCTGGTGTTTGCCGCCGGTTATAACCCCACCAATCCCATGCCAACAAGCTCGCGATGAGCGCGGTTTCGTCCGCGCGATCGATATTTCCGTCCGCGGCCCAAAGCCCCCGATCGGCCAACACGCGGGCGTAGAGAAAATGGCCCGGTTCATCTGGCGCGGCCCATGGCGGCGTAATAAGCCACCACCCCAGACCCAGGGCCAGGGTCCAGGCCAAAACCAAAGCCCATACGCGCCGTTTATGCGCTATTGCAATCGCACCACCACTTTGGCCTCGCTCCACAGTTCTTCCAGGCGATAATACGCCCGTTGTTCAGGAGAAAAAATATGGACGATGACCGTCCCGTAATCGAGCAATTGCCAGCCTGACGCTCGCTCGCCTTCGATGAAAAGGGGGCGCACTTTCTCTTTGCGCAGCGCCTCCACCAGAGTCTCCACCAAAGCCTGGCTTTGGCGTTCGCTCGCGGCCGTGGCTATGACAAAATAGTCGGCGAATGGCGAAACTTCGGCGATGTCAAGTAGCAAGATATCCTCGGCTTGCTTCTCGTCGAGGAGGTCAACAATGGTGTGAGATAGGTTTTGGGCGTTCAGGGGTTGCACCTCCGGATCACATGGACGATAGGATGATTAGACGGTGAAGCCGGTTTTAGGGGTATTGGATATTGGAAGTGATGATTTGTTGGCAAAGCGAACCATGCCATTAAAGTAAGTGTACGCTATTCTGTGGCGTTCGTCAATAGCTATTCTCGGCGATTTTCCCCTGTTTTGGCCTTTGAATCACGCTGAAGTGCAACTATCGTCTTGTCGGCCAGAGTCTATGGAGGCGAATGCTTGCTTTTGAGGTGCGCATGATTTAGTCCTGGACGGTGTGCAACACTTTGCGGTTGCCGTACATGCGTTCGTAATATTCTTTGAACTCGCCCTCTTTGATGGGGCGCCACCACCACTCGTTATCCACATACCAGCGCACAGTTTTGCGAATGGCCGCTTCGGGGTCGTGCCGCGGCTCCCAGCCCAGCGCCCGGATTTTGTCGATGTTGAGAGAGTAGCGCCGGTCATGACCGGGTCGGTCTTCCACATGTTGGATCAGGCTGCGAGGCGCGCCCAATTCGTCCAACAGAATTTCCACCATTTGCAAGTTTTCGATTTCGGTTCCGGTGCCGATGTTATAAACTTCGCCCGGTTTGCCGCGATGCAACACCACGTCGATGGCCTCGCAATGATCCAGCACCCACTGATAATCGCGCATTTGTTTGCCATCGCCATATACGGGCAAGGGTTTGCCTTCGAGTGCATTGGTCACAAATAGGGGCACCACTTTCTCGGGGTACTGATATGGACCGATGTTGTTGGAGCCTCGGCTAATGGTGATGGGCAGGCCATATGTGATCCAATAAGCGTTGACCAGCAGGTCGCCGCTGGCTTTGCTGGCCGCATAAGGGCTGCGCGGGGCTACGGGATCGCTTTCCACCGAGGAATAGCCTTCGGGGATATGACCATAGACTTCGTCGGTGGAAATCTGATGATAGCGCTCCAGCCCAAACTTGCGAGCGGCCTCGAGCAGCACATAGGTGCCGTAGACATCGGTTTGGATGAACGCGTCGGGGTTCAGGATCGAGCGGTCTACATGCGTTTCGGCTGCGAAATTGACGATGGCGTCGATGTCATACTCGCGTATGACTCGCTCCACCGCGAGAGCGTCGCAAATGTCGCCGCGTACGAAATGGAAACGAGGATCGCGGCTTACATCTTTCAAGTTGTTGAGATTGCCTGCATAGGTCAGCTTATCGTAGACCACCACCCGATATTCGGGATGGCGTTCTAGCAGATAATGCACGAAGTTGGCGCCAATGAAGCCCGCGCCGCCGGTGATGAGGAAGTTTTTCATGGTTTACACCTGGAACTCCATTTCCAACAGGTCGAAGCTGCGACTCAGGGTGAGGGAGGGGATTTTTAGGAAGAGAAGCGAGAGGTCTTCGTGACCGGGGGGCAATTGCGGCAGATGTCGATAACGTTCATCGGGTGCGGCCGCGGCCATCAAAAAAGTGACATCCCCGCGCCTAAAAAGGAGCTTTCCGGCTTCAGCGATCTCTTCGCGAGCCTGTTTCATTCGTCGTTGCATGGCCGGCAAAATGCGTCGGGCGAAATGTTGGGCGAATGCATCGTTGGGCCCGCCTCCCGATGCATGATAAGCCGGGCAAAACTCGGCGGCCCAGAAGCGCTCGGCCGAACGAAAAGCCGGGGAAAGCAGGTCGGCGTGAATGGTCACATCCAGCGTGGCGCCCAAACGTTCGATGCGGACCATGGCTTTGACCTGGAGCGGTCGCAAATCGAAGTAGGCCGCCGGATCGAAGCGCGTCCAATGAGGAAATGCGCGTGCAAGGCGGTCCAAGCGTTCGGCCAACAAGGCCACCGCATCGGCCAACCGGCGTCGCTGCTTTTCTGCAGGACCCCGCAGCGGCACGCGATATGCGGGGACCAATGGCTCTTCTAAAAACACCTGCGCCAAACTTTGGCAAGGCCAGTAACGATGTGGTTCGGCGATATGTGCGGCGAGAGCGGGAAGTGATGCGGGCACAGTTCTCGTGTCATACAAGCCCCAGGCGCGAATTATCGCCCAGGGTGAGTTTGAGCGCGCGCGGCTTAAGTTCGGAATGTCGAAGCTCGACATTCCGTCCGATGAGGCTATCTGTAATACGCGCGGGCACATTGATAATTTTGCTATGTTCCAAGATCAGGCTGTGCTCGATTTCCGCGTTCTCGACCAGACAATGGTGGTAGATGGACGTGAAGGGGCCAATATAGCTATTGACCACGCGCGTGTTTTCGCCAATGATGGTGGGACCGCGCACGACGCTGTTGATGATCTCGGCCCCTTCCTCCACGGTCACCCGCTCATCCACTTTGGAATCGCGATCCACAAAACCGCGAATTTCCGGCGTCAACTCCTCCAGCACTTTGCTGTTGGCGTCCAGCATGTCAATGGGTTTGCCGGTGTCGATCCACCAACCGCGATGAATGTAAGGGTGAACATGATATCCGTGCTCCACCAACCATTGGATTGCATCCGTGATTTCCAGCTCGCCCCGCCACGACGGTTCGATGGAGCGCACCGCTTCGTGAATATGTTTATCGAACATGTAAATGCCTACAAGGGCCAGATTGCTGGGCGGGTTGCGGGGTTTTTCCACCAGGCGCTTGATGCTGCGATCAGGGTTCAACTCTGCCACCCCGTAATGTTGCGGTTCGGCCACTTCGGTGAGCACGATCTGGCTATTGTAGCCAGATTGTTCGAATTCCCGAATCAAGTTGCTAATGCCGCCCTCGATGACATTGTCGCCGAGGAACATCACAAAACGTTCATCTCCGAGGAAATCGCGGGCGATGAGCACGCAATGGGCCAGGCCCAAAGGCGCTTCTTGGAGAATGTAGGTGACATTCACGCCCCAGCGTCGGCCCTGCCCCACGGCCTCTTGCACGCGACGACCATTTTCGCCAATGCCAATGATGATGCCGATGTCGGTGATGCCCGCGTCGCGGATGGCCTCGATGACCCGAAAAAGCACAGGTTTGTTGGCCACAGGGATGAGCTGTTTGGCGTTGGTGTAGGTGAGGGGATAAAGGCGCGAGCCTTTCCCTCCGCTTAATATCAATGCTTTCATGAGGATGTTCGTATTTCATATGGCGCATATTGCCGCGGGCGAAATTCGCCCTTGGCGGGGAGAAATACGTCATACGCACTGCACGAGCCCATTGGCAAGGAACGTTGCGAATTGTCAAGACGATGTGTGTGCAAAGTGAACCATGTCGAAATGGCAGTTATCCATTTTGGCCATAATCGGCGTAGAGCGAGGTGTCGACGGCGGCATTATGAAGCACTGCGCCTACCAGGCGGGCGTTCACTTTGGCCAACAGGTCCTTGGCTCGTTCCGCGTTTTCTCTTTTTGTTTGTCCGGCGCTTACTACGAGCACGACGCCATCCACCTTGGCCGCGAGCAAGGCTGCGTCGGTGGCTACGATCACGGGCGGCGCATCCACCAACACCAGGTCGGCCTGCTCGCGCACTCGCGCCAGGATCTGGTCCATACGCTGCGAAGCCAGCAAATCGGCCGGGTTGGGCGGCAAAGGGCCGCTGGGAAGCACTTCAAGATTGCCAACATTGGTGGGTTGCAAGGGAAGGGCCGCATCTGGTTCGAGCAACACAGAAGAAACGCCTAAACTGTTGTTTACATCGAAAATGTCGTGCAGACGCGGCCGGCGCAGGTCGCAGTCCATCAAGATCACTTTTCTACCGGTTTGCGCCTCGATAACGCCCAAATTGGCCAGGGTGATGGATTTGCCTTCGTTGGGCGATGCGCTGGTTAGTAAAATGGTGTGAAGTGGATGATCGAGGCTGGAAAATTCCAGGTTGGTTCGCAGGCTCCGATAGGCCTCGGCCTGAGGAGAGCGAACGTCGGTGAGGGTGATGAGGTCGATGCTCATGACGTGGGTGAAGAGCAGGGAGAAACAGCAAGAAGCGAGGAGCAGGGCGTGGGAGAAAATCGTCTCATCGTCCGATGTTCTTCAGCAAAGAACATATGTCAAACGACGAGCGTCCTGTAGAAACGGCAAGAGACGTTGCATTTGTCCTATGTGGTTTGGGGCGCGGGGCGGGCGGTTTGCCTGGCGCGTTGTCGAGCCGTCATCCGCCCCGATTCATCGGGAGGTATCACGGCCAACACGCTCAAACCCAGCGTGCGCTCCACATCTTCGGGGGTGCGAATAACGCCAGACTCCAGCCATTCTAGAGCAAAGACGATGAGCGCTCCCACCAGCGCGCCCAAAATCAGCCCCGCCAACGCGTTCATTTTCGGTTTCGGTTTCCATAAAGGCGCATCGCGCGCGTTGTCTACGATGCTGACATCAATGCGATCGCGTTTGTCTTGTTGTTGGTTCCATTCTTCGCGTTCATCTACGAAGAGTTGGGCCAGCGTTTGGACAATGAGAATGGCTGTTTGCGGATCCGGATCCTTGGCCACAATCTCGATGAGAAAGCGGTCTGGTTCTGGATTGGCTTCCAATTCGGCCAACAACTCGTAGGTGTTCATGTCGAGCTGGGCCTGGTCGATGACTTTCTGCGCCATGCGATGCGTGAGCAGATTGGTCTGGAAGTTGCGCAACAGATCTTTGGTCGAGTTGCTCAAGCCCCAATCCGCTCGGGCCGGCAACACGCTAACCAAAATGCGGGCGCGATAGACCGGCTCCTGAAATCGGCTAAATCCAAACGCAGCCACGGCGGCGACGATGGCCGTGAGCAGGATAATCCAACCTCTTCGACGTAAAATTCGTAAATATGTTTTGATCTCCATCTTACAAAAATCTCCCGGCTGGCCACACGCGGCCCAGCCTACATGAATGGGGATGGGGCCATATTCTAGCCCAAGCGCTTTCAGGCTGCAACCAAAAGAACCCCGTGATCATGGGCCATTGTGCGTTTCATATGGATATTGCGCCCCTTTTGGGCGCATAGCTCTGTGATGGGCGACGCATTATTTGCGACGCGGCACTTCGGCCAGAACAGAGATGCCCAATGCCTCGAGGTCCTTACGATCTCGCACCCGATCGTCTAAATATTCCAGCAAGAAGATCACGCCCACCCCGGCGATGAGAGCCAATGTCAGGCGTAGGGGCAGGTCCAGCCGTTCGCGCAACGAGGGCCCGAGCGCATTCGCTCCGCCGCGATCCACCAGATAGACCGCGCCCTGATCCGCCAACAGACGCGGCATGAATTGGTCCGCGTCTTCAATCAGAGTGGCCGCGACCGCGTCCGCAATGCGTTCAACCCGCGCGGGATCACCGCCATAGATGGTGATGTTGAGAATGCGATGCAACGTTCCGGTCTGCGCGCTGCCCTGGATTTCGCCGGGCGAAACGACAATGCCCTCATCTTTGAGGCGTTCGGACACCGCGGCTGCGAACTCCGAACCTTTGACGATGGCGCTAAAGTCGTCGATAAGATATTCGGAGGCGAGTGCGGTGTAATAACCGTCGTAAGTGTATTGGTCGGGCAAGGCCTGAGGACGCACGCCGACGCTAAAAGCCATGCCCAGCGCGTAAGTGGGCGGGCGCGGACGCCATGGCTTTTGTGTGAGCAGGGTCAGCGCCAGCGTCAGCGCGACCAGGACCGCCGGAATCCACCAACGCCGACGCAAGATGGTCCAATACGCTTGCAAAGGATTGCTCATGATATGAGAAAAGGGTCCATTCAGATGCGGCGTTATTCTATCATAGGAGGGAAAAGGCGACAACGAACCTGGCCCGTCTTCCACCACTCATTATGAACCCTACTCACGCGGCGGCCCGCGACGATGGACGCGAACATACACCGTCATGGCATAATAACCCAAAAACACCCCGATGATCGATGCCAACATGGCTCCGCCCAAGAGCCAAAGGCCCGATGGCAAATAACCCAAAACAATGAGAAAAGGGATAACGGCGCCCAAAAAGACCAGAACCCCGCCTACAAGCCAAAGTTTCGTCCAAATGGGCAGTGATCCTCTCATGATGTTTCTGGATAGGCTGTGCGATCCCCGTCGTACAACCAGCAATCGACGACATGGTTGGGCAAAGGTTCGAAAGTGGGCGGGTTCTTGGCGTCGCACAGATCGGGCATGGCATTGGGGCAGCGGGGATGAAAACGACAGCCTGTGGGCGGGTTGACCAAACTGGGCGGTTCGCCGGGGGGCACTTCTTTCAGATGCTTGGCGTTTGCCGCGTCCGGCTCCGAGGTGCCGGTGAGCAAGGCCACGGTGTAAGGATGCAACGGGTTGCTCAACAAGTCCTTGATATGGGTTTGCTCCACCAATTTTCCGGCGTACATCACGAAAATGCGTTCTGAGAAGAAGCGCACTGTGGAAAGATCGTGCGTGATATACATCACAGAGAGGTTGTGCTCCTGTTGCAATTTGCGCAATAAACGCAAGATTTCAACTCGAACCGATGCATCGAGCATGGATACAGGTTCGTCGGCGACCAGGAGCTTGGGTTCCAGAATCATCGCGCGAGCAATGACGACGCGTTGTTGTTGGCCGCCGCTCAGCATGTGCGGATACTTGTTCAAAAAATCTTCGACCGGCGTCAAGGCCACCTCTTGCAGGGCCTGGCGGATGCGCTCCATTCGTTCGGCCTTGGCTTTCACCCCATTGATGAGCAAAGGCTCTTCCAAAATTCGGCGAACCGTCATAAAGGGCGGCAACGCGCCATAAGGGTTTTGCTGCACAAATCCCACCTGCGAACGATACCATTTGAGCTCTTTGCCTTTCAAATTGCTGATGTCGCGACCTTGGAAGATGATCTGTCCCTGATGCGGCCGGTTCAATAACAACAAGGTCTTCATCAAGCTGGATTTTCCGCAGCCGCTTTCGCCTACAATGGCGATGGCCTCGCCTCGTTTCAGGTCGAAGCTTACATCGTCGACCGCGCGCACCCAACCCACATGGCTAAATCCCCACTTTTTAAGCTCGAACCACACGCGGAGATTTTTCACCGAGATAAGAATATCGTTTGTTTGAACGGGGGCCTCGGTTGGGGATGTTGGTAGCTGGGCGCTCATGAGACGCCTCCTTTCACGATTGCGGGTTCGATCACTGTTGCGCTCTCTTGCTCGTATAACCAACATTTGACAGAGCGTCCATCGACCACAAAGGTGGGCGGGTCTTGATCGCACTTTTCGAAACGCAAATGACAACGAGCCGCGAAGCGACATCCTTTGGGGGGATCAAGCAAGCTGGGCGGACGTCCGGGAATGAAATCGGGTTGCTCATCATCGTAGAGCTTGGGCACGCTGGCCATGAGCTTTTGAGAATAGGGATGCAAAGGTGAGGAAAAGAAGCTTTCCGCGTCGTTCACTTCGACGATTTGGCCCGCATACATGACGGCCACTTCATCCGCCAGCTCGCTGGATGTGGCGATGTCGTGCGTGATGAGGATGTAACTGGCCCCGGTTTCCCATTTGATGGTTTTGAGCACATTCATGATATTGGCTTGAGTAAGCAGGTCCAAAGCCGAGGTGGGTTCATCCAACACAATAAGTTGGGGTTTGGTGATCAAGGCCATGGCAATGGCCACGCGCTGGCGCATGCCGCCCGATAGCTCAAATGGATAGCGGTTGAGGAAGTCTACAGGCACGCCCACATGTTGGAACATCTCTTGCGCGAGATTTAGGGCTTGCTCTTTATCCATATCCAGGTGCACCATGGCGGGCTCCGCCACCTGATCGCCCACCCGAATTACCGGATTGAGCGCGTTCATCGCGGCCTGAGGAACCATGGATATCTTCACCCATCGCACCCGAGTGCGATATTCTTCATCGGTGAGACCCATAACATCTTCGCCGTTGAGTTCGATTTTTCCTGAATAACGGCTTACATTGCGAGGCAGCAGGCGAAGGATGGCTTTGGCCATGGAGGTTTTGCCGCAGCCCGACTCGCCTAAAATAACCACAGCTTTGTTCGGGCTTAGTTGAAAATGCACATGGTCCACGGCTTGAACATGGCCGCGTCGGGTCTTGAAGTAGAGGACCAAGTCTTCGACGCGAAGTAGAGGCTGATCATGCATATTACATTCCTCGAAGGCGCGGATTGAAAATGCGGTCTAACGCGAAGCCCAGCATGGCGAAGGAGAAGCCGGTGAGCATAAGCATGAAGGAGGGCTCCAGCACCCAATAATACTGTCCTTTGAGCAGCGCGCCGTTGGTGCGCGCGTCATTGATGATCTTCCCCCAGGTGGGCATGACCGGATCGCCCAGGCCCAATACGGCCAACGAGGCTTCTAAAAAGACGAAGCTGGGAATAAGCACCACCAATGAGGGGATGAGCACTGGAATGATGCGCGGGATCAAGTAGCGCAGGATGATCCGTCCGTTGCTGGCGCCGTAAGCCTGGGCGGCCTGGATATATCCAGCTTCTCGCTCCTGCATAAAGATGGCGCGAAAGCTTTTGATGCTGGCGCCGAAAATGCTAAGGAGAATGACGAACCCCAAAATAACCCACAAACTGCGAGAGTAGAAAACGCCGATCATAATGAGGATGGGCAGAACGGGCAACATCATGTTGATCTCGGTCACGCGCTGAATGACGCCATCCACCCAACCGCCAAACCAGGCCCCAGTAGCCGCGATGGTCATGGTGAGCACACTGGTGATGACCGCGGCCAGCAGGCCAAAAGCCAGGGCGACAGGCGTGCCCCAAAGCAGACCTAACATCAGATCGCGCCGAAGATGATCGGTGCCCGCCATGCCATACACTTTTCCGAAAATGATGGATTTCACTTCAAAGGCGCTTTCCGGTTCAAAGGTGATTCCTGCAATTTCAAGCGTGTAAGTCCCTTTCAAAGGAGCGGGCTCTTCGCTGTTGGGGTCTGCAAAGAGGGCGACTTCCGCAGGCGCGCCCAATTTTTTGGTCAATTGGTCGTCTTGCGAAATGCGACGAGTATAGGTCTTTTCAATGGCGAAATCACCGATGCTAATCTCTCGACCATCCGGCGTTTTCCAAATGAGACTAATATAGGGCGCTTTTTTCTCATAAGTCGAGGTGAAAAAGAGGATGATTTCCTGCGGAAATTCGTCGGCCGTATATTCGAACTGAAACGACATAAAGATGTCTGTCAACTCTTTATCCAATGGCGTGATCTGCTTTTCCACGCCCTCGTCGGTGGAGCGGTAGACGATGGTCTCAGGCAGTTTTTTCGAACGAACCAGATTGATCCAGGTGGGGGGAACGCCTCGGGGATTGTCTTGCCAGACCATGTCGCCCCCGCGCCATTTGGTCACCGATTCTTGATAAGGCAGGGCGATGACCGTGTAAATGGAGACGCCCACCAATATCAGGATGATCACCAATGCGACAACGGCCGAAGGATAACGGGTAATATCTCGAAATTGATTGAGATTCATGCCTGATCGTCCTCCTTAGCCGATTTTGACCCGCGGGTCGATGAATGCATAGACGATGTCCAACAGAAAGACCGTGATCGCCAATAAATAGGCGTAAAGGACGGTGGTTCCCACAATGACCGCGGTGTCGAATAAGCCAATGGCTTGGAAATAGACCCGTCCAATGCCTGGCCAGTTAAACACCGTTTCGAAAATGATGGCTCCCAACCAGACGGCGATGGCGGACAAAGCAAAGTTGGTGACAATGGTGGGCAAGGTGGGACGTAAAATGTAACGTCGTTCGATGGTTCGATCGGTCAGCCCCTTGGCCTTGGCCATTTCCACATAATCTTCGGAAGAGTAGATCAAGAAGAAAGTTCGCCAGCTATAGATGCTGAGAAAAATGGAGCTGATCGCCAAAGCCAAAAGCGGAAGCACCATGTGTTCGGCGACGCTAAGCGCGTATTTCAATGGGTCTTCAGGCGGCGGCGCGTCCACCATGCCCCCATAAGGCAGCACTCGGAGCCAGGCCGCGAAGATCACGATGAGAAAAATGCCATAAAACCAGCCCGGCGCGGCCGAAGTGGGCGAAAGCGCCACCACAAAGCGATCCCAAAAACTGCCGTATCGTCGCGAAAGCATCAGGGCAAGGAAAAGACTCGCAATAAAGTTGATAAGAAAGGATGTTCCAAATAGCAGCACGGTGGCGGGAAGCCGTTCCAGAATAATCAGTTTGACCTGTCGCGAGCCGCTATCGCTTGTCATATTTTTCGCTCGTCCCAAGTTCAGGGTGAGCGCATCTTTTAGATAATTAAAGCTCCGTATGATAAAAGGCTGATTCAAGCCCAGTCGCTCCTCCTCCAGCACCACCAGTTTTTCTTGCAATTGTTTTCGCTCTTCGGTGCTTAGCTTCTTATATTCCGGATTCATGCTTATCTGAATGGCGATGTTCTCGCGTATCTCCGCTCGTTGAATTTCATCCACATAGCCGCCCATGTTCGCCACCAGAATGGTCAGATAAATCCCCACCGCCACCGCAAAAAAGAGTATGAAAAAACGAATGATGGTGTATTTCCCAATGCGCTTCAAGGTGTCAAGCTGCGCCTGCCGTTTTAGATCATGTTGAGCCAATTGGGCCATAGGGTTTCCTCAAACAGACGAATGGAACATCGTGAATTGAGGTGGACCGGTCTCCGCCTCGGAAGGGCTTGCCGCGGTCGCGGCGTTTTAGCCGCCATCAACAAAGAAAGGGCTGGCGACTGAGCAGCAGTCGCCAGCCCTGTGAGCGCAAAGCTTAAGGTACGGAGACGAACTCCATGTCCGCGAAGGAGGGAATGCTCACCACCAATGGCGAGACGGCCACCTCGATGCGGTTGGAGCCGGCCGGCAGGTTGCCGGTCACGTCGCTGCTGAGGACCACCTGATACTTGCCATCTTCCACCAGTTCGGCGGAGCCGGAAGCCGCCAGATTGCCCTCGGCGTCGAAGACCAGGTACTTGACTTCGCTGATTTCTGTGGCGGGGTAGGCCTCATCCTGATAGGTGACCATGATCTCGAAGACGGCCTCCTCGCCGATCTTCACGCGACCAGGCCCATCCACTGCCGCCTCAGCGATCTTGGGTTCGGCGAAGCGAGCCCACTTGTTGGCGGAATCAGGATAGGCTTCGTTGCGCACCAGTTCCAGCGAGCCTTCGACCGGATACGCCGCCTTGAGAATGAAGGGGCCGGTGTTCACCCAGAAATGTTCGAACTCATCGTAGAACTTGCTCAAGTTCTCATAACGAGCCGCGGCCTCGTCTGCGCTGACAAACTCGCCCAGCGTCGCGGCGTAAGGCACGAATCCTTCACCAGCAGCCTCATCTAGGTATTTCTTCAGCACTTCCAGGCTGGGGCCGCCAATGAAGCTCATCCATTCCACCTCAAGCGCGTCGGCCTTGTCAGAGGAGAAGGCCAGCTCTTTGTTCTCTTCGGCCTTATAGGCCACGGCCAGGGTGTGCCAGGGAGCCTGGCCCTGATCGTAATAAGGCCACCAGGAGCTGATGCTGTTCTCCGCATCCAAAGCGTACTGGTCATCGTAGGTTTCGATGATCAGAGGATCGGTGGAAACGATGCGCACGCCCTTGAAGTGGCTGAGGAAGGATTCCAGATCGGGCACCACGGCCTCATCGAAGATGGGGCTGGCTTCCTTGCCGCGATCGAAGGTGAGGATCATGCCCATGATGAAGTCGCCCAGGCTGAGCGGGCTGCCATCTTGCCAGGTGACGGTGTCGAACATGCCCTCAGGATAGTAAACCACCGATTTCGTGTTGGCGGTGACGGTCTCCGTGAACTTCTCGGCCGCGGTGATGAATGTTTGATTCTCCGCGTCCCAGTCCACCCAGGCGTCGTCGGGCACGATGATCTCATCTTCGAAGGTGAGATCGATCCAATCCAGGGTCTTGGCCACGGGCAAGCCTGTCTTCACCACCAGTTCGGCCTTTTCGATGCGGTTTGGCCAGCTCAGGCCGGTGAAGGGATCGGCGATGACCGCGAATTCGCCGGTGGCCCGCTGGGGCATGGTGTCATAGATCCAGTTGGAGCCGGCAATGGGATTCCAGGGCTCCACCAACAGACCGGGCTGAGCGATCTTCACCTGACCGCCTTCTTCGTTCGTGCGGCGAACGGTGTAGGGATAGACCTGCGCACCCGCGATGCCGCCAGCCAGGTCCGCAGTCACAGATACGTCTGCGCGATAGGGCGAAAACGCGAGCTGATCATTAATCCACACGCGCACACTATCCTGCAAGGCCAGTTCCATGGCCTGGCGGAAGAGTTCGCCTCGCTCCTCCATCGTGGCGAAGTCGTTGTTTTCCAGCCGAAGCGACACTTGATCAAAGTCCTCGCTGGGCTGATAAGCTTGCCACAACGGCACGGGAATGCCACGCGGGGTGTAGAAAAAGCTGAAGTTGCCGCCTTGATCCCGGTCGATGGCCGTGGTGATCCAACCGCCGGTGTACATGGTCCACTGGCCTTCGGCCGGATCAGTGCGGATCCACAGCGCCGACGCTTCGGTGCGGTTCTTATACATGCGGTCCACCGTGAAGCCTACGGCCTCCAGCTGGTTGGACACATAATCACCAATCTCTTGGCGCTCATCCTCGGTGCGGATGACAAACTTGATGGTGACCGGGTTGCCATTGTATGTCCATTTGCCATCCACCATTTCCGCGCCCATGGCGGCCATCTCTTCCTCAATGATGGCCTTGGCCTTGTCCAGATCATAGGCGTATTTGGCTTCGAGCTCGCGAACTTTGTCTACATAGCGCGCATAGTCGGGGAAAGCGCTGGTGATGGGCAAGAATTTAGGAATGGCCAAGCCGCCGTAAATCTCCTCAACCACGTAGTTTCGGTCGATGAGCCAGTTTACGGCCTCGCGAATCTTGGCGCTGGAGAAGGGGTTCAATTCACCTTCGCCATACTCAGGCCCCACAGGATTGAAGGTGAGCTCGGTGTAGGAGCCGAAAGATTCGGCGTAAGCCAAATCCGCATTTTCCTTGACCTTCTTGAAGAGTTCAGGATCGCTGACGGTGTAGGCGTAGATATCGATATCGCCGCCTTCCAGCTGAGACACCGCCAGATCCGCATCCTCCTGCACAGTAAAGACCAACGAATCCACCCAGGCTCCGGTTCGAGGCACCGGCGTGGGCGTGGGCGGGATAGGCGTCGGCGTGGGCGGCACAGGCGTGGGCGTAGGCGGTTCTGGCGTGGGCGGCTCTGGCGTGGGCGTCGCTTCCGCCGGCGCTTCAGTCGGTTCGGGCGGAGCGGGCGTGGGCGTTGGTTCGGCTCCTCCACATGCAGCCAGAGTCAACGCCACAATCATAAGCAGACCAGCAATCATCAAAATGCGTTTGGACATTCTTCTTCACCTCCTTTGGAGTGACAGGAAAATTAGACTTGGAAAGTACCTTGACAAAGTGCTGCGATTATAGACAGCAACTTCTGAACCTGTCAACCCCACAAGTGGCGTTGTTCACGACTCTCGGCGAGATTTTTAGAAAATTCTCATAAAAGAGCCGTTTTGCCCCGAAAATCTCATCTTCGTCTCATTTTTGGGCTGCGCTGCGCGCAAATAAAGAAGAGATCGCGTCTGAGAGTCGCCCTTAACCAAAAATCGGACAAGAGGATTGGCTCTGTGCATGATTTTCCTTTGTGGGGTGTTCAGCTCTAAATTCGCCTTGCGCGCTGTTCACCCTGGCGCTAAAATAAGGGTGCAATTTTCACTGTTCATCCTATCGTCCACAATCCGCGTCGAGATTTGGACGATGATTAACCAAGGGCGCCCTCTCTCATGTTTGCTTCCAGTCCACCCAAACCCATCATCAACGCCGCGCCTTTGTCACGCGTACGCGGATTCAGGCGTGAACAAATCGAGGCGCTTCAAGAATATTGGATCACAAGCGTGCAAGAGTTGTTGGCCACGGCCGCTTTGCCCAATGGCCAACGCGCGCTGCAAACCATACTTGAGGTGGATTCCGAGCGTTTGGAGCGTTTGCTCGAGCGCGCCCGGAATGTCGTTGGCGCGGTTCGCGGCGCCGAACGAGACGAGTTGGAGGAGGTCGAATACGCATCGGGCGCGTTGACGCCGCCAGAAGCCATGCGCGCGGCCGAGGTTTACGAAACCATTGTCTATGAAGGCGAGCTTCCTGCATATGTCCACTATGCCGATAAACTGCCCCCACCCCGCAATCAGGGGCGCCGCGGCACATGCGTGGCCCATGCTGCGGCCGCGGTGCGCGAGTTTCTCGAAATTCAAGCCGGCGTCGCAGAGCCCGAGGAGATGGATCTTTCCGAGCAATTCATCTATTGGTGGTGCAAGCAAAAAGACAATTTGCCCAATGTGAGTGGAACCTATCCTCGTCTGGGCGTCGAATGTCTGGTGGAGGCGGGCGCGGCGCCCGAAGAGGACTGGCCTTATAATCCGACGCCCAAGCCCGGCGATGAGGGCCAAGGCCCCCCGCCTGAAAAGGCGCTGAAAAACGCTCGGCGCTATCGTCTTAAACGCGCCGTTCATCTCGATCCGAAGGATATCGTCTCGATCAAGGCGGCATTGGCTAAAGGCAAGGCGGTGCTTTTCACCATTCCCATTTACGAGTCATGGTATCGTAACCGCATCACGCGACGATTTGGCAAGATCAATATGCCGTTGCCTGACGAACCCCCAATGAGCGCTCATGCCATGGCCTTGGTGGGATATGTCGATGATAAGCGCGCGCCCGGTGGCGGTTATTTCATCTTGCGCAATTCCTGGTCGCCCTGGGGAGTGGATAATCCTTTGGGCGAGGGGTTTGGAACCATTCCCTACGCGTTTCTAGCCCTTCATAACATGATCGCGGCCACCGGCGATCGCGCGCCGCTCAGCGATGTGTACATTCGCAACAATGCAGACGATCGCGGGGAGACGCCGAGCAAGGGCGACCGTTTTAATAGCCCTGATATTTGGGTTCGACATGAGCAAGATGAGGGCGAAGAGCACCAAAATCCGCGCACAGGCGCTACAAACTGGGTTTATGTGCGCGCGTGGAATATGGGGCCGGCCATCGCCAAAGGGGTGAAGGCCGAGCTGTTTTATTCCCCGGCTTCCACTTCCATCTGGCCGCACAATTGGCTGCCTTTGGGTGAGATCGAATTCCCCGACATTCCGGTCGGCGAGTCTCGGGTGAAGAGCGCGCCGTGGACCCCGAATGATGAAGGGCCGTTTTGTTTTTTGGCCAAACTCAGCTCGCCGGACGACCCCATACAATATGACTGGTCTCCACGCAAAGATAATAACATTGCCCAGAAGAATCTTGTCATTTTGACTGTGCGGCCCGGTGAACGAGCGGTGTTTCGCTTTCCCATGTTCGGCCTTGCAGATGAGAGGTCTCGCATGAATTTGGCGGTGGATCGTCGTGGGTTTGCTCATGGGCGCATCGAGCTAAACATGAACGAGCGAGTGAACGCGGGAGGGGGTGGAAGGCTGGTTGAGGACGAAGCCAGGCTGGCCGAGCTGGCGCTAAAGGCTTCGGAGGTGGAGGAGGTTGAGCTGGCCGTGACCGCGCTCGTGAACGCGAAGCCGGGAGAACGAGGCGAGATCGCGCTCACCCAACATGATGGACGTTATTTGGTGGGCCGTTTGGTGATTCAAGTGCATGTCGCGGCGCCATAGACAAGACGCGTCCGGATCGTTTTGTCGGCGAAGCAAAAAGGGCCTTCCGAATTTTTTTCTCGGAAGGCCCTTTGCATGCGCGTTGCTTGGTCTCGCGTTATTTGGTCTTTAGTAAGCGCAGACCGTTGAAAACGACGACAAGCGTGCTGCCTTCGTGACCAATAACGCCCAAAGGCAGGCTAATGCCGATGGTGAAGGTTGCAATTACGAGAAGCGCCATGACGCCCAAGGCGAAGGCCATGTTTTGGGCAATAATGCGTCGAGAGCGTCGAGCCAACCGCATGGCCAACGGCAATTTGCACAGATCGTCGGCCATGAGCACCACATCCGCGGTTTCCAGCGCCACATCGGTTCCGGCCGCGCCCATGGCAATGCCCACAGTCGCCAAAGCCAAAGCCGGCGCATCGTTGACGCCGTCGCCGACCATCGCCACCCGCGCGCCTTGCTCCTGATAGCGTTTGATCACGGCGACCTTGTCCGCTGGCAGCAACTCGGCGTGCACTTGATCGATGTTCACCGACCGGGCGATTTCCTCCGCCACCTGACGATGATCGCCGGTGAGCATGACAATATGCTTGACGCCAAGACGGCGCAGCGCGGCCACGGTGTCTGCGGCGTTTTCGCGCAATCGGTCGGCTACAGCCACCGCACCAACCAAATGGCCCTGATTGTAAACCATGACCACAGTCTTGCCCTGCGCCTGAAGCGCTCGCACTTCGTTGGGAATTGTTTCGGCAGAGCGGCCATTGTGGTTGCGGTGAATGGTTTCGTTGCCGATGATGAGTTCGCGACCTTCGACAACGGCTTTCACGCCCTGTCCTGGCACGGCAACGAATTTTTCAGGTTCGCTCAGAGTTAGGTTCCGACGTTCAGCTTCGCGCACAATGGCGCGAGCAATGGGGTGTTCGGAGCGTCGTTCAGCGCTGGCCGTCAGACGAAGCAGCGCATCCTCTGAATAACCATTGAAGACAAGCACATCGGTCACTTCAGGCTCGCCATAAGTGAGGGTGCCGGTCTTGTCGAACGCGATGGTGTCGACCGTGGCCGCGTTTTCAAGATGCGCTCCACCCTTGAAGAGAATGCCGTTGCGCGCGCCCGCGGCAATGGCCGATAGGATGGATGCAGGCGTGCTGATGACCAGGGCGCAGGGCGAGGCCACCACCAACAGCGTCATGGCGCGGTAGAAGACATCATCGAAGGGAAAACCCAACACCCAGGTTCCCACAACAATGATCAACGCCACAGTGGAAAGCACGGCCACCGCATAGGGGTGTGCGAAGCGGTCGATAAGTCGCTGTGTGGGCGCCCGCTCACTTTGGGCTTCGGCCACAAGTTCGATGATGCGCGCCAGAGTCGAATCTTGGGCGGGGCGGGTGGCGCGCACATCAATGGCGCCATCTTGATTGATGGTGCCGGCGAAAACCTCATCGCCGACCTTTTTAAACACGGGCATGGATTCACCGGTGATCGCGGCCTGGTTGATGCTCGTTTCGCCGCTCACCACCACGCCGTCAACGGCCACTTGTTCGCCTGGTCGCACAACCACGATATCGCCCGGCTTGACGGCCTCAACCGGCACGCGCTCTTCAATATGCCCGCGACGGACCGTGGCTTCGGTGGGGCGCAGTTTGGTTAATGCTTCAATGGCGCTGTGCGTGCGATCCAGTGCAAATTCTTCCAGCGCGCCCGAAAGACTAAACAGAAAAAGCAATATCGCGCCTTCAGCCCATTGCCCCAGCGCGGCCGCGCCAAGGGCCGCCAGCAGCATAAGCAGATCAACGTTCAACTTGCCATGACGTAAATCGCGCAGCGCTTCTTGGGCCGCTTCATAACCGCCGATAACATAGGCCAGGCCAAAGAAAACCAGGTGCATCCAAGGCGCGGCCGGAATCGACGCCCATTTTTCGAACAAAAGCCCGAGTAACAGGAAAGCCAGGGTGAGACCCGCATATATAAGACCAATGTTGCGCGTCCAGAAACCTGGCTTGGCTTGCTCAGCCTCGCTTGCGACCTGATAGCCCATCTCTGCAATGCGCGTTTTCACCGAGGCCAACGCGGCCGGGCTTTCGTAGTGGACGCCCACCACATGGGCGGCTGGATTGGCCGTCACCCGATGCACGCCCGGAATAGCGGCGAGCTCGGCCTCGAGTTGTGGGGCGCAATTGCGACAATCCATGCCGTCCACGACCAGGGCGCAATGGTCCATGTGTGAGCCCAACCGAATGCCCAGATCCGCGGCAACGCCCGCCACCACTTCGGGCGCGATTCGATCGGGCTCGTATCGCAGTTCCAGCTCGCGACGTTGGAAATCAATCTGCGCCGCGCGCACGCCAGGGTGTTGGTTCAATGTTTGTAGTAAAAGTTTGGCGCATTGTTCGCCTTCGCGTTCATCTTCGGGCAAAACAATGGAGGTGTGTAAGTTTCGTTCAGTCATGTCCGATTTGCTCCGTCTCTTCTTTTTTGCATTCAGCGCAAAGACCAAATCCATCAACGCGAAAACCGCGTAATTCGAAGCCCGCAGCTTCGACCATATCTTTTCGGATCGCGTCCATGCGATCCAGGGGGAAGTCAATAATGCGACCGCATCGCAAACAAATGAGATTGGCGTGAGGGGTGAGATCGGTTTCATAACGCACGCCCTCGGCTCCGCTGCGAATCTCGATGATTTCGCCGAGATCGCGCAAAACGTTGAGCGTATTGTACACGGTGGCGCGACTCATGGTTGGATACTGAGCGCGCACATGCTCATAAACTTCGGCTGGCGAAGGATGCTCACGGCTATTGGCCAGGTATTCGCAAATGGCCAACCGTTGGGGCGTGAGCCGATACCCCGCTCGTTTCAAAGCTGTGGAAAGCGCCTCATATCGGGCATTGGACATGAGCGGGGGGCGAGGTTCTTGCATGGAATTTAACTCCTGGAATGATTATCAGGGTGGAACGAGTATTAGTTTAGAACTATTCCAGATTATAATCTTCTTTTTCGCCCCTGTCAAATTTGGTTGGCCGCGCGCGTGCGCGCCGCGCGCACGCATAGCGCAACAATCCTCAGAGGGGATTGAGCGCATCACCCTCCGGTTTTTGGGTTGTCGTCCATCAATGAGGCCGTAGCACCCAGACCGGACAGGGCGCTTGACGCACCACTTCTTCGGCCACGCTTCCGAACACCAGGCGCGATAGACCGCCCCTGCCATGGGTGGACATCATGATCAGATCCACATCATGCTCGCGCGCATATTGCACAATGGCCGCAGCCACATCATCCGCCTCAATGACATCGATATCGACCGTAAAATGTCCATCGATGACGCCCGACGCCTGGCTTCGCAGATAGGCCCGCGCCTCCTCTATGATCTGCGCGCCATCATCCAAGGGCATGGGCGCGGCGACTTCAGGCGTAATCACGGGCATGGGGCGACGAACCACTTGCAACAAAGTCACACGCGCGCCCTCGGCCGCCAAATCGCCGATATGAGAAAGCGTTTGCGCGGCCAAAAGCGAACCATCCAATGGAACCAAAATACGATGATACATGTGACCCCCCTCTTTCTTCAATCTTCGGTTGCGCGAACAAGCAAAACCGGACAAGGCGCCTGTCTGAGCACGCCTTCGGCCACGCTGCCAAACACCAGGCGGCTCAATCCCCCGCGACCGTGGGTGGACATGACGATTAAATCGATATCATGCTCCCGGGCATATTCGACGATGGCGACGGCTACGTTTTCATTTTCCAACGCCTCAGCCGACGCTCGAACGCCCTCCTCTTTCAATGTCTCAACCAGTCCATTCAAATAGGCTTGAGCTTCGGCCAACATTTCGTCGAGATCCATCATCACCATCGATGCTCCCAGATCGGGCGTCATCACGGGGAAGGGAATATGGACCACCTCCAAAAGGATGATTTCCGTCTCATCGCCCACAAAACGTTTTGCTTCGTCCAAAGCGCGTTCGGCGAATCGCGAGCCATCCAACGGAACCAAAATACGCCTGTACATTGAGCCACCTCCGTACAAGAACGCGGGAGAACAACCAAATCGATAAGAAGCGCGAACGCGCGCCCGAGGCTGCGCTTCGTCATTCTTATTATGTCATATGCAACTCAGCTGGGGTATGAGCAAAATCACAACGCGTTTGGTTAGGGAAAGCGTCGTCGCGCCTTTTCCAATTCAATGGCTGCGGCCGTAAAATGATAGAGCTTGGCCGGACGATGGTCGCCGTAACGAAGTCGTCCCGAATCTTCGATAATGCCCTGGGCCAAAATCTTGCGGCGGAAGTTGCGCTTATCCAAACGTTCTTGCAGCACCACTTCGTACACTTGTTGCAGCTCGCTCAAGGTGAACTCCTCTGGCAATAGAAGGAATCCAAGGGCCGTATATTCAAGTTTATACCGGAGCCGCACCAACGCATATTTGATGATGCGTTCGTGATCAAAAGCCAACGAAGGCAAATCGTAAACATTGAACCAGCGCGCGGCCGCCGCGTCGTCACCCGCTCGAGTTTTTTCAGCCGCATCCGCGCTCATAATGGCGAAATAGGCGACCGTAATAACGCGCCCGCGTGGATCGCGTTGGGGATCGCCGAAGGTGTAAAGTTGTTCGAGATAGATATTGCTTACTCCCGTCTCTTCGAACAACTCGCGCGCGGCGGCTTGGTCCAATGGCTCGTCGATATTTACGAAGCCGCCCGGCAGGGCCCAATAACCCTCGAATGGCGGGTGTTTGCGTTGAATAAGCAGCACGCGAAGCTCCCCTTCGGTGAAGGTGAAGAGCACAATATCAACCGTCACCAAAGGACGAGGATATGCGTCGGCGCTCTTGGCTCCATTTTCTTGGGCGGAAAGCGAACTCTTGCTCACGGCTATCATGGTAATGCAACCGAGGGCAAGAGGCAAGAAATCGTTTATTCCTTACTCGAGCGTCGCCAGCGCTCGATGCGTTTGCTCAGGGCTTCACTCAGCGCATCGCCCTCTTCGGTCATCAAGGTGCCTTCCATCTTACGACTCAGCCTTAGCAGGCGCGAGCGCATCTGAGCCAAGCCGTAGGTGGCGGTGCGTTGGCCCGCCCGCCACAAAGGCGCTTCGCGGCTCACCGGCCCCACCCACTTGATGGCTGAGGCCGCCCAGGTGAGCCCCGCGCCAAAACCCACCATGACCATGTTGTCGTTGGGTTGCAGTCGTTCTTGTTCGATGGCGTCGCACAGCGCGATGGGAATGGAGGCCGTGGAAGTGTTGCCGTAATATTGGAGGTTGATGAACACTTTTTCTTCGGGCAATCCCAATTGTTTCATGGAAAGGCGAATAATTCGCTCATTGGCTTGGTGCGGGATCACCAAATCCACATCGCCGACTTCCAAACCCGCTTTGCCCAACACCTCGCGCGTGGCGTCGGCCATGACGCGCGTCGCGAAACGGAACACCGCTCGACCATCCATTTTGATGAAATGTTGTCCGGCCGCAACCGTTTCTAACGTGGCCGGTTGTTTGCTGCCGCCGGCCGGCACGGCCAACAGATCGCCGCCCGAGCCATCGCTGCCCAACACAGTGGAGAGCACGCCGCCGGGGGTGGCGCTGGCCTGGAGCAACACCGCTCCGGCGCCGTCTCCGAAAAGCACGCAAGTGTTGCGATCAGACCAATCGACGATGCGGGAAAGGGTTTCCGCGCCCACCACCAGCACATTGTCGGCCTGGCCCGATGCAATCATGCCTCGCGCAAGCGCGAGGCCATAGACGAAGCCGGAACAGGCCGCGCTGAGATCGAACGCGCCGGCGCGAGTCGCGCCCAGCGCATCTTGAATGAGAGAGGCGGTGGAAGGAAAGAGATGTTCGGGCGACGAGGTGGCGCAGATAATGAGATCGAGTTTGCCGATGGGGAGATCCGCTTTTTCGAGCGCGGCCCGCGCAGCGCGCGCGCCTAGTGTGGCTGTCGTTTCGTTGGCGTCGATCGCGACATAGCGCTGATGAATGCCCGTGCGCGTACGGATCCACTCATCGCTTGTGTCCACGATCTGCGCCAGCTCGTCGTTGGTCACCACCCGGTCGGGCAGGGCTTTTCCCCAGCCAGTGATGTGAGCGTAACGTTGCAAGGGCTGAAACTGTCCGTTATGCTTTCCGACCATTGTCGGCGCCTCCCAAGATCAAGCAACTATTGTGTCCGCCAAAACCAAAAGAATTGGATGCGGCGTAACGAATGGTATGTTTTCGCGCCTCGTTGGGCGTGTAATCAAGATCGCAGGCGGGATCCGGCGTTTCATAGTTGATGGTGGGCGGAACAACGCCATCGCGTATGGCCAGCAAACAGAAGATCGCCTCCAACGCGCCAGCCGCTCCCAAAAGATGGCCAGTCACCGATTTTGTCGAGCTAATGGGGATATGGTGGGCGTTTGGCCCAAACACGCGCTTGATGGCCAGCGTCTCGGTGGCGTCGTTCAAAGGCGTGCTGGTTCCATGCGCATTGATGTAGTCGATATCCTGGGGTTGCAGGCCAGCCTGACGTAGAGCCAGCTGCATCGCCTCTTGCGCGCCCAGCCCATCTTTATGGGGCGCAGTGAGATGATGCGCGTCTTCGGTGGCGCTGTAACCTAATATCTCTCCATAGATGCGCGCGTCTCGCGCTCGCGCGTGCTCCCATCGCTCTAAAACCAACATGGCCGCGCCTTCGCCAATGACAAAGCCGTCGCGCGTGGCGTCGAATGGTCGAGATGCGCGGTTGGGGTCTTCGTTTCGGGCCGACATGGCTCGCGCTCGTTCAAAACCGGCCATGGTGTAACGCGTTAGCGCAAATTCAACGCCCCCGCAAAGCGCCACATCCGCGTCGCCGCGACGGATGGCGTGATAGGCCTCGCCGACGCCATAATTCCCCGATGCGCACGCGCCCACTACAGCAAAATTCACGCCGCGCAGTCCGTATTCAATGGCCACCATGCCCGGCGCCGAATCCACCAACATGGCGGGAATGGCGAAAGGATTGATTCGTCTTGGCCCCTGCTTTTGTAGCGTGTCGTAATGGCTGAGCAAGGCGCCAATGCCGCCAATGGCCGAGCCTAAAATGACTCCGACGCGAGCGGGATCGACTTGCGCCAGATTCAGTTTTGCATCGTTTAGCGCCTCTCCTGCCACATATACGGCATAGGCGATGTATTCGCCCAAACGTCGCAGCGTGCGCGGATTGACGCGCTCCGCCAGATTGAAGTTGGTGATTTGCGAAGCGAAACGCGTGCGTAAATCGCTGACATCGAAACGCGTGATGGGAGTGATATTGGGCCGACCAGCCACGACGTTGGTCCAAATTTCTTCGATATGATGACCAGCCGATGCAATGGCGGCGACGCCAGTGACCGCGACGCGAGGAGGGTTCATAGAGTGTGCAATGAATGAAATTTGAGATGGATGAAGAGAACGATGAAACGCTAAAACAAAGCGGATGAATTTGCTCGCGCGCCGCGGGTCGCGCACGCGCATGCCGCTCCATTTTATAACACCAACGGTTGCAAACCGATGCGGAGAATCGGCGTCGAATGCGTCAAAAGCTGGGAAAAAGGAGCATCCCTTACCAAAATTTCGTGATCTCGATCATGGATGAAATGTCGCGAGTATGATAAGCTTATGAAAATTCACTCAACGTCGATCAGAGAACTGCTAAGGTCGCGCCAGGAGACGCTCGATAAAGAACAAGGCGGTGGACGGCCGGGGCCAAGCGGCTGTTTGGCTGGCCATCGTCAAGCGCTGGCATGTGACGGAACGTCTTGATTCGAGATGATTAGCCCTAGCAGTTTACGTCATGTGTTTTCCCTGCAAGGAGAAGTTAAAGGATGCGCACTATTGTTGACACCGGCGCGTATGGCGAATATTTGCATTATGGTCTGCCTTTGACGCTTGTCACGGTTCAGGGGCCAGATGGACGCGTCAATGTTTCAACCAACGCTTCCATCGCGCCATTGCCCGGTGACGAGAACCGATTGGCCATGGGAGTGCTCAAGGTGAATTACACGAATGAGCTCATTGCCCAGAGCAGAGAATTTGCAGTCAATGTACTAACCTCTGAGATGCGGGCCATTGCTCGTCAGTGCGGTTATATTTCGGGAACCGAGGTGGACAAACTGGCCCTTTGCGGTCTGACCACCATTCCGGCTCGCTACATTGGCGCGCCCCTCATCGAACAGTGCCCGCTTAATATCGAGTGTCGGGTGGAAGATGTGCATGATTTAGGGGATATTGATCTCTGGATAGCGAAAATCCTGGCGGTCGAGGTTGACGAGGCGTGGTCCAATGGTCGAGGCGGCGTGAATCTTCAGCATTATGATTTGCTTATTTATGCGTTCGGTCACACGTTCAAGCTTGGCCCCATGGTTGGCCTGGGTGGATTATAATGGTTCGCGGCTCGTTTCGGCTCAGAATGCCAGCAAACGTTTAGGATAATTGCCATGACGACGATCTCTTTTCTCATCACAACGGCAAATGCAAGCCGAGAAGCCTACTATGAATTGGAGGAGCAGATCTTGGATGCGCCCGGCGCGGACGCCTTTTTCGAAGAAGATTCCAATGGCTTGCGGGTGACGGCTCGCGTCGAGGCTTTACCGCAGGTCGTCTCTATTCTTTACGGTTGGTGCAGCGAGCATCAACGCGTCTCCACAACGAAAGTGGCATGCGCCAGTGGCGCGGCGCGTTCATTGCTGACCGATGGCCCCAACGAGATCGTTGATTTTTTAGCCAACTGCGAGATGGAGGCTGGGTGATGAGAAGCCATTGGCGCTTTTCGTCATCGGCTGCTCATCAAGCGCTTTTCGGGAGCCGGTCCTCTTGGGCGGTCAACTGACTCATAGTCGAGAGGTGAATTGGAGCGACGCCATTTGGGATGCGTTCGTGTCGAATCATCGCGCGGCTCATCCATTGCAATTGAGCGCCTGGGGCCGGTTGAAGCGCGCTTTTGGGTGGGAGGATGTTCGGTTTGCCTGGATGGAGGGGGATGAGATCAAGGCGGGGGTGCAGGTGCTCTTTCGCCCTTTGCCGCGCGCCCGGCTCTTGCCTTTGCGCATTGCTTATGTTCCCAAAGGGCCGTTGGTGGATTGGGAAAACGAGACGCAAACACGCGCTTTTTTGGATGCGGTGTGGCGTTATTGTCGCCGTCATGGGGCCTTATTGCTCAAGTTGGAGCCCGAAGCGCCCGATTCGCCCCAGCTGGCGGCGCGCCTGGTCCGCCTGGGGTTTCGTCCCAGCAAACGCACCATTCAGCCTCGCACCACTGTGTGGATCGACCTGACCCCGCCAGAGGAAGAAATTTTGGCTCGGATGAAACAAAAATGGCGTTACAATGTGCGCTTGGCCGCTCGGAAAGGCGTGCGCGTGCGCAAGGGCGACGATGCCGATGTGGAGACGTTTATCCGTTTGATGGTTATGACAGGCGAGCGCAATGCATTTGGCGTGCATAGCCCCGAATATTATCGTCGGTTTTGGAAATTGTTTGCAGCCGAAGGGCGCGTCGCGTTGTTATTGGCCGAATACCAGGACGAGGCGTTGGCTGCATTGATGGTCGTCCGCCTTGCAGGACGGGCCTATTATCTTTTTGGCGCATCGAGCAACCGCCATCGAAACCGAATGCCCAACCATCTCTTGCAATGGGAGACCATGCGTTGGGCCAAAAGCGCTGGCTGCACGCACTATGATTTATGGGGCGCGCCCGATGAAATCGGTCTTGATCCCAACGCGCCCATACCTGATTCGCTTACTGGCTTGTGGGGCGTGTGGCGGTTTAAGCGTGGATTTGGGGGCGAAGTGGTGCGTTATATCGGGGCCTGGAACCGATCGCTCGCGCCCCTCTCGCTGCTTTGAAAATAGACGATAAGACCATAAGACGATAGGACGATGAGGTTAGGTTTGGCCATGGTCTCTTCGTCCTATGGTCCCATCGTCTACTTTGGTCTACGTTGGTCGGCGCAAGCGATCCGCCGCAAGCAAGCCCGCGGTCGGACGGCTTTGAAAACAAGATCGGGCGCTATTTACAGCTCGCCTTTCATCTGTTACAATAGTTGGCGACATGTTTTGTCATTTGATACGGGTTTCCTTGGTTCTCTTGATAGGAGCGTCGCTATGATAGGCTTTGCTGTTTTTGTTTTCATTTTATTGATCATCGCGCTTTCGGCCATCAAAGTCGTGCAAGAGTATGAACGGGGCGTGGTGTTTCGTTTGGGGCGTTTTGTCGGCGTGCGCGGGCCCGGCCTTATCATCCTTGTTCCCTTTATCGAGCGTATGCGCAAAGTGGACTTGCGCGTGGTTACGCTGGATGTGCCCACCCAAGAGGCCATTACTCGCGACAATGTCACCGTGCAGGTGAACGCCGTGGTTTATTTCCATGTGTTGGACCCTGACAAAGCCGTGATCAACGTAGAAGATTATCGGCGCGCCACCGCACAGATCGCGCAAACCACGCTGCGTTCGGTCATTGGTCAGCACGAGTTGGATGATATTCTCGCCCGCCGCGAACGCATCAATATGGAATTGCAGCGCGTTATAGACGATGCCACCGAGCCGTGGGGCATCAAGGTCACGGTTGTGGAGGTGAAAGATGTAGGTTTGCCCGCGAGCATGCAGCGGGCCATGGCCAAGCAAGCCGAGGCCGAACGCGAACGACGCGCAAAGATCATCCATGCCGAGGGCGAGTACACGGCTTCGAAACAATTGGCGCGAGCGGCTGATGTGATGGCCGCCTCGCCGGGCACGCTTCAGTTGCGTTACCTTTCCACATTGACCGAGATCGCGGTGGAGCAAAACTCGACCATTGTCTTCCCATTGCCTTTGGAGCTGCTCAGGGCCTTTATGCCCCATATGCCGGAGCAAGCGGCGACCACCGAATCCACCTCTTCATCAGAGCCTGAAGAGCAGAACCCTTTAGACTAAAGGCGTAGAATCCCACCCGAGGAGCGCGTCCATTCTCAATTTGGACGCCCGTCTCCGCGCTTGCCGAGCGCCCCCCTTTTCTAGAAGGCGATCATGGCTGAATGGCGACGACATGCGCCCATCATCCTGGCCACCTCCCTAGTTTGGGCCCTTTTTTTCGGGGCATACTTGCTCTTTGGGCAACGTCGTCCCCCGGTTCAGCCCATCGAGATCGTTCCTCCGCCCACTCTCGTCCCCACAAGAGTCGCTGAAACGCCCACCCCCGCGCGGCTTCGCGTTTACGTGAGCGGCGCGGTCGTTTCTCCTGGCGTATACCGGCTGGCCCCAGATAGCCTGGTGGAGGACGCCATCAACGCGGCCGGCGGCGCGGCCGCAAACGCGGATTTGATCGCCATCAACCTGGCTCACCCTTTAAGCGATGGCGAGCAAATATACGTTCCTCTCCAGGGAGAGAGCGATAGACCCTCCATCAACTCCTCCCAATCCTCAAGCCAGCAACCCGTTTCAACCGATCGAGCCGCTCCCTCCACGGGAAAGCGCATCGATCTGAACAGGGCCACGGCGGCCGAACTGGAAACCCTTTCCGGTGTTGGGCCCAAGACCGCCGCGGCTATCATCGAGGGCCGCCCTTACGCCACGGTGGATGATTTATTGCGCGTCAAGGGCATTGGTCCCGCCACATTGGAAAAGCTGCGCCCCCATGTCACTGTGGGTGAGTGAACGCCATGAATCCAGCGTTGCTTGCGCTCATCCTTGTTCCCATCATCACGCATCGCTGGGCGCGACGCGGTCGAGCGCAGCGCGTTTGGCTGCTGACCGGGATCGCGTTTGGCCTTGTTGTGGCGCCATTTGCGCTCGCCCTTTACACAACCTCTTATCTAGCGAGTTATTTGCCGGCGGGGCTACGCAGCCTCGGTTTCATTCTCGGTTTTCCCGGCTTTATTCTTACGAGAGTTCACGAAGCGCCGGCCATGATATTGGTTTCGTGGTTCGATATGACCGTTCCCGCCAATAGAATGAGCTATATTTTTCTGGAAGCGATCAACGGTGTTGTGTGGGCCGCGATATATGGCGGTTTGGGTTGGGCGCTGGATCAGCGGCGCGCGCGTATTTGACAGACGCGCCGAAATGCGTATAATTAAGTCATAAGCAATGCGGGGTGGAGCAGAGGTAGCTCGTCGGGCTCATAACCCGAAGGTCGCAGGTTCGAATCCTGCCCCCGCTACTCGAACAGGCCCTGGAGTCACGCCCAGGGCCTTCCATATGGCGACGTAGCTCAGGAGGTCAGAGCAAGCGGCTCATAATCGCTGTGTCGGTGGTTCGAGTCCACCCGTCGCCACCTGTTCAAACGCTGTTCGCGCAATACGCGAACAGCGTTTTTTATGGGCCGGGGTCGTTGGGCTTTTAGCTTGCCCATTTCACCAAGGCCATCTCGAATTTGTGGGTGAGAAGAGGATGCCGGGGCAATACGCGCACGCCATAACCGAAGCGTCCATTCCGATCGAACGTAAGCGCGCCCTTATATCGAATGCCGCCATCAGGCTGAACGCCGTCCGCTTTCATCTCGACCACGCGAATTCCATGAATTTCGTCGTTTTCGCGCCACCCCCAGGCGATCTCCACCTGCAACTCATCGGCGGAAAGAGGCCCGGGATATAGCCGCGCCTCCAACTCGATGGTTGCGCCCACCTGCACATGTTCTTGCCTGGCTCGCTCCGCGCTGAGACGCACTTGATGCCAATGCATGTATACGCGCTCTTTCCAGGCCGCGAGCTCGCGAGCCGCGGCAAATTCTTGGGCCGTCATGCGTTTTCCGGCCGCTGCCGCGGGTAAATAAAGGCGATTGACATAGTCCTTCACCTGCCGGCTCATAGAAAACGCCGGACCGCAAGAGCGAATGGACTCTTTCATGATGGCCAGCCAGCGCGGAGGCAGGCCCAGCTCGTTGCGTTCGAAAAACGCGGGTATCACCTCATTTTCTAAAAGATAATAAAGCGCGGCCGCATCCGCGTCGTCCTGCACCTCCTCACTTTTGTATTCTCGATCTTCACCAATGGCCCAACCGTTCTTGCCATTGTAGCCTTCGTCCCACCAACCGTCCAATACCGAAAGATTGGGGATGCCATTGAGCGCGGCTTTCTGCCCGCTGGTGCCGCTGGCCTCATTGGGCCGACGCGGGTTGTTCAACCACACATCCACGCCTTGCACCAAATGGCGGGCGATATTCATATCGTAATCTTCGATGAAGATAATACGTCCCTCGAATTCGGGCGTGTTGGATAATTGATGCACTTGCTTGATCAACGCCTTGCCCGGCTCATCGGCGGGGTGCGCTTTGCCCGAGAAAATGATCTGCACCGGTCGTTCGGGATGGCTGAGAATGCGACGAATGCGTTCGAGATCGCGAAAAATGAGCGTAGCGCGCTTGTACGTGGCGAACCGTCGCGCAAAGCCAATGGTCAGCGCGTTGGGATCTAGTAAGTCATAGGCCGCGGCCACCACGGCTGGCGATTCACCATGCCTTCGCCGTTGTCGAGCCACCCGCTCGCGCAGAAAATCCAGAGCCTTGCGCCGCAATTGCTGGTGCGCGTCCCAAAGCTCTTTGTCGGGAATATCCGCAACGCCTTGCCAGGGGTCGGGCGAATCCGGTTCTTCGCGCCACTCTCCGTGAAAATAAAGATCGTAAAGCTCGGCCAGTTCAGGCGCGAGCCAGGTGTCGGTGTGAACGCCGTTGGTGACATGGGTGATGGGAACCTCCTCCACCGGCGTATCGGGCCACAGACCCCGCCACATTTTGCGAGCGACATGACCGTGCAGGGCGCTCACGCCGTTCACGAAGTGGGCGAAACGTATGGCCAACACGGTCATGGAAAAACGCTCACCCCACGGAGTCCGCCAGCGGGCCAGATTCATAAACCCTTCGCGATCCAAACCCATTTGCCCCCAATAGGAGCGGAAGAAACGTTCGATCATGTCGAAGGGGAAGGCGTCGTTGCCTGCGGGCACGGGCGTGTGGGTGGTGAACACCGAGCTCGAGGCCACAACCTGCTGCGCCTGGAAAAAACTTAGCCGATGCTCTTGCACCAGCTCGCGCACGCGTTCCAAGCTGAGAAACGCTGCATGCCCCTCATTCATGTGCCAGACTGTGGGCTTCAGGCCAATGGCCCGCAACGCGCGCACGCCGCCAATGCCCAACACCACCTCTTGGGCGATGCGCAGTTCCATATCGCCGCCATAAAGTCGGGCCGAAAGTTCGCGATCGGCCGGCGCGTTTTTCTCGACGTCGGTGTCGAGAAGATAGAGTGAAACCCGGCCAATTCGCAATTGCCACACGCGCGCGAAGACATCCCGGCCTGGTAGTTGCACGCTAATGAGCACTTCGTCACCGTTGGGGTCGGTCGCGGGAACGGCCGGTAGATCCGTGAAATCGAGTTTTTCGTACGAGGCGTATTGCTCGCCATCTTCGCCGATGCGCTGCGTGAAGTAGCCCTGCGGATAAAGAAACCCAACGCCCACGAATGGCAAGCCCAAATCGCTGGCCGATTTGCAATGGTCGCCTGATAGAATGCCCAAGCCGCCAGAATAGATGGGAAGCGATTCGTGCAGTCCGAATTCGGCTGAAAAGTAGGCGATGAGCTCGGTTTCGGCCTGAGCGCAGTGACGATGATACCAGGTTTCTTTGTGGTTCATATAGGCGTCGAACGCGGCGCACACTTGCTCCAAGTCGTCCAGGAAGCTCCGGTTTCGCGCCAGCGCGTCTAATTGCTCAGGCGCGACGGAATGCAAAAGTTTGACGGGGTTATGATTCGTCTCCTCCCACAAATCAGGATCAATGCGCTCGAAAAGCGCGTGCGCCTGAGGCGACCAGGTCCACCATAAATTGTAGGCCAACTCGTTCAGACGTTCGATAGGCTTGGGAAGAACAGGCTGAACGGCAATGGTTCCGAGTAATCTCATGAAAAACTCCGGTTTATGAGGTGATGATCAGGATTCAAAACTTCGGGGTGGAAATTGGGCAAACCAGGCCTCGAAGTCGCGCTTGACCAGCCATTGTGCATGTTGTCAAGCGTTCTGGACAGGCATTGATGGATGCTCGCGCTTTATGCTTTTGGGAATTTTTCAAAGGAAGCGACGCGACGGCCAGCCAACACATCGTAAAAGAGCGTTTCGTAAGCGTCAGTGACCGCGTCCCAGGTGTAATATTTTTCGGCGCGAGCTTTGGCGGCCGCGCGATAGGCCGCGACCCGATCAGGGTTTTGCAGCAGTTCTTGCAACAGGGCGCGCAACGCTTCGCTTCCGCGTTGGCCGTCGTAACTTAGGCCCGCATCACCTATGGTTTCCAGATTTTCGGGGGTGTCATGCACAATGACGCAATTGCCAAAGGCCATGGCCTCGACCAAGGCCGGATGGGTGCCGCCCACGCCCGAGGTGAGGGCGAATGCGTAGGCGTTGCTGGCCAACTCCCAATATCCCTCGCCAAACACATAGCCGGTGAAAACCACCCGCGGATCATGCGTCGAGCGAAGCTGGGCCTTGTATTCGTCGGCGTAGGCCGCGTCGCCCACGATGACGCATTTCATGTCGGTTTCCAGCCCTTGCCAGGCTTCCACCAGATGATGAGCGCAATTTTCTGGCACCAAGCGCCCCACAAAGAGCACATATTTCCTTGGTTCAAGGCCGAAGCGAGCCAGGGTGGGACCGGGCGGACGGGTTGGCAATTCCGCGCCGTAAGCAATGTACGTTGTGGGAATGCCATACACATCTCGATAATACTGCTGCACGACGCGCGAGTCGGTTACGACCGCGTTGGCCAATGGGCCGGCCAGGCGCTCGGCCAGTTGAATGTATTTTTTGGCCGGAAGAGGCCATTTTTCCCGTTTCCAGTCTAGCCCATCAACGTTGATGATGGTTTTTTGTCCGGCCAGGCGCGGAATCCACACCACCGGGCTATTGCCGGCAATAAAGTAGAGCGCGATGTCGTATCTTTCTTTTAGGCCATGAAGACTGGAAAGAAAAGAGTGAGTGATGGTGTCGAGGTATTTGTTGGCCACCGTGGGCAATTTGACCAATCTCATGCCCCGATATGTGGGTTTGTCATACATGATATGGTGACTGCGCGCATACACGGTGACGCGATGACCGCGTTTGACCAATCGCGAACCGAGTTGTTCGACGCAGGTTTCGAAACCCGAATAGGAGGCCGGAACCCCCCGCGTGCCCATCAGCGCGATGTTTAGTGGTTTTCGCATAGGTCATTGGACGAGAAGGCGATGGCGACGGCGGCGCGAAGCGGCGTTTCGTCGAGTCAAACCATCTAAGAGGCATTATAGATCAAGGAGGCGGGTTTTCAAAGCGGAAATCCAGGCGCCCATTCATTACAGCCCGCCAAATTCGCGGCGCAAGGCTTCGGCGTCGCCTCTCAATTTGGGATCGTCGTTGAGAGCCAGGAATTGTTCGAGAATCTGTAAAGCCAGTTCGCGTTGTCCGCTTCGACCCAAACCCAATGCCAGGGGCAAAAGCAATTGAGCGTCTTGGGGTCGGATGATGTAGGCCTGTGCAAACTCGTCGGCCGCGAGCGCATAGCGTTGCAGGTTAAGATAGGCCGAGCCCAAAAGGCGATGCGCCCAATAATGGTTTGGATCAAGCGCGACCGCTCGCTGTAGCGGCGGCGCGGCTTTGTCGCTGCGGCCGAGGCCCAACCAGGCCGCCCCCAGACCAGCGTTGGCCTCGACATTGGCGAGATCGAGCTCGAGCGCTCGTTCATAGGCCGCGATTGCAGCCTCGAAATCCTGGTCGATGCGCAGACGGTCCCCTCGCAACTGCCAAAGAAAGGCCTGGGTTTTGGTCGGCAGCGCTTCCAACAATCCCGCCTCTTGAAGCGCTACAAAGGCGTCGGCATCGATGCGCGTGGGAAGCCAGAAGATGGTCTCGCTCCCGTCGCTCAAGGGCTCTGCTTCACGCGCTTCAAGCCATGTGCGTAAGAGCGCCTGTTGCGGTTGCCGCTCGAGCGCATCTTTGGGCGCATATAGCCAGATATCTTCGACCTTTGGAGGCAATCCAACGATAGCCTCAATGGAAAGTTTTTCATATCCATCTGGCGCATCAGCGACAAATGTGATGTGGCGACCAGGGAGCATGCGCGCGCGTTCGGCCAGGCTTGTCTGTTCGGCGACAGGTGACGCACAAGCCAGAAAAAGCAGTGACAGTAACAGAAAAGTCCAGCTTTTCATCGCGACGTTATCTTATCGTCCATTCGCGCATGAATCTTCCAACAACTGGGCGTATAGTGCCTCGAACGCGGTGACATGTCGTTCGAAACTAAAGGACTGCACCACATGACGCCGGGCGTTCGCACCCCATTGCTTACGCAGCTCTGGCCGCGACGCGAGCTCAACCAGGGCTTGGGCCATCTCTTGGGGATCGCGAGGCGAAACCAACCGGCCTGTCTCTCGATCGAGCACGGTTTCCAGCGGCCCCCCGTGCGCGGTGGCGACGACAGGCTTTCCAGCGGCCATGGCCTCCACCACGACCATGCCAAAGGGTTCGGGGCGAATGGAAGGCAGCGCCAACACATCCAACGCGGCCATCACTTGTGGGGCGTCGGTGCGATATCCGGCCCAGATTATGTTGGTGGCGACGCCCATATTCTGCGCCATTTCTCGCAGGGCCTCGCGCCGCCAGACCTCGCCAGGAACGACATCGCCAACAAAAACGGCCCGAAGCTGAGGCGCGTGCGCGCTAGCGCGAGCAAAGGCTTTGAGGAAAAAGTCTTGCCCTTTCCAGGCCGAAATGCGGCCCACGACTCCGACCAGCACCTCCTCGCGTTTCACCCCCCATTCAGACCGTAACGCCCAACCATCGACATCGGGATGAAAGCGGGTTGCGTCCACCGCATCATGGATGATGGATAATCGCGTTGCAAGGTTGGGCTGATCGGCCAGAAGATGATCGGCTACGGCTTGGCTAATGGCGACGACATGATCGCTGTGGCGGGCGATCATCCAGGCCACAAGACGGCGAACCCAGGCGGGCTGTGTGATGATCTCATGAACATGCCATAGATGGGGAACGCCCGCCCGCCGCGCGGCCAACGCGCCGCCCCACACCGCGGCCGTATTTGAATGCGCCAGGGCGACGCGCCGAGCGCGGATTATCTTCTCGACATGTTGCGGCCCGCGATGCAAGCGGCCTGCAAATGCAGGCAAACGGGCCGGCGAAAGATGCCGACGTCGTAGAATGGGCATGTCTAGGGCCAGGTGTTCGACACCCGCGTCGGCCAGCGCGCGACTTAGCAAACCCTCGTATTGTAGATCGGTGGGCGTGATCACCAAGGGGCGAAACCGCGTCCGGTCAAGACGTCGCACCAGCTCCAACAACACCACGTCCGACCCATACATCTCATCCGAACTATGGGCGAAAAGGATGGGGCGGGGCTTATCTTCCGTAAAGCTCATCCCGAAACCGCGCTAAACGACGATAGGCCAATGGAAGCCCGAGCATTCGCGAAGCGTTCATCCACCATAACTCCATCCTGTGTCAGAAAGCTCCAACGGCTTGGCTTCGGGATTGCGCACGCCGGCCTCGACGATTTCGGCCACATAAATGGTGTGGTCTCCGCGCTTCACGGTTTCGACGACGCGCGCTTCCAGCCAGGCCGGAGCATCCAACAGTAAGGGGGCGTTGGTCTTTGGGCCTGGTTCAAATGCGTAACCGTTAATGCGGTCGTTTTCGATCTGAGAAGGACGGAAGAAGGCCGCGGCTATGTTCTTTTGCCCTTCCGCCAAAATATTGATTGCGAAAGCGCCCACGCGCTCGATGAGGCTGTGGATGCCGCTGCTCGCTTTCACGCCCACCATGATCAGCGGCGGCTCGAACGAAGCCTGGGATAGCCAGGTCACTGTGCCCGCGGCCACGTTGTCGTTTTTGCGCACTGTAAGCACATAGAGTCCATAGGTGAGTTTGCGTAACGCCAGTTTCTTGGCTGTGGCATCCATGTTTCTTTAACCTCTATTTTGTTTGTTCGTTGATGAGTGCGATGATCGCCTCGCGAATGCGCTCCAGTTCAGCGGAAAAAACAGCAGCGTCGAGAGCGCGATCAAAAAAAGTCGCAACAACGGTCGCCTTCCGAGACATCGTTATCTCCTTATGGTATTGAAGGGCATGAACATTATGCCAGGGAATTCAGTGCAGCGTAATGCTATCTTAATCACCGCGCCGAGGTCAAACCTGCTTAAAGAGAGGGCGACGTTCCTCCGGGCTTCATCAACATATCCTGGCGAGAACGCACCTGAAAACCCAGAAAGATCGTTTCGGCCATGACAGCCAAGGCAAAAGCCAGAGCGGCAATGTTTACGCCCGGAATGGCAAGCCACTGAATGCCCGCCCACATGACTACTGTGAGCACCATCACATTGACGATCACAGCCGCCGTGATGGGCGGGGTGCGACGCCAGGTGACCAGCGCCCCGCGTAGCCAGGCGGTGATAAAGGCGGCCGCAGGCGCCAGGCCAATAATCAATGTGGGCGCGCGCGCCAGGTCCACCAAATCGGGCGTCAGGCCCGAGATGCGCGCGTACCAGAAATGGTTGAGCGGCGTTACAGCCAAGAGAATGAGCAGCGCGCTGAGCGCCAGCCCGGCCGAGATGGCGAAGCGGCGCAAAGCCGCCATGCTTTGTTTGTCTTTGAACAGGGCCACAACCACCTCTTGGTAAGCAAAACCAATGCTACGGAAGAGAAACGCCAATGACATGAGCACCGGCCATAAAGCCAGGGATTCCAGCGGGGCCAGGCCGCGACTAAGGCCTAATGTAAGCAGCGGACGGCTGATGAAATTGATGATATTGGTCATGGCCAACGGCGCGTAAAATACGAGAAGGCTGCGCATGCCAATGCGATCCATTTCAGCTTCCGCGAGCGCGAGTTGATCGCTCAGAATGGGCGCCACATAGATGCGGGCCGAAACCGCGCCGGCGATCACGCCCACGCTTAGGGCCGCCGCGGCCAACGAAGCGCCCGGCAAGCCCCTCCAAATGAGACCCACTCCAGCCACGCCAACGGTGAAGATCAACCGCACAACGGTGGTGATGCTCACCTGGTCTGTTTTCCCATAACGGATCATCACGCCTTGCCACAGGCGGCGATAAGCGATGGCCGCGGTCCAGGGCAACATCCAAAAGAACGCGCGTCGCGCCGGCTCCACCAAGGCGGGGGGCGCGGCAATGACCTTGCCCACGAACAGGCCGAACAAGGGCGTGATCACGATGAGTAAATGGAGCGCGGTGAGCGCCATGGAGAGAAGCGTGGTGAAGCGAATCAATTGCCCGTATGATTGCCGCCCCTTTGCCAAAGCTGTGCCCGCCACCAAAAGCATGATAATGGGGCTTTCGATGAGCAGAGCCAGCGAAAAGGTGATGCCAAACGCGGCCAGATTGAGCTTCGGCTCGTCCAAACGGGCGATAAGCGCGGCCAAAATGGGCTGTTCGATGGCCATCATCAACCACATGATGGCCAAGGGCAGCCAAAAACGGAAAATGTAACGTTGGCTCATGGAGTCGATTCTACAACCCGATAAATGGCGCCGCCAAGGTCGAGCACATACAATTCGCCCGCCTCATCTTCGCCAAACGAAGCGATATTGACTTCCGTGTCGAGCAGTAAGGCCGACCGCCACTCGCCCTGTTCATTTCTGCGCAAACCCCAGATGTTTCCGGTGCAGAAATCGCCGTAAAAATACACGCCTTCTAAAGCCGGATAAGCGCGACCCCGGTAGACATAACCGCCCGTGATAGAGCAGCCCTGGCTATGATCGTACTCGTAGATGGGGGCGACTTTTCCGCTGGCGTCGCAACCTTCGGGCGGGTCGAAGCAATGATTGCCCTCTAGCGTGTTCCAACCGTAATGCAATCCGCCCTGGCCGCCCGCAGGCTCGAAATTGATCTCTTCCCACTTGTTTTGGCCTACATCGGCTATATACATATCGCCGGTGGCGCGATCAAAGGAAAATCGCCAGGGATTGCGCAAGCCATAGGCCCAGATAGCGGCGCGCGCGTCTCGCCGGTCAACGAAAGGATTGTCGCCAGGCACGACGTAGCCAGGCGCCTCCTTCACATCGATGCGCAACATTTTGCCCAGCAGGGTGTTCAGGTTTTCGGCATTATCCCACGGATCGCCGGCCGAGCCGCCATCGCCCATGCCAATGTAAAGATAACCGTCCGGCCCAAATTGCAATTGGCCGCCATTGTGGTTGGCTTCGGGCTGATCGATCTGCAACAATATCTCTCCGCTTTGAGGGTCCGCCAGGTTGGGATCATCTGAAACCGCGTAACGCGCGACCACCGTGTCGCCGTCGCCCTCACGGGCCGTATAGTTTACATAGAAATAACCGCTTTTCGCGAAATCGGGCGGAAAGGCGATGCTCAACAACCCCCGCTCCGACGCGGCCGAATCGACTACATCGGAAATGTCCAGAAAGGGTTCATCCTGAACAACGCCATTCTCGACAACGCGCACGCGGCCTTTTTTCTCCACCACAAAGATGCGCTGGCGGCCATCGCCTGCGTGGGTGAGATAGGTGATCTCCTCAGACAATGTGACAAAGGGTTGGAGCGAAATGCCGGGCGGGAATGGCGGCGGGGTGGGTGTGGGCGGAAGGGTGGGCGTCACTGTGGGAACAAACGTCGGCGTGGGCGCAGGCGGAGACGCAGGCGCAAGCGTGGGCGCAGGTGGAGAGGCCGCGGGCGCAATGGTTGGCTGGAGTGTGGGCGTGGCTGTTGGTGGAAGCGTGGGCGCAATCGTGGGTGAGGGCGTGGGCGAAGGGGCGGGTTCGCTTCTGCATGCCGCAAAAAGTAGAATGGCCAGAAAAAGGCCAGAAAATGTGATGAAGGTGAAGGATTTTGTGCGTTTCATTTTGATTTTGGCGCGAAATACGCGAAGGGTGAAGAGTTTTGTTGCGATGGGAATGCCAAGAATTGACGCTAGAACGGTGATTCGGCTTCCCTGTCGCGTTGTCGTTCAGAAGCCGTAAATGCGACGATAATGATCGGCCTGGACCGCGATGGCGCGGAGATAGGTCTGGGTTTCGTTGAAGCGGATCACTTCCAGGAAGAGATCGTCATCCTCGCCCGCGAGCCTGCGCCAATGGGCCGCGTTGCCTGGGCCGCCGTTGTATCCGGCCAGCGCGTCGCCCACCTTGCCCTGGCTGCGTTGCAAGCCCTGGGCCAGATAAAACGCGCCGAACTCGACGCTGACATGAGGGCGATAGAGCCAGTCGTCGCGATAGTCCGACCAACCCAGTTGTTGGGCGATGCTGCGCCCCGTGGGCGGGATGACCTGGGCCAGGCCGCGCGCGGCCGCGACGCTGGTGGCCGTATGACCAAAGAGGGATTCCTGGCGGATGAGCGCGAAGAGCAGGGTTGGATCAAGATCATATCGCCGCGCGGCGTCGAAGATCAAATCCTGGAAATAAAGTGGATAGATCAGTTGTTGTAGTTGGAGCGGGGTTTCGGCCAGCGGCGTTTTGGAAAGGACGCGCACGCGCGCCGCGGCGCGGATGGATGTGTCGAAATAGCCCAGGTCGCGGGCGAAAAAGGCCAGTTGCAGCAAGCGAACGGGGTCGTCTTGCCATTGATAACGCAGCGATTCGAGAATGGCGCGCGCCGCGGCCCCTTCGCCGATGGCGTCGAACGCGGCCGCGCGCTCGAATTCGGGATGCGATGCCAATACGCGCTCTTTCGTCACCTCCTGGCCTGTCCATTGGCTCAGCCAGGGGAGCAGTTCGGGCAAATTGGATGCGAGTTTGGGCGTGGGCTGGCCGATTTGCTGCGCCGCGCGCAGGCCATAGTAGTTGGTTCGCCCCCAACGAGCGGCCACACTTTGCCAGTGCGCCTGGGCCCCGGCCTCGTCTCCCTCGGCCAGCATGGCCTTGCCCAACCAGTAATCCGAAGCCGCCTGCCACAGCCCCCGCCCGCGGCCCGCCACATCCGACCAGGTTTCTCGCGCCCGCGCGTGATCGCCCAAACGATAGTGAGCCAGCCCGGCCCGGAATCCCGCCCGCAGCCCGAATTTGCTCTCGGGATAGGTCTTGAATAGCCGCTCATAGACCTGCGCGGCCTCGGCCATGTCTTCTTGTTCGCGCTCGGCCAGCCACGCGGCCCACCATAATGCTTCGGCCGCGCGGGTTGCATCCACGCCCGCGTCGGCCGCCTGCAAATAGACCTCGCTCGCGGCCTCGATATTGCCCAGTCTCCACAGGCTGCGACCCCGACCCAGCCAGGCCTCGCCCGCGCGAGCGTCGCCGGGATGCGTTTCGATAAGCGAGCGCCATTCGGCCTCGGCCGCAGCGTAGTTGCCCAACCCCTCGTAGGCGCGCGCGACCAATGCATGACCCTCGCCATCGTGTTCGGGGTTGGCGTCCATGTAGCGATAAAGCGCGTCGATGGCCGGAAGATAGGCCCCCGCGGCCACGTCGATGCGACCGCGCAGCAGATCATCCACCGGCCGGCCCGCATCGACCAGCGCCACCAGGGCCAGATACGCGTACCGGCTTTCGGGCGCGGTCGTGGTCGCGCGGCCGTAGTTTTGCATGGCCGCTTCGGTCTGGCCTGCGGCCATTTGCGCCTCGGCCAAACGATAATAGATTTCGGCGCGATAGGCCGCGTTGCGCGCCTGTTGCAAGATGCGTTCATATTGCTCGATGGCCGCGGCGGGATCGCCCATGTCTATGGCGGCTTCGGCCATGCGTTCGCGCAGGCGCAGTTGCGGGGTCAGGCCAGGGGCGAGTTCAAGCCCGCGACCATATTCGGCCAGGGCCTGTTCGGGCGCTCGCGTCAGCGCGTAGAGATCGCCCGCGCGTTCATAGGCCAGGTAGGCCAGCGTGGGGACGCGTTGGGCGTAGGCGTGGTAAGCATCGACCGCGTCCTGGCTTTGGCCCAGCGCGGCATGTGCGCGCGCCAGCCAGAAGAGCATCTCTGGTTTTTGCGCCACATAGGCTTCGCGTTCGCTCGCGGCCAGCAAAGGCTCCAGCGCGGCCGCGGGTTGGTCGTCTAGCAAAAGCGCTTTGCCCAGACCAAACAACGCATCGAGATGCATCGGTTCGCGTGCGAGGATGCTGCGATAGGCGTCGGCCGCGGCCGCGTAGTCGCCGTTGCGCAGCAGGCGCTCGGCTTCGGCCAGTTCGTTGGCCAGGGTGGGCGTGGGCGTTGAGGTGGGCGTGTGGGTGGGTGTATGGGTTGGCGTGTGTGACGGCGTGGAAGTTGGCGTATGAGTTTGGGTGAGAGTGGGCGCGCGCGTTGGGGTGGAGGAGGGCGTGGCGTGGAGGGAGGGCGTGGAGGTCGAGGGGGATGTGGTTGCTTCTGCGATTACGGCCCTGGTTTTGGTGGGCGCGGGCGTGGGCGAAGGAGGGGGCGCGGGCGTGCCAGCGCATGCCGCGACCAGGAACAGGATGGTGAGCGAGCCGAAAAGAAAACGCATGGATGGGTGTCGGATGGCGGGGGACAAGTTGTTTGTCAGTAGTTGTTTGGAGAGTGGCGGTTGTTTGCCGTCCCCGACCATACCAGAGATATGAAGTTTCCCGCAAACGTAGATCATCTGCCAGGCCTGGAAGTCATTACGCCGGATGAATTTGTCGCGGCGCGCTGAATGGGATGTAACCTTTTGGGGTTTATGTCGTCAAAGAAGTAGATCAGTCGGTCTTTTTTCTTGATCATCGCTTCATAAGGAGGCGCATTATGACACGCAATATGGGCAACCTTGACCGCATCATTCGTTTGCTGCTGGCGGTTTTGGTCGGTGTGCTTTATTTCACCGGCGTCATTTCCGGTGCGGTCGCCATCATCCTCGGCGTCATCGCCGTGATCTTCCTGGTGACCAGCCTGATTGGGTTCTGTCCCCTCTACGTTCCCCTCAAGCTCTCCACTCGCAAAGAAGCAAAAGAAGCATAAGCACCCCAATCCTTTCTCCTCCTCCTGTGTGCAGGCCGGGCGCGAGTCAAGCGTCCGGCCTTATTTATCGTCCCATGGTCTCATCGTCTCGTGGTCTGTATGCAAATGAAAGCTATCTTGCGTCTATCCAGGCGCGGCCATAATCGAAGCGCGTAACGCGAGTTCTTGAATTCGCCGCGGGTCTTTTTATTTGATTGCGCCCGCGGTCAGGCCGCTGATCATCTGGCGTTGGAGCAAGAAAAAGATGACGAGCACGGGGATGGTGCTCACCACCGCGGCCGCGGACATGAGATCGAACCGATTCGTATATTGGCCCACGAAGAGCCGAATGCCCACGGGAATGGTGTTGACATTGAGCACCCAGGCGAAGAGCAGCTCGTCCCACGCGGCCAGGAACACGTAGATGGCCGTGGCCACAATGCCGGGTCGGGCCAGGGGGAGGGCGATGCGCCAAAACGCGCCAAAGGGCGTGGCTCCGTCGATGAGCGCGGCCTCTTCGAGATCGCGGGGGATGGTGGCGAAGAAGCTGCGCAGAATCCATAGGGAGAGGGGCAAGAAGAACGCGGTGTACAGCACAATCGCGCCAAAGTTGGTGCCCACCAGGGGTATGCCCAGCCGTTTCTTGATCAATATGAAGTTGCCGTAAAGAGGCAAGAGAAAGAGGATGCCCGGAATGAGTTGCGTGCCCAACACCGCCAGGCCGAATGCATCCGCGCCGGGAAAACGAAATCGGGCCAGCGCGTAACCGCTGAGCGTGGCCAGAAAGCTGACGATGAGGGTGGTGACGCCGCAGACGATGAGGCTGTTGCGAAAGTAGAGACCGAAATCCACCTGCGCCCACAGGTCTTGATAGTTGTGGAATTGGGGCTTTTCCGGGAAAAGCGCGGCCGCGGTTAGAATCTCCTGGTTCGTGCGCAATGAGTTGACGATCATCCAAAAGATGGGAAAGAGCACGAGCAGGATGATGGCGATGAGCAGGAGATCGGCCAGACGATCCAATGCGAACCGACGATAGCGATAGTAAGTGGCGCTCATGGGCTATTCCTGGGTGAGTGAGCTGCGGAAGGTGCGATACCAAAGAAAGACGAAGAACATCATGCCGAACATCATCAGCGTGGACGCGGCCGCGCCCAGGCCAAACAACCAGTAGCGGAAGGATTGACGCTCCAGCGCGGGCATGAGCAGGTCGCCCCATTCGCCCGGATACCCGCCGCCGTTGCCGAACATCATCACCACGATGTTGTAGCCGAAAAAGGTGAAGATCATGCCCCACAACAGCATGATGGCCACCACAGGTTTGATCCAGGGCAAGGTGATGTGGCGGAATCGTTGCCATAAAGACGCGCCATCCACGACCGCGGCGTCATACAGGTCTTCCGGCACGGTTTGCAGGGCCGAAAGGAGCATGATGGTGGCGAAAGGAAGCTGTCGCCAGATGGTGGGGATGATGATGGCCCAAAGGGTGTTGGGGCCGATGAGCCAGAAAGGTCTCTGGTCCATGAGATGCAGCCAGTCCACCAGGATGATGTTGATGACGCCTCGTTCGCGTAGCCACATCATGCCCCACAACAAACCCACCGCGTAGGTTGGCACGACCCAGGGCATGAGAATGAGGGTGCGCGCCAGCCCTCGCCACCAAAATCGACGGTTGAGCAACAAAGCCGTCACCATGCCCAGCCCCAAGGTCGCGGCATTCACCACCACACTATAGATAATTGTGTTGCGCGTGGCCTGTCCCAACCCGCGCACAATGGGGTTGTCGGGCGTGAGGAGGAGAAAACGATAGTTGGCCAGGCCGATGAAAGGCGCTCTCAGAAATTGTCCCAGGGTGTATTGGTTCAAATCCAGCATGGACATGTAGAGCGCCTCGACCGTGGGAACGAGATGCACCAAAAGCATGGCGAACAGGGTCGGCGCTATCATGAGATAGGCCAGGCGGTGGCGCGCTGCACGCTCGCGCCATGCCTGCAAACGGGTTTTAGGAGGTGAGATGGGTGTGACGATTTCCATGTTGGGTGGGGACGATGAGACGATAGGACGATGGCGAATGCGCTCGATGAGACGATAGGCTCATCGCCAGCTTTTCGTTAGGATAGGGCTTCACCCGCGGGCGCATCCCAAACGCGCCCGCGGGAAAAGGAAGGTGTTATTGATAGACGCCCTCATAAGGAACCGGCGCGCTGGTCGCGATTCCCCAATAAGGATTGTATCCCAGCTCGGCGAAGATAAACCAGGACGTTGCGCCGATATGAAGACGGTTGTAATAGTTCCAAGGCCCGCCGGTGGGTAGATCGAAGCCGGTGCTCAGGCCATCCTGACTCGCGGCCACAATGCCGTAGCCGTCGGCATGAGGGGCCAGGGTTTGCGCTCGACGCACCTCGGCCAGAAACTCGTCGGCTTCGTAATTTTGTCCCACCACTTGCAGCGCGGTCACCATCTGCGAGGTCCCTTCGAACCAGACGCCATCTTGGTCATCGTTGAAGTCGAACCCCCGGAAGGCCATGCCATTGGTGTTGTCTCGCGTTTGGTGGTGCACGCGCGAGTAGGTGAGCGAACGACCGTACTTATCTGCTTCGCCCATGCTCAACACGCCCCAAGTATTGACATCGAGAGGAAACGCATCTTGGTTGATGGTGACGCCGTCGGGTGCGGTTCCGGTGTAGAAATAGCCGTCCTGATCGTTCCACATTGCGGCGACAAAATTCTTGGCGTGCATCGCGCGCGTGCGCCACGTCGAGTCGCCGGTGAGTTCGTAGAGCTTCATGAACGCCACATAGACATCGATGTTGTGCTCTGTGGATTTGTATGTCAACACCTCTTGATGAGGCTCCCAGCCCGCCACGCCGCCGGTGTAACCGCCGGGTCCGGTGACGCTGTATGTGTTGTCAACGATCCATTGGGCCATGGAGGATGCAGCGTCGAGATACTTCTGGCCGCCGTACGTCTCGTAATAACGCAACAACGCCAGGATGGTCCAGGCTGCGTTGCCTGTGGTCGTGCCGTTGCCATACTTGTCGTAATTATGTCGCGCCACGCCTGTGTTGGTGCTGAGTTCGCGCGCGTAATAGGTGTTGCGAATGCGCCCGTCATTGGCTTCATCGCGCTCTTGGGCGAAAATCAGGCTATCGGCCAGGAGCTGCGCCCGCCCTGCATCGGATGGATCGCCGCCGGCGAGAAAGGCCAGAAGGACAAGCGCGTTGTCATAAGTGTGCGCTACGTCCATCATAAACGAATCGGGATCGAACGGGGGCGGCAGGAAGTCTTCTTGCAAAGCCGGATCAGTGGACGCGTTGATAAAGCGGATGTCGTCGAGATAGAACGTGGCGCCGTTGGGATTGTTCGCCTTCGTTGCGGTCCAGGCGAAACCGCCGATCACCTGAGAAAGATCATGGTTCGATAGATCGATGATATATTCTTGCCAGGCATTGCTCAGCGTGACCACGCCGGTGGACGCCGCGGGTTGAATCGAATCGGGATAAGGTCCTTGAATCCCGCCAACGAGAAACTCGATCTTTTCCCCGCCGACCGCGCCTTTGGCCCAGAAAGAGAGGCGATCCGCGCCATCCAGATCAAAGCCGCCGGTGCGGTCGCCCCAGTTATAGGCGGGCGATTGCCAATAAACGCCGGCCCACTGTTGCCCCTGACTGGCATTGGCCGAATAATCGATGCGAATGGCCGAATCGCCGCTGCGAGGCGCGGACGCGTCGTACGCGTCGAAGCTGATGTCGCCATAATCGCCCATCCAGCCCGTATCGTGATAAATATTGTAGATGGAGGCGCCGTCTTTATAAACATAAGCATATCGATAGGCGTCCATGGGCCGCGGCGGCGTCCAATTGGCGTCCACCGTATAACTCTCCAAAAGTCGCAACTTATTCGTGTAGTGTTCGAAGCGAATGTCGTCGAGATAGATGGTGGCGCCATTGGGGTTTTGGTTTTGATTGGTCACCCAGACGAAACCTCCGATCACATAGCTCAGATCCTTTCCCGTCAGGTCGATGGTGTATTGTTGCCAATTCGATGATAGCGTGATCACGCCGGTGGTCACCTCGGGTTGAATCGAATCGGGATAAGGGCCGCCGATCCCTCCCACCTTGAATTCCGCTTTTTCACCGCCCTGCGCGCCTCTGGCCCAAAAAGTGACCGATGTCGCGCCGGTCAAATCGAATCCGGCATTGGGGATATTGCCCCAGTTGTTGGCGGGTTCTTGCCAATAGATGCCGGCCCATCCCTGACTTCCGGCGGCCGCGTAATCGATACGGATCGCGGTCGCTCCGGTGTGTGGATTCGTGACATCATCATCGCTGAATGTGATATCGCCGACATCGCCCATCCAGCCGGAGGGCGTGAAGTGATTGCCTATGGCATATTGCTCACTGTATATGTCGAAAGTGAGATAGCGATCCATAACCTGGCGGAGATGGGTGAGCGCATTGTTTGCGTGCGAGTTCGAAAGGGCTTGGGTGTTGGTGGTTGCCGACGCTCCTCCATACTCGACCGGAAGCGCTCGCACGCGGTGATTCGAGAGACCGAAGAGCAGAATCAGGACCGCAACCAGGCCAATGGATAGAAAGAAGAGACGGTTTGTATATTGTGGGTGCATGTTCAAGGTCTCCAGGCATGTCATTCGGGGATGGGAGCGCTCCCATCCCCGAACAAAAAAAGCTATTGCGAAGCGTAGGAGGCCGTGGCCAAAAGTGCATTCACCTCTTCCGCGGCCTGGTTCAGTCGCTCCGGAATCATGGTCTCGGGATCGAAGGGGCCGTTCACGCCCGCGACGTCATCCCACAGCGCGCCCAGGTGCTTCACCATGGCCGATTCGATGGGGCCCCAGGCCGCAATGGCCGGGTAGGATTTTCCGTTGGCCACAGCTTGCACGAAAACGCCATATCGGGGATCATCACTAAAGACCGGGTCGGCCAGGGCCTCTTTGTTGGCCGGAATCATGCCGATGTTGGCGCTGTAGCGCACCTGGGACTCCCGGGAAGCCAGGTATTGCACGAACATGACGGCTTCCTTGGGATATTTGCTGCTTTGCCATACGGTGAGATTGGAGCCTCCCACAAAGGTGAAGCGCCCCGCCGGCCCGGCCGGGATTTCATGCACGGCCAGATTGTTGGCCGCATCGGTTCCCGCAAAACCGCCCTGATCCGAGGGCGTCTCCGAGTTCTTCACCAGCCAGGGGCCAGAGATGACCATGGCCACCTTGCCCTCGCCATAAAGCCCGTCCACCTGCGCGCTGTTCAGCTCCAATGCATCGGAGGGGGTGTAGCCTTTGGTGTAAAGGCTGGTGTAGAATTGCACGCCCTCGATGGCCTCGGGGCTGTTGAACGCGGCCGCGGTGTTGCCGGGGTTGAGCATGTCGCCGCCCGCTTCCCACACCCAGGGCGCGAAGTTGTGCAACACGTTCCAATCGTTTTTACCGGGAAAGGCGATGGGCGCCAGGTCGGGGTTCTTTTCCTTGAGAGTGGCCAAAGCCTGATCGAAGCTTTCCCAGGTGGCGAAGGCCTCGTCGGGATTCAGCCCCGCCTGCTCCAGCGCGTCGGCCCGATAGACGATGGCGCGGGTGTCCACGAACCAGGGTAGGGCCGTGGTGAAGCCGCTGCCGATGGGGTTGGCGGTCTGCCAGGACGCGTCCACGAACGCGTCGCCCCCGCCGACCGCGGCGATCTCATCGGCCGTGAAGGGCCGCAGCGCGCCCATGGCGCTGATGGCCGCGACCCAAGTCGTGCCCAGTTGCGAGATGTCGGGGCCTTCGCCGCTGGTGGCCGCGGTGGTGATCTTGGACCAGGCCGCGCCCCAATCGATGACCTCAACCTCCACGGTGATGTTGGGGTGCAAGGCGTTGAACGCGTCGGCCTCCTGCTGCATGATCTCCAATGGTTGGGGGCCGTTGGGCATGATCCACATTTTCAGGGTCACCGGCTCGGCCGGCGCGGGCGTTGGCGTGACCACCACCTCTTTTTCCACCACTTTGGTCACCTCGACTTGCTTCTCCACCACCTTGGTGACCTCTTTTTCCACGATTTTGGTCACCTCGACGGTCTGCACCTCGGGCGTGGGGGCCGGCGCGGCGCACGCCGCGAGGAAGATCAACAAACTCACACCAATGAGAGCGGCGAAAACGCCGCGATGTCTGCGAAACATCATGTCTCCTCCTTGTTGGAGAGGAAAGGCGGAACATCGTTCAAAGGGATGTCGTTCTTTGAAACCAAAGGCTTTCTCCACATTTCACGACATAGGCGACCTCCTTACATGACAGAGCCGCATGAGGCTCGGATGACCAGCTCGGTGGGCAGGATCGCTCGCAATGGCGCTTGCGTTCGTCCTTCCAGAATGCGGAAGAGCAGCTCCGCGGCCGTGCGCCCTAGTTTGTAGATGGGTTGGCGCACGGTGGTGAGGGGCGGCGTGCTGTAGGCCGCGACCTGGGCGTCGTCGAAGCCGACTACCGCAATATCGGCCGGCACGCGCAGCTCGGCTTCGTAGATCGCGCGCAGCGCGCCGATGGCCATCAGATCATTGGCCGCAAACACCGCGTCCGGCTTTTGTTGCAACAACTGCTGCATGGCCAGATAGCCGCCCGCTTCGGTGAAATCCCCCTCGGCTATCAGTGTTTCGTCCACCACATGGCCGTTGCGGCGCAGCGCGGCCTTCCACCCCTCGAGACGATCCACGCCCGCCACCATGTTCATGGGCCCGGTGATGGTGGCGATGCGACGCCGTCCCAGCCGCATGAGGTGCTCCACGGCCATCAACGCGCCGTGCAGATTGTCCACATCCACGTAATTCACTTCGGGGATGGTGGGATGACGGCCAATGACCACAAATGGGATGTCGTCGCGATGAAGCCGCGGGATCAGCGCGTCGTCGAGAAACGCGGAGATGATGACCACGCCCTCCAGCATCTGGCTGCGCAGAGAGCGGCGATAAAAATCATCTTCCTGATGAGGCGGCACCATGGCCAGGAACATATGATATTGCTGCTCGTTGGCCGCGTCCGCGATGCCGTGAAGCACGCGCGAGAAATAGGGGTCGGAGAAAACCGTGTTCACGGCCTGGGGGATGACGATGCCCAGAGTCTTGGTGCGACGGCCGGCCAGGCTGCGGGCCGCGGCGTGGGGATGATAGCCCATCTCTTTCACGACGCGCCATACGCGCTCGCGCACCGCATCGCTGACATTGGGTTCATCGTTGATGACGCGCGAGACGGTGGAGCGCGACACGCCGGCCGCTTTGGCGATTTGTTCGAGGGTGGGGGTGTTGGATGGGGTCATGATCGCTCCTTGTGTGAGAGCGCTCTCAGATAGCTACGATGAAAAGAACGTGATTTTGCTGGAACTATCCCATTTATGGCGCTTGATCGCATGCAAACCACTATGTTTGCGAGCTTCTATCGGCCAAAATGTCTGGGAGCGCTCCCAGTATAGCACGCGAAAAAGCCCCTGTCAACCCCTTTTCTCCCCGCCCCCGGATTTTTCCTCACATTCGCGCTTCGTTCACCTCGCGCACAATCTCGGCCGCGTCTTGCAAGAGCAGCCGTTGCTCCTCTTTTGGCGTCCCCGACACCTGAAAATAGCGCTCCAACAGTTCCAGCGGCGACATGGCCTCCACATTCACCGCGCCCAGTCGGCTGCGTTCGGCCCAATCGATCTCCTTGCTAATCCCGCCCACGATGTAAGCTTCGGCCAGCCTGGCGCGAATCGCCCGCTCCTTGAGCAAAGGCGCCTGGTCCGCGCGCAAGCGCAGACGCACGCGCACCACCGCGTCGCGCACGTCGCGACGCTCGATGGCCTCGAGCACGGCCGCGGTGGGGTCCGCGCTCTTGCGGCAATCGCAATCGATGGTCACAAAGCGTCGGGCCTGGCGATGATGGCCGGGGATGAATTCGTAATCCGCGCGGCCCCGCTCCAATTCCACCAGCACCCAGCCCTTTGGCTCCTTTTCCTCGCCAAAATCGATGCGCTCGATGCTGCCGCTGTAGACCACGGGCGGATGCGCGGCCTCGTTCAAGTCCTGGTGCTTGTGAATGTGGCCCAGCGCCACGTAATCCCAGGCCGAATCCACCAACACCGAACGCGGAACCAGCACATCGCGGCCCACCATGATGCTGCGCTCCGAGCTGACCTTGGCGTCGGTGACCGAAAAATGGCCCACGAGAATGGTGGGCAGGCCGGGATTTTGGCGGGCGCGGTCGGCCAGCGCGCGAATGGTCTCGGCCATTTTGTCCGTCACCAAATGGTCGAGCTCTTCCAGGCTGGTTCCCCGATACTCGCTCTTGCTCACCATTTCGGAGATGATGGGATAGGGCGCGGCCGCGATCTGCAGAGGTCTCCCGCGCCGCGTTTCGATGGTCGCCACATCCTCCCGGTCGAGCACATAGACATTGGGCACGCGCAGGGTGTCGAATATCTCGATGGACGAAGCGCGGCTGGCCGACGCGGGGAGATCGTGGTTGCCGGGCAGGAGGATGACCGGGACGCCGCGATCGGCCAGTTCCTTGATGCGCCAGGCGAACTCGCGACGGTAGGTGGAGTTGGGGTCGCGATTTTTGTACGCGTCGCCCGCAAACACGACGACATCCACCTCGCGGTCGATGGCGAACTCCACCAGATCGGATAGTCGCCGCAGATAATCCATCACCCGGCCGTTCAATCCCGTGGCCGGATCAATATGACCGTATCGTTCCATGCCGATATGTAGATCGGCAAAGTGGAGTAGACGAATGGGATCCATATGTTTATTCCAGGACTGTGGCGTCGAAGTTGAGGGTTACTCCCGCTTTTAGCTCCAATTATCAGTTTAGATCGTCAAGAATGTCCTCGATTTGCTGATGCAGGACAGGAATTTTATTGACTATGACATCCCATACAATGTCATTGTCAACCGCGAAATAGCCATGTATCAGACGATCGCGCATCCCGGCGATCACGCGCCAGTCAACTTCATCATACTGTTCGCGCACCTCAGCGGGTATTTGCTTGACGGCTTCCCCAATAATCTCTAAGCTTCGCACAAACGCTCGCTTCAAAGTGTCATCGTACAAGAATGCCTCTTTACTCAATCCCTCGCTTTCGCGAAGCAAATAGTCGGTTTCATCCAGAATATGTCGAAGATATTCAATCGGTGAACGAGACATATTCCACCTCGGCCAAAATATGAGGGCCAATGTAAGGACTCAGGGCTTCGGGAGTCACCAGCTCGACAGGATGACGAAAAAGGGCTTCCAGATAGTCGCCCAGCCCTACGAGATTATCCAGGTTCTTTCGTTCTGGCTCGAATTCGACCAGGATATCGATGTCGCTCCCCTCCCGTGCTTCATTTCGCACAAAAGAGCCGAACAGACCCAGCCTGCGCACGCCGAACGCCCGGATTTCAGGCCCATGCGCTTGCAGTAAGGCGATAATGTTTGTTTTGGAAAGCGGGGGTGAGATGGTTGGAGAAGAAATGTCCATCTGAATTCACATTTCACACTATTTTTGACGCGAATTGAGCGAATTTGACGAGTTTTTCCTTGCTTTTTTCGTGAAATTCGTGTTCATTCGCGTCAGGATATAAAAGACGTTGGCGTTCAGTGTTTTGTGTTTTGGCTCATAGCCCACGCGACGCCGGATTCCGCGTCAAGTCAGGCGCTTTCGGCGAGGGCCGCGCAGGTCTTCGATGTTGCGGGCCGCGCGGGCCTGGAGGTCGTCGCCCTCCAAATAACCCATGGCGCGATAGAAATCCATGTCATAACGTCGCGTTTGCACCACCACGGGCATGGGCGTGGCATGACCCAGAATTAAAGCCTGCTCCTTGCTATCCAGCCGGGCCAGCACCTGGCGCAATTCCTGCGCGCCGCTCACGCCCATGAACACGGCGCGAATGTCTTCCTCGTTGTCCAGGGCCAGGGTCACGCGCGTGCCGATCTGCGACATGACTTCGCTGTCGATGCCGCTGGGCCGTTGATCGACAATGAACAGGGTGACGTTGTATTTGCGCAGCTCGCGAGCGATGACGCCGAAAATGGTCTCCGCGGCGATGGCCGGCTCTAAAAACTTGTGCGCCTCCTCGATGGTGATGACCAGCGGCTTGGGCTCCGCGCCCTTTTCGCCAAACGCCTGCTCTTTCAGCTCGACATAACGGCGATGAATGCGTCGCGTGAGGAAGTTGGCCACCAGCAAATACGCGCCCAGGTCGTTGCCGTAGCGACCGAATTCCAACACCACATGCCGGTTGCGCTGCAAGTGCTCCAAAATCCGCTGCACCGAATCCTCGATCGCGTCTTCACGGATGAATTCGTAGCGTTCGAAACGGGCCAGTTTTCGTCGCAACGCGGCCAGGGTTTGTTGGGGCTGGCCCATCTCCTCCGCGAAGACCTTGGTCGCGTTGAGCTTCTTGCCCGTCTCCTCGTCCACGCCGCCGTAGTTGGTCTCGAGCCACTCGTCATCCAAAAAATGTTGCAGCCAGCGTCGCCCCAGGCGTCGTCGCATGGCATACATGGCCCCGATCTGCGCGTCGCTGAGATTGAGCACCCCGGCCAGCATCTCCACATCCTCCGGTTCGATGTGCTCGTAGCCGATGAACACGGTGAAATCGGGATTCGACCCGCGACGGCGGCTGCTCTCATCATCCAGCGTGAAGATGTCCACGCGGCCGGGGAAGATCTGCTTGAGGCCCTTGACGCGACCGCTCGCGTGCTCGGCCGTTCCCTCCCAGCCATATTCGTTGTGCATGTCGAAGATGAGATTCACGGCCACATCGTGCTTGATCACGCCCGCGAGCAAAAGTCGGCTGAGGAATGTTTTGCCCGTGCCCGATTTGCCGAACACGCCCGACGAACGCTCGACCAGTCGCTCCAGGTTGAGCGTGATCTTCACGTTTTCCATGTCCAGCGGTTCGCCGATGTGGAAGTAATGGGCAGTGCGGCCTTCTTCATCCGCTCGTTCGCCCTCTTCGCCGAACACATAGGCCACTTCCTGTGCGCTGGCCGTGGTCACGGGCGCATAGTGGCCGGGGATGGTCTTGACGGGGCGGGGGATGAGTTCGTCTTCGTCCAGAACCAGCAAAGGCGAGATGTGGATGCGACCGAACACGCTCGCGCCCAAATGGACTTCGCGCAAGAAAGGGTTGCTAAAATCGGGCGGGCTTTTCTCGAACGCGGGGTTCGCGCTATCCAGGGCGATGTCGGTGATCATGCCGAAGAAGATGCGTCCCGCGGAGCGGATGACCACATAACGGCCCACGGCCAGGTCTTCCAACGCGCGGTCGCGGTCCAGCTTCACTTCCAGCCCCGCGCTGAGCGCGCCCGACACCACCTTGCCCAGCCGTCGGCTCGCGTCCTCGCCCAAAGACGCGCCCCGCGCTTCGGTGTTTTCAGCCCGACTCAGTTCGAGCAATGCTTCGCCGTGCAACTCGTTCATCGTGTTGGTCATTATACCCGTAGCCAACGCTGCGAACAAACGGAAGCTTCACCGGCGCGCGTTTTAAAAAGGCGTCGTTGTTTTTGCTTGCGTCGAACATGTGGCCGCGCTCTAGATGACGCGATGACGAGAAGCAATGGGAGTCTGCATTCCCAAACCTGGTTGGACAGAAAAGCGCGGCAAATGGTAAAGTAGTCATCTACCGTTCACTCATATTGCATCCGCCATGACTCGGGAGCCAGATCGTCAATTACTGCGGAAGAGATTGCGCGCCGTCTCCTATTTTCAGGGGTTGGACGTCGCCGCTTTGGATGCATTGGCCCAGGCCGCCATCTGGCGCACCTATGCGCCTGGCGCGGTCATATTCTTGGAGGGCGAGGCGTCGGCTAATCTCTATTTCCTGGCCGAGGGATGGATCAAGGTGGTGAAAACGTCGCCCGAAGGGCGCGAACAAGTGTTGCGTTTTTTGGGGCCGGGCGAAATTTTCAACGAAGTGGGCGTGTTGGCTCATCGACCCAATCCCGCAACGGCCATTGCTTTGGAACATTCCAAACTGTGGCTTCTCCCGCGCGATTCGGTGCGGGCCATGCTGCTCGAACGTCCTGAAGCCATGCTGCAAGTGGTGGAGAACATGGCTGATCGGCTGGTGGAAATGGTGGGTTTGGTGACTGATCTCTCATTGCGTTCGGTTGAGGCGCGGCTGGCGCGGTTGCTGTTGGAATCATCGGATGAAACGGGCGTCATGCCAAGACGGCGATGGTCCACTCAAGCCGAACTCGCGGCTCGCTTGGGCACGGTTCCCGATGTGCTCAGCCGCGCGTTGCGTCGGTTGGTGGACGCAGGCATTGTTCATGTCGAGCGTCGCCAAATTCGGATCCTCGACCGTGAACGATTGAAAGAGCGGGCCCAGTTGGCGAATTGAAAAAAAGAATTTCGACAAAAGTCGAAGACAGCGGGGCGAGAGGGGGCTATAATGTGGGGGAAAAATGATATCAAATTCAAATTCCTCTCAAGGAAATCTCACCATGTCTCTCGATCTTGCATCTCAAGCAATTCACTACTCTGATCTCAAAGAGCAGGTTGCCTTCTCTGATCTCGGCCCCAACCCCCAGTTTTTGGTGGATAGCGAACATTTCAAGGTTGTGCTGGCCGGATTGGAAAGCGGCCAGGCCATTCCGTCTCATCCCGAATCTATGGCGATCTATTACTTTATCGAAGGCGAGGGGGTGATGACAGTGAATGATCAAGAGTTTCCGGTGCAGTCGGGCAGCGCGATCATCACTTTGGCCGGAGCCCATCGCGGGCTGCGCGCTCATACGCGACTCATCTTTCTTGCTGCAAAAAGTGTATAACCCTGATTCGAACAAGGAGGTTGCATCATGACCAATCCCTATTTTTTCATGGCTGTTGTTTATTTGCTCGTTGGTTTGGCGGCCGCGGCTGAGATGGCGCTGGTGGGTTTTGGCGTTGTCCCCGGTTTTAGCGGCGTCAATTGGTTTCGCGTGCATTTCATCACCTTGGGCGTCGTCACCGAAACGCTGTTCGGCTTGTTGCCTCGGCTGCAGGCCGCGCGCCTGGGGTTGCCCCGCCCGAAAACGCGTCTCGCCACCTGGCTCACCCTCAATGTGGGCCTGATTGCGCTCATTGCGGGCATCTTCGTCATCAATAAATCCATGATTCTTGTCGGCGGAACCTTGATCTTCGTCGCGGCCCTCTTGCTCATCCAGGAGCTCACGCAAATGTCGAATCAGAGCGGCGACGCGGCGGGGCAGGGACGTCGCTTTTATATCGTGGGCCTGCTTTATCTGCTTTTGGGCGTCATCATTGGCACAGGCTACTGGTTGGGATGGAGCGGACCGCTGCGCATAGTCGTCCCCATCGAGGCGCATATCCATGCCAACAACTGGGGTTTCCTATCCCTTGTGTTTGCCGGTCTGCTCGTTGATATGGCTCCCCGACTCACCGGCAAGCCCCTGGCATCCGATAAAGCCATCTCCTTTATTTTCTGGGGAATGACATTGGGCGCGGCCGGGTTGGTCGCGGGACCCTGGCTAGGCGGCAATCTCGTTGTCACGGTTCCGGGTCTCATCCTCCATATCGCCGCGACGGTGAGTTTGGTCGTGGTCCTGATCCGCTCGCTCAAGAACGCCCATCTGACCAACACGCCCGGCGCCTGGCATCTCATTCTTTCCTATCTCTGGATCTTGCTTCCCGTGGCCATGGCCCCCATTGTGATTCTGAAAATCGGCGGGATAGCGGGCGCGCCTGTTGAAGCCACTGCGCCGCAAGCCCTCATCTATGGATGGGTGTTGCAATTCGCGTTCGCATTCATCCCTTATTTCATGGGGCGCTACTGGCTTCACGATGAACAGCCTCGATTAGGCGGCGGCTGGTTGAGCGTGGCCTTCGTCAACATTGGCAGTCTGTTCATCTGGCTGAGCATCTTCATCGAACCGATGCGCAATGTATTCCAGGGCGCGGCCTATGTTTTCTATGTCGTAGCCATTATTCCGGTGGCGTGGGCGCTGGTGAAACAAGTTCAACAAGACATGCACCTCGTCGAAGCATGACGCCTCCTCTCCTTGCGAAAACGCAACGCGCGCCGCGATGGCGATGGCGTTGCGTTTTCGCGTCTGCGCTGCGTGGTCTTCATTTCCGTGCGCGTTTGCGATTCCGATTGCGGCCAGAGACGCCCAATGTAATGTTGATTAACAGAATTGTAAGTCAGTTGAAAGTCTCGAACCTTGAATCATTCCGGACGCCCCATTACACTATACAATGAATCCCCTTATCCTTAATTTATCTTTCTTTGATGGACTTACCCCCCTCATAAGCCAGCTGCATTCCGCGGCCTAACCTCGCCGCCCACGGGCACTGGAATAAGCGTCCAACAAGAATGGAGGAAATCATGTCTAGCAAAGGCGCCAATGGCCACAGTCACACCAACAATCACGATCTGCGCAGCAAGCTGATGCAACTCAATTGGCTGCAACATCGATTTTTCGCGCAACAACTTTCGGAGCTAGGTCTTACAGTGCCCCAGTATTTTGTGTTAAGCACGTTGCTTGATCTGGGCGGCCGAAGCTCCATGGGTGAGCTTTCGCGCAAGACGCATCAGGTGTCGGCCACCATGACCGGCATTGTCGACCGGTTGGTGCGCGACGGCCTGGTGGAGCGCGTGCGCGGCGAGCAAGATCGTCGTTTGGTCATCGTTGAAATCACGCCGGCGGGCCGCGAGCTGGTTGAGAAAGCAGGAAAGCTTGCCTGGGAATCCATGGGCGGCGTATTGGAGACCCTTTCGCCTCGCGAGCAAGAAGTTGCCGAAAAAGTCATCGATTCGTTGGTGGCCGAGATCGAGTTGCAAGAAAGTCGAGCTTGATCGCGTCGCATTTCCAGGTGGTTTTAAAAAATCCCCTCCGTTTACGGAGGGGATTTTGCATTGGCGGGCTATGTTAGAAAGAAACCCTATGGATTAAAGCCATTGCGCCAACAAGCGTCGCGCGCGGCGGGCTGCCTTGCCGCGATGACTGATGGCGTGCTTCTCTTCAGAGGTCATCTCAGCATAAGTTCGCCCAAGTTCAGGAACATAAAACACGGGATCGTAGCCAAAACCGCCCGCGCCTCGCGGCGCGTCCAGAATTACGCCGCGAGTTGCGGCCTGGGCCGTCATGACTTCGCCATCCGGGGTGGCGATGGCCACAACACAGTGAAAGGCCGCGCCGCGTTCATCGGGGGGGACATTTTGCAAGCGCGCCAATAAGATGTCGATGCGATCCTCGTCGGTGGCGTTTGGCCCTGCATGCCGGGCGGACGCCACGCCCGGCCATCCTTGTAGTGCATCCACTGCAAGGCCGCTGTCATCGGCCCAGGTGAGCAATCCGCTAAGCCGGGCGTATGTGGTCGCCTTTAAGATGGCGTTTTCTTCGAACGTCGCTCCGGTCTCCTCCACCTCCTCTTCAATGCCCTCCGCGTCCAACCAGGTCACGTCTAGAGGGAGATCGGCCAGCAGTTCTTCGTATTCTCGCGCTTTGCCAGGGTTGCGCGTGGCGATGAGCAGTTTGGTCATAAGAGGATCATGATTTGATTTCAATGCGAAGCTGGTCTCCGGGTTGCGCGCCCACGCGCTCAGCCATGCCCGCAGGCGTTTCAATGACATAGCGCGCCTGACGACGGGGCCTTCCCACGCGCCAGGGCTTCATTGCATGATCGATGTCTACAATGCGATGGTCCGCATCGACATAAATGACATCGATGGGAATGGACATAAACATGCAATGCACGCTGTTGCAAGGCATGATAAGCAATCCATCGCCATCTGGCAACTCGCGAACGCCTATGAGACCTTTCAATCGCGACCAAAATGTGTCGGCCACGCGACCGCGTTCGACCAATGTGGCCTTGCGGGTGAGATCAACGACGCGTAATGTCATGCATTATCCCTTCCATGATGTTGTATATCCGGCCGCGCCAAACACATTGGGCGGCAGGTGAAGTCCGGCGGCCTCGATGCGATCGATCGCGCGCGGGCGCAATCCTGTTGGCTCCAAACGGCCTATTACGCGACCTTTATCGTCGATGCCCGTCTGCTTGAAGACGAAGATGTCTTGCATAACGATCATGTCGCCCTCCATGCCGAGCACTTCCGAACATTGCACCACGCGTCGCGAACCGTCGCGCAGCCGTTCGACATGAACGATGAGATCGATGGCCGATGCGATCTGTTGACGAATGGCCCGCAGCGGCAAGTCCATGCCCGCCATGAGCGTCATGGTCTCGATGCGGCTCAGCGTGTCGCGCGGGCTGTTCGAGTGAGCGGTGGTGATGGAGCCGTCGTGCCCTGTGTTCATTGCCTGGAGCATGTCCAACGCTTCGCCGCCGCGCACCTCGCCCACGACAATGCGATCAGGACGCATGCGCAAACTGTTGATGACCAGGTCGCGAATCGTGACGGCCCCCTTGCCCTCGATGTTGGGCGGCCGCGCCTCCAGGCGCACCACATGATCCTGGTTCAATTGCAACTCGGCCGCATCTTCGATGGTGATGATGCGCTCGTCAGAAGGAATATAAGATGAAAGCACATTGAGCAGCGTGGTTTTGCCCGAGCCGGTCCCGCCGCTGACAATAATGTTTAAGCGGGCCACCACGGCCGCTTCGATGAACTGGGCGAATTCGGGTGTGAGCGAGCCATTGGCGATGAGATCATCGATGGTGAGAGGCGTCTTTTTGAATTTACGAATGGTGATGCACGGCCCCACCAATGAAAGGGGCGGAATAATGGCGTTTACGCGCGAGCCGTCGGGCAGGCGGGCGTCCACCATAGGCGAGGATTCGTCGATGCGTCGGCCAAGCGGCGCGACAATGCGCTCGATCACGCGCATGACATGATCATCGTCCGCAAATTTGACGTCCGTGAGCATCAGACGGCCCTGATATTCCACATAGACCCGATTGGGCCCATTGACCATCACCTCATTGATATCGTCGCGGTTGAGCAACGGCTGGATGGGTCCATAGCCCAGGATGTCATCCATGATGAGATTCATCATCAGCTCGCGCTCATTGCGACTAACGGCCAGGTTGGCTTCGAGCAAGGCCTCGTTGAACACAGGCAATATCTCGCGACGCAGCTCTGTGGGGTTCAAGGCTCTGGCCGGCGCTTTCATATCGTTCACCAGGTGCTGTTGCACCTTGCGCCGAACCGCGGCAAATTCAGGTGGAGGCTTATAGCCGCCGGTGGTGGTGAAAAGCGGTTCCGGTTCCACCTCGGGCAAGTCTGGCTTTGGGTCGTCGTCACCCGACGCCAATGTCGTTTGCGTCGCGGCCATGACCCCTTCCGCGGCCTCGCCATGATTATTGCTCGCCGGTTTTGGCGCACGTTTGCTAAAGAGCGACATGTTGATCACCTCCGTGATGGCGAACCCAGACAGCTACTTGAGCCATACCGGGTCCCAGTCGTTGTATTCATTGCGGCTTATATTGCGTTGTTCGCTGCCATCTGCATTCATCACCCATATCTGCAAACGTCCTGTGATGCGGTTTGAGTAGAAGGCGATGCGTTGCGAATCGGGCGACCAGGTGGGATGTTTATCCCATTCCCAGGTGTTGAACGTAAGTTGCGTGGGTTCGGCGCCGTCGGTGCGAATTTTCCAAATCTCGTCGTTGCCGGTGACGTTGGAAACAAAGGCGATCCATTCATTGTTTGGAGCCCAAACAGGATCATATTCGAAACTCGAACCCCAATCGGTTAGACGAAAGCGGCGCTCCCAGGTGGGGGGGAGGTCGTCGCGGAAGATATAGATCTCGGTGTCTTCTCGGTTGGCCTCGCGCGCGGCTTCGGCGTAAACGCGAGTGGTGCCATCGGGCGAGCGCCGTTCTTTCTCGCGTAGCTCTTTGTATTTCTCCATATCTTCATCGCTCAGACGACGCACGCCCCGCCCATCCGGACGCATGACATAGAGACCGGTTCCGCCGTCGCGGTCACTGAGAAACGCGATCCAGCCTTTGAACCACCGAATGGGCCAAGGCGTGGGCGTGGGGCCGGGCGTGGGTGAAGGCGATGGCGGGGTGGGCGTGGGGGTGGGCGTGGGCGTGGGCGAAGGCGTAAGGTAGATGGCGATGGCTTCGATGCGCAAGGACGCTTCGGTGCTGGCGTCGGGCAAAGGCATTTCTCCGGCCTTCTTATAATATGTGATGGCCTCCATGCGCTCTCCCCGTTGCATGGCTTCATCGCCGAGTTGCATATAAATATTGAAGATCTGCTGAGCCAGATAGCCATCCATATAGTCGGGCTGTTGTTCGTATAAAGGAAGCCATACATCCAGTGCGGTTTGCGGCTCCCCCTCTTCCAGCGCGATCAGCCCCTTTTCGAATTGTTCCAGGTTTTGGATCTCCCGACGGATTTCCGCGTCGCCTGGTCGTAATGCCAACGCCTTTCGCAAGTTGTCGAGCACAGGGGCGATGTCGGGCGCTCCCTCTGTGCGCAAAGATTTGGAGAGGATGAACTGGGCGTAGCGTCGATAGGCGTCGAATAGACGTTGCTCGACGATCTCGGCCCGGTAATCTCCGGCTGTGCGGCGCAGTTCTTTGTAAAGATCAATGGCTTCCTCCCAATCTTCGGCTCCATACGCGGATTCGGCCTGGTAGAAAAGATTTTGCGCCTTCAGTATCTCCTTCACTTTGGCGATGTCGTCTGAAACGTCTCTATAGCCCGGATGCTTCTCCTCTAAATGCATGTAGAGGGAAAGCGCAGTGGAATAGTCGCCCTGTTCGAACGCGGCCCCGGCTTTTTCATACATTTGGCGCGCATCCAGTTGCTCTTCGGCATATTCTTTCCCCTTCAGCGCGGCCTCGTTTTCGGGATCCAACGCCAACACGCGTTCGTAAAGCTCAATGGCCCTCTCATAATCCTCGTCTAAAATGGCCACCTGGGCGTCGTCCAGCGTTTGTTGCAGATGGTCGAATGCGCGGGCCTCAGCCTGACGGGGCGCGATGAAATTGGCGTAAAGATAATAGGCGCCCGCGCCAATGAAAGCCAAAAACAAGATGAATAAAGCCGCGCCGAGCAATCTTTTGGGCCGAAACGGACTCTTCCGCCCCTCCACATCCACAACCCCCCACTTTTCGGCCATGTCTAGGCGCAGCTCGGCTTCTTGAATGAGCGAATCGATTTCAGGCTGATTCGGATATTCCTCTTTGAGTTGGCGCAGAATCGCCAACGCGGTGTCCCAATCCCCCACTTGCTTGGCCATATCCGCTTCTCGAAAGCGGGGGTCTTCCATTGGGTGTCGCTGTTCGGTGTTCATAAGCGTTTCAGTGTCTTAGATGCGACGAAGTTTGGGTGGTTCATCCCAAATCCAGGAGTTGAACGATGCGAGGGGCGGCGGGCCCGAGAATTACGGCGAACAAGGCCGGAAAAATAAACAACACCAGGGGAAAAAGCATCTTGATGGGCGCTTTGTGCGCCTCCTCCTCGGCTCGTTGTCGGCGTCGCATGCGCATTTGCGCCGATTGGGTGTGCAGCACATTGCCAATGGGCACGCCCAAGCGATCGGCCTGCACAATCACAGCCACAAAGCTAGACACCTCCGGCACATCCACGCGTTCGGCCAGATGACGCATGGCCTCGCCTCGCCGCACGCCCAGACGGATTTCGTTGAGCGCGGTTTGGAGTTCTTCCGAGAGTTCGTTTTGCCATTTTTCCGTCACTTTTTGCATGGCTGCTTCAAAACCCAAACCGGCCTCGACGCAGATGGTCATCAAGTCCAATGCATCTGGCAGGGCGCGAGCAATGGCCTTTTGGCGGGCGCGTACGCGGCGATTGAGCCATGAATTGGGCAGATAGAGACCAATAATAAAGCTGATTAGCGTAAACAGAAGCGCCATCACCACATCGTATTGCGAAAACGTGGCCATGAATGCGACGATGCCGGCAAGAATGCCCACCAGCACGCGCAAGCCCAAAAAGTCGGCCACCGAGAGCCCGCCCGGATGATTGGCTCGCACCAGCTGCATTTGCAACCGTTCGATGTTTTTGGCCGGCGTCAGACGTTCGCCAATGCGTTGCAACCGTCGAAAGAATGGTTTGAGAAGACGTTCGCGCTTGGAGGCTTGTTGTGGAGTCCATTCTTCCACTTCCACCTGCATGCGGGCCGCAGGCGACAACACTTCAAGGGGCACGCGCTCCAGGGGCGAAGGCGAACGCAATCGCGAAATGACAATCATCATCAGGCTAAACAACAAACCTGAAACGGCCAATGAGATAAGTAATAAGGTCGTCGAACCGGTCATAGCGTTTCACCTCAAACGTCGAGTTGGATCACCTTTTGCATAATGAAATAGCCCATGAGCATCATGACCACGGCCGAGGCGGGAATCAGACGCGGCCAACCCGGCTCGAACATGCCCATCATGTAATCCGGATTGATCAGCATAAGAATGACGGCCAGAAGAAATGGCATGGCTGTGAGCACGGTCCCAGTCATGCGCTGTTGCGCTGTGAGCGAGCGAATTTCGCCCAGGAGACGGATGCGGTCGCGAATCGTCTCGCCGATGGTCTCGAGCACTTCGGCCAAATTGCCGCCCACTTCGTTTTGCACATGAATCGAGATCACCATCATCTCCAGATCGTCGCTGTTGACGCGCTCCACCAGATGATCCAGCGCATCGTCCATGCTGTAACCAATCGAGACTTCGCGCAAGACGCGACCAAACTCGGTGGCCGAAGGCTCGGGCATCTCTTCGACGACCACGGTGATGGCGTGGAGCAAGCCGTATCCGGCGCGCAGCGAGCCCACAAGCAGGCTGATCACATCGGGAAGTTGTTCGTTGAACGCCTTGATCCGTTTCTGATAGCGCCGATGCACATAAAAGGCCGGGATATACCAGCCGACCAGGCTGAGCAGAATGCTTCCGGCGATATGGCGAGAAATAACCCAGCCCATGATAAAGGCGAAGGCTGTCACGCCCACGCGCATGACCAAATATTCGGTTGGGGTGATGTTCAGGTCGGCCTTGGCCAGTTTGTGTTGGGTTTTATCGGCCACCGATGTGGCGGCGATGTATTGGTTTAGACGCTCGGATACGGTCGAAGAGGGCCCTTTCGACGAGGCTCGCACCGAAGGCAGGGTGGCTTGCATCCGCTCTTCAAGTTGGCTCACCCATTGCAGCCATTGATAGACGCCAAAGGAAAAGGCGATGATGGCCGCGGCCACAAACAGCGAAATGATGGTTGCTTGATTCATAACACGTTCCAGCTATCTGATCCGAACAAAGCGCGATTCGTTTCACTCGGCGCCATCAGGACGCCCCCTGTTGGGAGATCCCGAGGCGCCAAAAGGGAAGAGGGGAGGAAAACCGACTCAACGAGGGTAGTTTGCGCTCCTGCTCCTCGACAGGCTCCACTTTGCCCAGCATACGCGTGATCTCGATAATGCGACGAGAGAGAAGCGCGTTGGGGTTGCTGAGCATGAATGGCACGCCCGCGTTCAAGGCGAAGTTCACCAGTTTGGGGTCATCCGGCAAATTGGCCGCGATTTCCACCCCCAAGCGTTTGGCGATATTGCGACTGCTGATGCCGCCCGGCATATCGCTTCGATTGATGACCAAACGCGGCGTCGCGGCCATGGTGCTTTCTTGTTGAATGGCGTTCATAAGCGTCGAGGCGCTGCGCAGGCTGGCAATGGTGGGATCGCTGACCACAAGGATGTGGTCCGATTGCATCAGCACCTCTGTCAGGACCTCGTCGGGCTGCGAGTCGGTGTCTACCACCACAAAAGAGGCCAGTTCAGAGACCATGAGCAACACCCGCCGCCAAACTTTAGGAGGCAACTCGAAGAGATCCTCCAAGCGGTTGGCTCCGGGCAAAATATAGATGCCGCTGGCATGGCGTTGCAACAAGGTGTAGACGATGTCTCGATCGATGTGCGTTTCCCCCACCAGCTTGGCCAATGTGTGGGTGGGAACCAGGTTCGTAAACAGGGTCACATCGCTTAGCTTATGGTGCGCCTCCACCAGGATCACGTTGGCCTGTTTGTATTCGTAGAGCGCCATGGCCAGGTTGACGGCCAGAGTGGTGCGCCCAACGCCCCCTTTCAAGCTCACAACCGAGACGATCTGCCCCACCGGCGGCGTCTTCAATTGGCCGTTCGCGTCCGTCTCCATGCTGCTTTCGCGGTGCTTGCTCAAAACATGCTCCACGGTCATCTCCAGTTGATTTGGCTCTAGCGGTATGGAGACAAACGCGGCCGCGCCGGCCAACAACGCACTTTGCAAGTCCTTGAGATGGGGTGCATCGGCCAGGGCGACGATCAACGTGTCCGGACGTCGGCTGCGTATGGAGGAGATGAACCCGATGGCGTCGGGAAACGAAAGATCCAGCAGGATCAGGTCGCTGCGCAGACAGGGAATCTGGCAATCTTCACCATTAGAGCGGACAGGCGGGTAAAGATGCCATCCCTGCTGCATGCTGATTTCCTCCACCTGTTTGATGATCTCATCATTGTTGGTGAGCAAAGCCACGCGTAGCGCCTTGCCCGGAATGGAAGCTGCCATAATTCTATCCTGTAGGTGAGAAGGAATGGGGTGATTAAGAGATGAATGGGGGAATCGGGGGATGGGACGGGTTATCGATTGGTGTCGATCTGGTAACGATCGATGAGGAACTGTTCATCGACGGGAATGGTGTCTTGCAAAGAATCGTCTTCGGGTGCGCGGAGAGCAATGTCGAGATTGCCGCCCGCGTCAAGGATATGACGCACCAGCAACGCGTCCTGAACATCCAGGGCGAAGAGGATGGATTGCGAAGCGGTGGCGCTGCTGAAAGAGCCGCCGCTTCCTACGGTCGGGGCCTCGTTCTTGTCTGTTTTGTCTTTATCCGATGAACCAAGCCCGGGCAAAATAATGGCGTGCACTTCCTCGCCCTGGAGCGCGAGCACGGTTGAGGGTTCGTTTCTGAGCCCCGATTCGGTGTTTACATTCACATATACGGTGGCCAAAATATCTACGCGGTCGCCGGGCTGCACCAGGCGATTGGCGATGAGAATGGAGTTTAGAGGGACGGCCACCACCACTTTGCCCTCGGGCACCGAAAGCGCCAATTGCTGCGTGACGATGTTGGGCGTGACCAATTGGGGCAAAAGCAATGGCTCGCCTTCATAAATATTGGAAGTCGCCATCTTGCCGATGACTTGGTCGATGCTGGCGGCCGCATCCGGCGGCGCCAGATGCGGCTCGAATTGTTTGACGATCACATCCTCTTTGAGGATGCTTTGTCGCAGGGGGATGTCTCTCACCGCGACCACGACCGGCTTTGTTTCGCCAGTGGCGCCGCCGCCAAACGATGGATTGGTGCGGGTGAGTGTGGTGTAAGTGAGCGCGCCGGCCGCAATGGCCAGAATAAATGCTGCAAACCACCAGATCAATCCGGTTCGTCTCATGATGCGTCTCGTTTATTGAGTGATTTTGATGCCGCCAACGCCATAATCGGGCGCGTCGCCGGCGATGACGTCGGGATCAACATAGCGGATGAAATAACCTTGGACCCACTTGGATGAGCCGCGGAAGTTGTACCCGGTGAGCACAAACTCGGCGAATCCGCAAACGCGATATTTGGCGTTCGCGCCCTTGCCAATGACTTGATCGTGAAGGGGGATGGTGACGTGTTGGCCCAGCCACGTGTTGAGCGCATTGCGCACGCCAGCCGTGTTCTTAACGCCCGGACCACCTGGTATATAGTCGCCAATATACCAGACGCCGCTATTTTGGGGATTGAGAATGTTTTGCGCGAGTTCGGCCGCGCCCACAGGCACGCCGTTCCAATCGAGCCAGCCAAAGTTGCCGGGCGCAGTTTGCGAGCCGGGCGTTTTTTCCCATATTTTGTAAGTGACGCCATATTCAAAATCGGCGCAGGTGGTGGTCATGGGAAGTAAGTTGCTCGACGCCACAGCCGGCGCAAAACTCGCTTCGCCCACCGCGCTCACCGGGATGTTATTCAACCCAAAGAGCGGCGCAAACCATGTCGGAGAATGGATCTGGGCCGTGACGCGAACGCCCGCCGCGTCGGCCGTGTATTGCCATGTGACGGTCTCCGCGCCGTTCACCTGAGCCAATTGGTTGATGGCCGCGTCGATTTGGGGCTCGGATTCGCCGGCCGAAAGATGCCGAGCGCCCGCAAGCGCGGCCGCATCCGCGGCCGTTTGCATGCGCCGATATTGAAAATAGGCGTATCCGCCATCCAGCGCCAGGCCAATCATGCCTATCAACCCAAGCAGCATGATGGCGAGATAGATCAAGGTGGCGCCCCTCTCCTCTGCGAAGGAGGCGCGACGATGCATCGTCATAGGTCAGAACACCTCCATAAAGGCTTCGACCCGAAGATTGAGCGCTCCCTGTGAAAAAAGACCAAACAGCAAGACATAGGCGTAATCGATTTGCACTTCGCCAATGCCGCCGCTGCCAGCCGGTGTGACGGTGATGGTCGCGGGCGCGGTGTCGATGCCGCCAAGGGTCATTTCCTCTTGAACGCGAGCAATGGTTCCGTCCACGTCGTAAGGATGAGTGCTGAGCCAATAAGCGCCTTCTCGCGCACTGTGGGTGAGAACAATGTAGGTGGACACGCCTTGCCCTAAATCGACCACGCCCATGAGGAGCACGGTGAGCAGCGGCAAGACAAGCGCCAATTCAACAAGGCTCTGCCCTCGCTGACGTTGAAACCGCATTGACGGTGCAAAACTCAAGAGGAGTCGCCACAATTTTTGCATAATGCTTCTGACGAAAAAGGGGCGCCATGGTCATAGTGCCATGCGCCCCCTTCCTCGTGTAACGAAGTGGTGGATGCTATCTCAGGGGAATGCTGAAGAAAATGGCGTCGCTCCTGTATCAGCGATGTTTCTATTTGTGCAAAGAATAGCCCACGGATCGTAATGAGGGGGCGGAAGAGCGGTATGACAAGGGGGAATAGAGCTTGGGACGTGAACCGCCTATAGCTCATTGCCATACCGCTGAGGGAATACGCCGGATCAAGCGCTTCATCCGCCAGCATCGCCGAGGGTGCCCGCAATGCTGTCGAAAATGCCGTTGATCCCGCCGCTGAGGGCGCCCAATGCAATGATTGCGGCGATGGCGACCAGCGCAATGACCAAGGCGTACTCGGCCAAGTCCTGGCCCTCTTCTTGCTCTAGCGAACCGAAGTAGAGCATGAGGGTGTTGAGTAATTGAGTGAGCATCATGACCTCCTATGAGTCGGATGTGAGAGGGGTTGGGGTGATTGAAAATACCTTAAGACTACTTGCTCGTCCTCAGGCGTTTATCCACTGATACTGGCGGTGCTCGTAATGTCTATGGTGTCGCCGCCGAAAAATGGAGGAAGTAAAGGTAGAACGAATTGAAACGGGTAAGTAACCTGCACCTGAATGCGATTGCTCGCTGGATATGTGATGACGATGGTTGTGTTGCTCGTATCAAGGCCTACCATCTGCTCTTCCACGGTGGGAACGACGTTGGTCTCGTCGACCAATCCGGCTCGGGCGCCAGCCTGAGCCGCAGCCCGCACCACACTGATGCTGTATGAAAAGCGGGCGATTTCGATAAGGCCGACTGTGAGAAAGATGAGAATCAGGAGTGTGATGGCGAATTCGACAATGTTCTGTCCTCGTTCATCGTGGAAGCGCATAAGGTTGAATTTGTCAGCGTCTTGACTTGTGTTCGACTCTTGACATTTTTCTGTTTTTAGTATAGACCCTTTCGCTTCGCATGCCATCAGGCATGAGGCCAGACGTGAGTTAGACGGAGGGACAGCATTTTCCTGGCCAACTGACCAGGCGGCAAAATGGTGCATTCTCATGGCTGTTTCAGGGCGTGCATTGTTATAATGCTCGACGTTCAGATTTACTAAAAGTTATGGGGCGCGCGACGAATTTTGAGCATTTCACCGCCATTTCCCCTCTCGCCTTGTGCCGTATGCATGGACGACGTTGTTGGCCCCGGATGACTCGCCATCTTGCATCGCCCATTTAAGCCGCGCCGCGCAGCCGTCGTCATCCGCTTTTCCGTTTTCGCAACCCAGCGCCTTCTTCGATGGTTATGCCTTCGTGTTAGCGTGGTTAGAGAGGTCCTTGCCAGCGCAGGCCGCGAGGATAATGGTTTTTGACCACGCCACCGACGCGTTTGCCCCAGCCCAGACCAAAACCATCCACCTGCACCAACACCCATCCATCCTCGCCGGCCGCGGCCAAAGGCTCGCCATGCAGATAACGCCGCGCCTCTTCAGATTCCGCAGGCAGGTTGAGCGAATTTTCGGGCCGGCTCGAAAAACCGGCCAGAGCCAGCGCGTGGTGCGGTTCGAAACGATGGTGCGTCAATTTGCCCACGCGCAGTCCTGCTCGCGTGGGCTTGATCTCTCGCCAAAAGCCGGGCGACACAGGTAGAAGATGCACCCATTGACCATATAAAGCCCAGCCCTTTTGAGGCGGAGACCCTGTGAACACGCGCTCCCAAAACGCGGTTACGGGCTTCTTGGCCGCTTTTGGCAGTCCGCGGCGCACCGCAGGCAACGGATACGCCGCAGCAAGCCCGTCTTTTTCCATCAAGGCGAAGAAATGGCCTTCGCCCGCGCTACGATGCGGCCAGATGCGCACGCATCGTTCTAAAGGAAAGCGACCGGCTAAATCGCCTTCGACCCAATCGGGCCGGCCGTGGTCCAACCCGGGCGCGCGCAGAGGCTCGATAAGCATGAATTCGGGGTGTTGAGCAAGGAAGCGGGCGACGACGGCCTCGTTTTCTTCGGGGGCGAAGGTGCAGGTTGCGTAGAGAAGCAAGCCGCCCGGCCGCACCAGCCGGGCCGCGTCTTCGAGTATATTGATTTGTCGCGCCGCGCATCCCAAGACCGTCGCCTCGCTCCATTCGCGCCGGGCCGCGGCCGATTTGCGAAACATGCCCTCGGCCGAGCAGGGCGCGTCGAGCATTACTTTGTCGAAGCGTTCGCGCCAGGCCTCGGCCAGGGCCGAAGGCGAGGCGTTCATGATCAGCGCCTGGCGAGCGCCGACGCGGGCCATGTTTTCGATGAGCGCATGCACCCGACCGCGCACCACTTCGTTCACCACCAGCAGTCCTTCGTTTTCCATGCGCGCGGCCAAATGCGTGGCTTTGCCCCCGGGTGCGGCCGCGAGGTCGAGGATGAGCTCGCCCGGCTGGGGATCGAGCAGCGCCGCCGCAGCCATGGCGCTGGGCTCCTGAAGATAGTAAAGCCCCGCGGCGTGATAAGGGTGTTTGCCGGGCTGGATATCTGCATCCGGCGCTAAAATAAAGCCTTCGTCACACCAGGGAACCGGTTCGAGCGGAAACGCCGCACGAGCGCGGAAATCATCCACCGCGATTTTTAGGGTGTTTACGCGCAGACCGATCCGCGGAGGTTGGGCGAGCGCAGCAAAAAAAGCCTCGGCTTCGTCGCCAAGAAGGGCTTGCATCCGCTCGCGAAAGCGTTGTGGAGCCATGAGCATGGACGGGGAGGACGAAAATATTCAAGAAGCGTGGAACAGTGACGGATGAGAAACGCCAACGAAACGAAGCTGAGCCAAGTGCCTTATAGAGAATATGGTAAACCAGGCGCGGCTCATTCTCAAAAACCGTTGTCAATGATTCAGCCCAAGCTGGGCTGGCTTTTTGGGGCGAGTATGCATGGATGGCGCGCGCCAAGTTATGGACAGGGTTGTCACTGACCGCGTTAAGGTTGTTTGACAGCGCGACGGGGCCAAGGCTATGATGAAAACAAGCCTTGCAAGTTGTTCTGGCCTGCGCTCATCGTACAGGCGCTCTTATGTTTTGGGCCGAGCCTGGCCTTTGATCCGTGCGATCAAAGGGTTTCCCCAGCTGAGATCATGCTTCTAACGCCAACATCGATCACATATTTGACTCAATTGATATTGGCGGGCGCAATCGCGGGTTATCTCGTCTATCTTGCGCGCAAAACAAGATTGAGCAAGCAATATGCGCTGCCCACGCTGCTCATCGCGGCCGCGCTCACCAGTCTGACCTACGCGCTCTTCCTGTTGTTTCTCAACGCCTCCCTGAAGCCCGATTGGTCATTCTATGTCATGCCGCTGGAAAGCGTCGTTGTGGCGTTGTTTACGCTGCTGCTTTTGCAATTTGCATACCGGTTTCCTGATTTGCCTTCACAGTGGCGAAGGGAGGCGCGAGCCGCCTTAGGTTTGTGCGCGTTTTATATGATGGCGGAAGCCGCATTCGCCGCGTTGCGTTATCGGGCGTTGGCTCAAGGCGCGGTTCTCTATCGACCGGCGAGCATGGATTATTTCATGTTGGCCGGTTTTGGGTGGGTGGGAGTCATATTCTTGCGTCAAAGCGTGAGGCTTTCGGGTGGCGGCTCTGAAACCCCTTTGCAAAAACTTTGGCGCCCTCGAAACCCCGCGGCCCGAGCGACGCGGGCGTTGGCTTTGGTGGGGTTGCTCATGGTGGCGCTTTCGTTGATCGAGGTGTTGCATTCGCTGGATTTGCTCGATAGCATCGTCCGCGATCTCGCATTGGCCTTTGGCATTTTGGTCACATTGGGAGCCTTCACGCTGATTTATCTGAATTTTCTGCCTGAAACCACCTCTTTCATGGTGAAATTGGTGGGCGTTTCGTTGGCGGTGGTTTTAGGAATATTGGGAGCTGTGGGCTGGATTATTGCGCCGCCTTATATCGCCGCCTATGATGACGAGAACATGATCCGCGGGCGACTGACGCTGCGCTTCACGCCCAACCGTTTGGGCGCATATGATGTGGAGGCCGCGCCATTTCGTTTTGATACGGATTTTGGCCGCCCGATCAAAGATGAAGAAGCGGTGCAACTGCCGTTTCCGTTTCCTTACTTTTCTCAAACATGGCAAACGGCCTATGTGCTAAAGAATGGCGTTTTAAGTTTTGGCCAATCATTCAGTCGCCATAATGCAAGATATCGTTACGGCGCTTCGCCCGCTATCGCGCCTTTTTATATGAATTTATCGGCGTCCGCGGAAGCGGACGCCGCGGCGCGTAAAGGCGTGTTTGTGCAGACTTCGCCGGAGAAGATGATCGTCACCTGGTCTCAGATGACCGAAGCGAATGAGCCGAGCAGGGCGTATACATTTCAGCTCGCGCTCTTTCCCGACGGCTCTTTTGAGATCAACTACGCCGATTTTCCAGAAAAGCAGGTGTTTCGTAGCGACGATCTGGTCGATCTCTCTCGTTTTACGGCTCTTATCTCCGGAACAACGCGGCCGCGCATCCAGCGCATTCATTTCAAGACCGATCTGCCCTTCAAAGGGCATGACTACGATGTTTTGGTTGAGGATTATTACCTGGCTTTTCGCGAATATCTTCATCGTCTTTTCCTGCCTTTGGCCTATGTGGTTGGTCTCAGCAGTTTGTTCATCGTCCTCTTCTTTCCGGTGTTCTTTCGCTTCAATTTGCTTTCTCCTCTAGAGCGGCTGTTGCAGGGCATCCGGGAGATCAACAGCGGCAACCTCGATGTGTCGATGCCGGTCCAATTTCATGACGAGATCGGATTTCTGACCGAGTCGTTTAATGACATGGCGTCCGAACTAAACAAGCGCTCCGTGGCCCTGCAAAAGCGAGCCGAAGGGCTAGAATCGCTGGCGCACATCTCTTCGGCCATACGCCAGGCGACCACGAAAGCCGAGATCATCACGCTCTTGACGGGGGAAATCGCTCGAGCCGAGGAAGTGAGCCGCGGCGCGATCTTTCTGCTCGAGAACGGCCAGTTGGTGCAAGCCGGACATCACAAAACAACGGGCATAGTCGCGGGTCATAGATTGCGTCTCGATTCCATGTCTTGCTGGCGAGCGCTCCGCCGCGGCATGATTATTCGTTCGGATCGCATCGATTCGTTGGCCTGCAACGATTGCGACCTGTGCGCCATGCACACCTATCCCTCTGAAACGCAAGCGCTTCTGCCGTTACAAGATGCAGACCAGACGTTGGGCCTGCTGTATCTGAGTTTCCGTTGTTCGGGCGCCGAACTTGACGAATTGTTGCCGACATGGGTGGCCATGGCTGAAATGGGAGGCAACGCGCTTCAGCGCGTGCGCACTGTAGAGATGTTGGAGCAACTGGTGCAGGCTCGCACGCGAGAGTTGACGACCTTGGTCGAAGTTGCGGCCGCCACCACCCGTTTTACGGCTTTGCAGCCCATGCTTGAGGAGATGTTGGACAAGACGCTGGATGCGATCAAAGGTGAGCTCGCCATCATCCATTTGTTCACCGAGCCGGTGGTCATCATTCGTCAGGCCCAATCTGAGAACAAGTCCTCGCTCTTCTATGATTTTGTTTCGGATGTGACGAAATTGAGTGATTTGGAGCAAGAAGCGCTTACGCGGCAAGCGCCAGCCATCATGAATGAGCGCGAGCTGATGGCCATGTGGCCAAACGCCCAAATCTTGCAAAAACGCGTTTGGATTGGATTTCCAATTCAAGTGGCTGGTCAAACTTGTGGCGTATTCAGCCTTTTTGCCGACGCCAAGCGCGTATTTTCAGTGGAAGACATCGTGCTGTTGACGAGCATTGTTGACCATATTGGCCTGGCTGTGGAAAGCGTGGGCCTGCGTCGGCAAGTGCGAGAAGCGGCCGCGCAAGAAGAGCGCAGCCGATTGGGCCGCGACCTCCATGATTCGGTCACACAGTCTCTTCACAGTCTTGTGCTCTTGGCCGACACGGCTCGTTATCTTGTGCAGGCGGATCGAACCGAGTATTTGTCCGATTCGTTGGAGCGTCTTAGCGAGAGCGCGCGTCAGGCCTTGAAAGAGATGCGCCTGTTGTTGTTTCGGTTGCGCAAGGATAATCAATCTGAGATCAATATTGTGGAAGATCTCAGAACGCGCCTGGAAAGCGTCGAGCGCCGGGCCGGCATCCGGGTTCGACTCGTGGTGGAAGGCTCGATCGATTGGCCCGCCGAATGGCAGACCGAATTGCGCGGCATTGCCATTGAGGCTTTGAACAACGCGTTGCAGCACGCGCACGCCACTCAAGTGTCTATTTTGGTGAAAGGCGAGCGCGACTGGGCTTTGCTGGAGATAACGGATAATGGCCAGGGGTTTGATCCGGAAAAGCCGGTCGCAGGCGGGATGGGCCTGCAAATTATGGCCGAACGCGCCCAGCGTTTGGGCGCTGAATTTCTCATCGATGCAGCCCCGGGAAGGGGCGTTTGCGTTCGGGTTTTGCTCAATCGCAATGCAGAAAAAGGAGCGCCAAATGCATGAACTTCGAGTGCTGATTGTCGATGATCATCCATTGATGCGCGATGCATTGAAAACCGCAGTGGGTTCAGAGCCAGGCCTATATGTCGTAGGCGAGGCCACCAACGGCGATGAGGCCGTGGAGCAAGCCCGGGCGTTGCAACCCGATGTTATCATTATGGATTTGCTCATGCCTGGCATGGATGGTCTCGAAGCCATCGCCGCGATTCATAGGGATCTGCCTCACATCCGCATTCTGGCCATCACGAGTTCGTCAGAGGAGGATATGGTGCTCAAAGCGGTTAAGGCCGGGGCGTCGGGTTATGTATTGAAGGATGTGGGCCGCGAAGATCTGTTAACCGCGGTGCGCGAAGTGGGTCGCGGCCAGGGTTATTTGCCTCCAACCGTGGCGCTCAAGCTCATTCAAAGCATGCAACGCTCTGCTCAGGACGCGCCCGCGGCTCGAACCGCGACGTCGCGGCCGACCAGCGGCTCTGGGGCCGCGAAACTGACAAAACGCGAGCGGCAAGTGCTGGCTTTGTTGGGCCAGGGGCTCTCGAATCGAGAGATCGCGGCCGAGCTGGTCATTAGCGAAGCCACCGTTCGTTCTCATATTTATCATATTCTGGGCAAATTGCAGCTCGAAAATCGGAGTCAGGCCGTGGT
>JAADII010000053.1 GCA_013151415.1 Chloroflexota bacterium
CGATGACCGGCCCCTCGCTCATCTCCAACACATCCTCCAACCCGGCCGCGTTGAGGTGCGAAACGTCGATCATCACGCCCAGCTCGCGGCAACGCGCGACCACATCCCGACCAAACGGCGTTAGCCCGCACGCACTCCCCACCCCGACCCCATCGCAGGCCGCGTTGCGCGCGTTCCAGGCCAGGCCCAGGTTGCGCACGCCCAGCCGGAAAAACGTCTCCAGGCGGCGCAACGAACCTTCCAGGGCCTCTGCTCCCTCCAGCCCCAAAATGCCGCCGATGGGGCCGTTGGGGCTCAGTTGCGCCAGGTCGCGCGCGGTTCGCACCAGCGAAATGCGGTCGGGCGCGCGGGCAAGCAGGTTGTAGAAGGCCTCCACGCGCGCCAACGCCGCGGCCGTGGCGCCGTGTTGCAAGCGGGTGACGCCCGGAAAACAGGCGAAAATCTGACAATTGATCCCGCCCGCGGTCATGCGGGGGAGATCGAGAAAGCCGCGTTCGCCCCATTGGGTCAGGTCGCGAGGACGATAGAGCGATTCCACCGCGTCGCCCAAGGTGTCGCAATGTGCGTCGAAAACGAAGATTCGGTGATGAAGAGACATGGTGAAGGATAGACGAAGGGACGATAAGAGGATGCACGTCTCGCCGAGTGGACGTCCGTCTGGTTTGAGATATAAGGAGTGATGGCGTGAGCGTTCTGTCTGGCATTCGATGAGACGAAGTCGAGCGCGTGTTTGTGTTCGTTCGCCGGCTCCGGGTATCATACAGCGCGGCCGCGCGGCTGGCAACCTTTGAAGCTCTCTCCATTGGCCATAGAATTGTCATTGCGAAGGGCCGCGGTCCCCGAAGCACTCTCAATATTCCAACACCGACTCTATGATTTCATTCACCTTCTCCTCCGCTTTTCACTCTCGGCGCAGCAATGTGCTGGCCACGCGCGGCATGGTGGCCACAAGCCAGCCCCTGGCCGCACAGGCCGGGTTGGATATTCTCAGAGCGGGCGGCAACGCGGCCGACGCCGCGGTCGCGACCGCGGCCATGCTCAATGTGGTCGAGCCTATCTCCACCGGCATCGGCGGCGACATGTTCGCGCTTTATTGGGATGCGAACGCGCGCACCATGACCGCGCTAAACGGCTCGGGTCGCGCGCCTGCGGCCGCGTCCATCGACGAACTCAAAGCCCAGGGCTATCAGCGCATGCCCACCTTCACCGGCCATGCTGTGAGCATTCCCGGCGCGGTCGCAGGATGGTGCGATCTTTTAGAGCGACATGGTCGCATGACCCCGGCCGAGGTTCTGCAGCCCGCGATCGAGACCGCCGAGCGCGGCTATCCCGTGTCGGAGCTCATCGCTCGCGGCTGGCAAACCCAGGTGAAAAAGCTCTTGCGAGCGCCCGACTGGATTAGCGGCGACCGGGACAACGGCCCGCCCCAACCCAGCGGCCATGAACTCCTCATCGAGGGCCGCGCGCCGCGGCCGGGCGAGATCATGCGCATCCCCACCCTGGCCGAAACCTTGCGCGGCATCGCAGCCCAGGGCAAGGATTACATCTATCGCGGGGATTTCGCGCGCCGGCTCAGCGAGCATGTGCAGCGCTACGGCGGCTGGATCACGCCCGAAGATATGGCCGCGCATGAAAGCGCGTGGGAGACCCCGCTCACGGCCCATTATCGCGGCGTGACGCTCTACGAATGCCCGCCCAACGGTCAGGGTCTGGCCGCGATCCTGGCCGCGAACCTTGCTTCGGGTTTCGATCTGGCGGATATGAGCGTCGCGGATCGGGTTCATGTCATGATCGAAATTATGCGTCTCGCTTTTGCCGACGCGCTGCAATGGGTGTGCGATCCTGATCATGTGGACATTCCCTTGACCACGCTTCTCAGTGGGGATTATGCTGATGAGCGGCGGCGGCTCATCAGCATGGCGCGCGCCAATCCGACCGTGAGTCACGGCATCCCTCGCGTGGCCCTCCCTCAGGGCGCGGACACGGTCTATCTCAGCGTGGTGGACGGCAAGGGCAACGCGTGCAGCTTCATCAATAGCCTTTACATGGGGACGGGAACCGGGCTGGTCGTGCCGGGAACGGGCGTGGCCTTGCAGAATCGGGCCGCGCTTTTCAACCTCGATCCGACCCATCCCAACGCGCTTGCGCCCCACAAACGACCCTATCAAACCATCATTCCCGCCATGCTCACCCGCGGCCATGATCTGTTGGCCAGTTTCGGCGTCATGGGCGGGTTCATGCAGCCGCAAGGGCATTTTCAGATGTTGGTGAATCTCATCGATCTGGGCATGTCGCCCCAGATGGCCCTGGACGCGGCTCGCTGGCAGTTGGATGTGGCCGCGGGCGGAGGCGTGGGCGCGCAGGAGCCGGGCGGCCTCGCGCTCATCGAGGAGGGTTGGGATTTTGAGGTTCTGGCCGAATTGGGCCGCCGCGGGCATCACCTCTCGCCCGTAGGCGGTTTTCGCCGCGGCCTTTTTGGCGGCGGGCAGATCATCATGCGCGATCCCGAGACGGGCGTTCTCATCGCCGGCAGCGACCCGCGCAAAGATGGCTGCGCGGTGGGGTGGTGATGAACAAGCGCAAGCATCAACCGAGTCGGTCCGGGGCTGTCCGAACCTGTTTTCGACGCATTCCCATGTGCGCTGCGCTGATGCTCTATTGGCGAAGTGCGACCCTCACTTCAAAACGCTGGCCGGACCGATGAGGTAGATGGGGCTTTGTCCAACGTTTGCCATTGACACTGACATCGACTTGCAATGCTCCATCAGCCGTTGTGTTTTGGTGATAGCGAATGTGGTAAAAGGCGCCGCGAAAGGGGCGCACGATCGACGCCTCTTGCCACCCCGCCGGCAAACAGGGCTTGATGCGCAAGCCCGGCGGCTCGGGACGCAGGCCAAAGACATGGTCGAGCAGGGCGATGTAGAACCAGCTTGCAGCGCCTGTGCCCCAGCTTTGGCCGCTCTGCCCGCGACGATGCTTGCATTCGACCGCGTAATAGCCGTTGCTGAAAACATAGGGTTCGCCATCTGTGACGCGCTGAAAGGGCAGCATATTCGCGATGTCTTCGGCCACGGATGCTCGTCGCCCCAGCATGGCGTCTGCAACCAGCTTGAAAGCCAGGGCGTGTAAATACACCCCGCCGTTTTCCTGAATCCCTGGCGTCTTCCGCGAGATAAGCCCCAACTTGGGATTCCAAGCTCTATAGCCAGGGGCCATAATACGAAGCCCCACATCGCTTTGTAGCAAAGCCTCGGCTGCGATCAAGGCCTGTCGCGCTCGCTCATCATCGGCCACGTTTGCAATCACCGCCCACGATTGTGGGTTCAGATAAACGCGGCCAGCATCACACTTTTGCGAGCCGATGGGGCGACCGTCATCGTCGAACGCCCGCAAATAGTATTCCCCATCCCATCCGTATCGATTGATGGCTTCTCGCAACACGCGATTGCGCCGTCGCAGTTCTTGGGCCAGCGCCGAATCGTGGCGCAATTCGGCCAACGTCGCTGTTTGTTCATTGGCCAGGTGCAACGCCATGCTCAGCCATACGCTGACGCCGCGGCCCTGCACGCCCACCTTATCCAACCCGTCATTCCAATCACCCCCGCGAATACGACACAACCCAAAAAGACCTCGATCGGCCCACAGGTTGTCCACGGCCCGACGGGCGTGCTCGAAAAGGGTGGCGCGAGAACCGTCGTTGAAGGGCGCTTCCTGCGCCAAGATGGCCAAGTCGCCCGTTTCCATAACCAATCGATGTAAAGTAAGGGGGATCCAAACATGATTGTCGGAAAAATTTTTGTCCAAAATCTTTCCATGCAACCAGGTGCGAGGCGCGCGCCCATCAGCGTATTGAAAACGGATCACCCGTAGAAAGTGTTGCAACGCCTGGCGGGGATTAAACGTGGCCATAGCGGCGATGTCTTGCATTTGGTCGCGGAAACCGTTGTGCCGCACTCGGGCCCATTGCGCTCCTAAGCTGATCTGTCGGGGCAGCCAACAGGTGGCGAAATGGTTGAAGTCTGCATCGGATGTGGAGAACGTGATCTCGCCCAATTCTCTTTCGATGGTTGTCTGAGTGGCCATCAGGGCTTGCGCAACCCCGCTCTCCCGTTTCAAAAAACGCGCCCGCCACGCCTCGATTCGGTCGAAAGCGTCCGCCTCTAACGGCATTCCGCCTATCAACCAGTGCATTTCCCGCGTCTCGCCGGCGGACAGGATCACGGCATGTTCCAGAGCGAGGATGGGTTTGCTCATTTCACAACAGGTGTTTCGGCAACCTTCTTGCAACAAAGCGTCGGGGCGTTGGATCGCGCCATAACCAATGAACGCCCGTTGCTCGGCGTCAAATCCGATTACAGGGTCACTGGCTGCAATAAAGATGGCGCAATGTCGAGTTTTGGTCATTTTGCACTCCGCCTGCACCCAAAGCGTCCGCCGCTCGTCATCCCACCAGCCCACCGACATATAATAGGCTTGTGGTTTGTCCGGGCCGTCGATGAGGGTGTCGACGAAGGGGAAAATCTGCACCTGACGAGGATGCTTGCTCTCATTGGTTATTTGCAGCGTCCACACCTCACCGGGAAAATCGGTGGGAACGAAGACCCGAAAGCGGGAACTTAGTTGGTTTTGGGTGAGGTGGATGGTCGTGACGCCGTCGCGGGAGTGGATGCAGCGATAATCCGTCGCGCGGTCGGGCGGCAGTGCGTTGGCGGTCCAGAAATGGTGGGTTTCTGCATCCCGAATGAAGAGCATGCGGGCTGCAATGAGCGCGACGCGATGTCCGCACGCATCTTGGAGCAATGATTCGCCTTGTCCGACTTGCGAGATGAGCCCCACATAGTCCTGGTTCCAGAGATAGTTGAACCAGTGGCGCGGCGCGCGCGGAACGGATATGATGTATTCGCGGCCATCATCGGAAAAGAAACCGACTTGATTCATGAGCCCCCTCTCCATAACGAGCGTAGGCGATGAGCCGCCAGTTTGGGACGACGATCGCGTGTGAAGACGCCCTTGAAATTGATGGCCATGGGGCGTTTGACCCCCTGAGCCGTCTTGAAATCGCACAGATTCCATACATGTTGCCCCGCCACAAAGGGGCGTTGCGCCATCACGCGGATGTATTCGGTAATGAATTCGGCTTGATACTCCTCGCTAAACATTTCGGGGGGATGAGCGTGGTGTCCTGGAACAGCATCCGCGCCAAATTCGGTGACAATGATGGGCTTGCCAAAGGTGGCGTGGGTTTCGTCTAAAATGCGAGCAAAGGCCTGACGCCCCGCATCCAGCTCGCCAGATTCTTGATACCATCCTCGATAGACATTGATGCACGCCACATCCATGAACTCGAAAGCGGCTTCTTCGGTGAATCGATCGCTGGCCAGGGTGACAGGCCGTGTGGGGTCCAATGATTTGGCTAGATTGTAAAGTTGCCGAAAAAACGGCGCGGCGGCCGGAAGCGCAGAGCGCGGCTCGTTTGCAACGCTCCACATGATGACGCTGGGGTGATTCTTGTCGCGCGCGATGAGCTCGCTGATGAACTGTTTGCATAGCGCCAGACGACGCGCCAACCCATCCTCGGTGAAAAAGAGCCCCACCGCGGGGGTCTCTGCGATGACCAGAAAACCCAGCCGGTCGGCCAGGGTCAGGGTCTCTTCATCGTAAGGATAGTGCGAGGTGCGGAAGGAGTTGGCCCCCACCCAACGCATCAGCTCGAAATCGCGAATAGCGACGGGGCGAGCCGCGCCGCGCCCAAACACGGGAAAATCCTCATGACGCCCAAATCCCCTGAGAAGTATGGGTTGGCCATTGAGAAGCAGCCTGTCGCCATCCACGTGTATGGTGCGGATGCCGATGGGAAGCGTGTAACTATCGAAGACGCGACCATCATGCACCAGCTCGATGCAAAGATCGTAGAGTTGGGGCGTTGTCGGCGACCAGAACGCGGCTTGATTTAGGCGCAAGGTCGCATGCGACCGGCCATGATGCGGGTGTGAACGCACAATCACCTTGGCCCCATGACCAAATAGCATCATGCGCACCTCATCTATATCGCGGTCTCCATCCTTTAGCGCGAGCACCTCGACGTGGATCACGCCAGCCTTTCCCTCGATGTCGGTGCGCACCGTGATATCTTGTATGCCGCGTCGAGGGTTGGCGCAGAGCAACACGGGGCGTTGAATGCCCCGATAAGGAAAGAAGTCGTAGGTGGTGGGTGGGTGGACGCCCACTTGATGGTTGTGGTCGGGATCATCCACCAGGCCGGGCGGCACGCGATCGCGGGCCAAGGCGCCATCCACGCGCACCACCAGCAGATTTTCCCCCCATCGCACATGGTTTGTCACCTCGAATTCGAAGGGCAGGTGTCCGCCTTCATGCGAGCCCAGATATACGCCATTGAGCCATGCGTCGGCCAGATAATCTACGGAGCCGAACCGCAGAAATATCTGGCACTCTTCTCCAAAACTTTTTGGTCGGAAGAACCGGGTCTGATACCAGACTGGTCCCAAATAGTCGCGCAGGCCGAGTATTTGTTCGTTCCAACTGCCAGGCGTGGCGATGGGCTCGCCCTCGAATCCAAGGCGCCAGCCTTGCTCCTCGCCCCTGGCGTGCGGATCGATGCGGAAATCCCAATAGCCAGAGAGGTCGATGAACTGCCGATAAGGGTTTTGTTGTGGGAAGAGCATTTCGTCCTCGATTTTCGCTTGACAAATCGGTAAAAGTTGTTATACTGAGTCTACACGTGTAAGCTTTAACGTGTCAACTCTGATTTCGCCATCATAACACAGTTCGGAGAATCATGAAACGACCTACGCAAGCCGATGTCGCCCGTTTGGCGGGCGTTTCGCGCGCCACCGTTTCCTATGTGCTCAACCAGCAAGAAAACAGCAGGGTTCCCATCTCACAGGAGACGCGGCGACGAGTCCTTGAAGCTGCGCAAAAGCTGGGGTATGAGCCAGACGCCCGGGCTCAATCTTTGCGTTCAGGTCTCACCCGCACGTTGGGCCTCTTGATCCCCGATTTGCAGAATCCTCATTTCTGGCAGATCATTCAAGGCGTCACGCAACAAGCTCGGGAAGCGGGATATGAGTTGCTTTTGTCTAGCAGCGAACTGGATCGGGAACGCGAAGAGGATAGCCTGAAGGCGCTGGCTCGTCGCCGCGTGGATGGGCTTATTCTCTTGGTGGCGTTCACCTCGCTGTCGGAAGAGAAACTGGAGGAGCTGGCCGCTCGCAGATTGCCTATTGTCGTCATTGGCTGTCGAGATGGCGTATTCGATTGCATTGGCTCGAATTATTATGACGGCGCCCGCAAGGTGATGGCCCATTTGCTTTCGTTGGGGCATCGGCGCATTGCGTTTCTGCACGGCGTCGCCAATATTACGGCGGGTCAGGATCGCTTGCTGGCGTATGAGCGGGGCCTGGAAGAGGCGGGATTGCCCTATGATGAAGGGTTGGTGGAGCGTTGTGGCCCCTCGATTGAGGATGGTTATAACGCGGCCATGCGATTGTTGAATCGGACGCCGCGGCCCACCGCCATTGTGGCCATCAACGATTTGTTGGCCTTAGGCGCATTGCGAGCGGCAAGCGATATGCAATTGGAGGTTCCGAAAGACATCTCCATTGTGGGATATGACGACATCTTTCTCGCGAACTATCTCTGTCAGCGGCTGACCACCGTGCATGCACAGGCGGAAGCCATCGGTCAGGGGGCGGTGAAGTTGCTTTTGCGACGGTTGCAAAACCCCGAACTTCCTCCCCAATCTGTGGAGCTTCCTACGCGATTGATCATTCGAGAATCCACAGGCAGGGCCCCGCGCGTCGCTGCCGACCCCAACTCATCGGCGGAGGTGTGAATGGCGTGATACATATTTGCATGAAAACGCACCTCGATGATCCCTTTTCAACTTAACTCCCATCCTCCCCTCTCCCCTCTCGTTTAGTTCAGGAAGGAAAGAAGAAATGAAAACGAAGGCATTTTTAATTTTCGTTGTTTTGGCGATAGCCATTACGGTGGCGGCGTGCGCTCAGCCCACACCGGAAGTCGTCAAAGAAACCGTTGTGGTGGAAGTCACCAAAGTGGTCGAAAAAGAGATCGAAGTCACCAAAGTGGTTGAGAAAGTAGTCGAGAAAACCGTGGTTGTCGAGGCGACGCCCACACCTGAACCCGAGCCAATCACGCTGGAATTCTACCATTGGATTGGCGCCGATCTGGGTGAAACCACCATCAAACAGATCAATGGGCTTTTCAACCAGCTTTATCCTCATGTCACCGTAAAGTTCGAGACGGCGGACACCGGCACATATGAGCAAGTCATCAGCACCCGTCTCTCGGCCAACGATGCTCCCGACATCTTTGGCGTCTTTCCTGGAACCAAGTTTCACCCCAAAGCCGACGCCGGTTATTTGGCGGATCTGTCCAACGAACCCTGGGTGGCCAACATGATGCCCGGCTCCGCCAAGGTGGCCACCTATAATGGCAAGATTTACGGGTACCCCACTGACTCCAACGTCATCGGCGTTATTTATAACAAGGGCATTTTCGAAGAGTTGGGGCTGGAAGTTCCCAAGACCTGGGATGATTTCCTGGCCGTTTCCGAGGCGATCAAGGGATCTGGCAAGATCCCCATGGCCTTGGCCTTGCAAAGCGCCTGGGTGACTCAGCTCATTCCTTACGCCATGGCGCCCACCGCCATCTATCGGGATATGCCTGACTTTGATCAGAAAATGTATAATGGCGAAGTCACCTTTGCGGAATCGCCCTGGCAGGAGATGATGGAGGATTATCTGGCATTGAACGAGGCGGGATATTTCAATGATAACGCTCTGGGCGTCGATTATAACGCCGCGCTGGATATGATGGCCAATGGCGATGCTGTGATGCTGGTGCAAGGGAACTGGGCTGTGGCTGGCCTGCGCGATCGCGCGCCCGACATCGAGTGGGGCATGTTCCCGTTGCCCTACAACAAGAATGGCGGCGCTATTTGGGTCTCGGCGGCGGTGGGCGCGTTGCTTGCCGCAGACGCCCACAGCGAATATTTGGATATGGCCAAGAAATACATCGCATTTTGGGCCAGCCCCGATGTGCAGGAGATTTACCTGACGGCGAAGAAGGCCATGCCTGCCAACAAGGGCGTCAATCCAGTTTTGGACCCCGCATTGGCGGAAATGATCGAGCCTATGCAGGCGGGAACCTATCCCTTCTTAGACCAAAACTGGCCCAGTGGCGTACAGGCCGTGATGCTTCAAGACATCCAATCTGTCTTTGCTGGTGAAATGACCGTGGAAGAAATGTTGCAGGAGATGGATGAAGCCTGGGCGGACGCCACCGAATAACGCCTTCTCAAGTTGCATGCGGACGCCTGAGCTACGGCCCGGGCGTCCGTTCACTTTTCTTTTTAGAGCAAATCACCATGTCCGCCCTGCCGCCCTTTTTGAGTAAGAGCGCCCGAAGAACGCTCGGTTACGATATTCTCTTCATGCTTCCGGCGCTACTCGTCTTCACCATATTTTTCATTTATCCAGTGCTGACCAGCTTTCCGTTGAGTCTTACCAAGTGGAACGGCATTTCGCCGGACTACAAATTTGTGGGGATGAGGAATTTTGTAAGGATTTTGTCGGACAGACATTTTTGGCAGGCGTTGGAAAACACATTTCAATACGCCATCTTGGTGACGCTTCTGCAAAATGTCATTGGTCTCTCTTTGGCTCTCGCGGTGACATCGAAAGCGCACCGCCCTGTTCGCACCCTTTTTCTGGTTCCGCCCTTGCTTAGCAGTATCGCGTTGGGCATGATTTGGTCATATATGTATCGTCCCGATGGCGCTATCAATGGTCTGCTCACCCTGGCGGGCCTGGAAAATTGGACGCAAAACTGGCTGGGAGATCCCAATCTGGCGCTTTATGCATTGGTGGTGACCAATATTTGGAAGTGGACGGGAATGTCGATGATCATCTATCTGGCTGCGATCCTGGCTATTCCTCAAGAGATTCAAGAAGCGGCGAGCATCGATGGCGTGGGTGTTTGGCAACGGTTTCGACACATTACTTTTCCTCTCATTGCCCCCGCCTTCACCATCAACATCGTTCTTTCCATGATCGGTTCGCTCAAAGTGTTTGACATAATTTTTATTATGACCCAGGGAGGGCCGGGACGAGCCACTGAATCGCTGACGACCTACATTTTTAAGCGAGCGTTCGATGCGCATAAATTTGGATACGCCATCGCCGTCGCTGTGGTGATGTTTGTGATTATCATGACCCTTTCTCTAATTCAGATGCGCTACCTGACCCGCAGAGAGGTGCGCGCATGAGCATGAAGCAACAGGAATGGATCTCGCGGAGCGTCGCTGCGGGACTGGCGCTCCTTTGGTCGGTCTTCATTCTCATCCCTCTTTACATCATGGTGATGACTGCGCTGAAGACGCCCGTCGATTTAGCCGCCAATCCCTTTGGATTGCCCCACGAATTAACCTGGGGCAATTTCGCCAAGGCCTGGCAAGACGCCAACCTGGCTCGAGCCATCCGCAACAGTTTCATTCTCACCGCCAGTTCGATCTTCCTCATTGTCATCTTGGGCGCGATGGCCGCTTATCCTCTGGCGCGACGCACCCATTGGACGGCCGTCACATATTATTTTCTGGCGGCTATCATGGCGCCTTTTCAGTTGGCCATGTTGCCCCTCTATAGATTGATGAAAGCCCTTCATCTCATTAACACTTATCACGGCATTATCCTCATCTATGTTGCAATTTCTTTGCCAATGGCCGTTTTTCTTTACACGGGTTTCATCAAAGGCATCAACACCGAATTGGAGGAAGCGGCGTTGGTGGATGGCGCCGGACCCTTTCGCATGTTCTGGCAAGTGATTTTCCCCTTGCTAAAACCGGTGACATCCACTGTTGTGATTATGAATGTGTTGTCTTTATGGAACGACTTTTTCATTGTGCTGTTGTATCTGCCCAGACAGGAAATGCGCACCTTGCAACTGGCGATCTTCACCTTCGTGGGACAATACAATCGGGATTACACGTTGATCATGGCTGCCGTGATTTTATCCATTGCGCCCATGATCATGCTGTTCTTGTTGCTACAAAAACAGTTTGTGGCTGGCATTGCCGGCGGCGCAGTTAAAGGATGATAAGCTCATGGACTCCAAAGAACGCGTGCTGGCCACGTTGAATCGGCGCCCCACCGATCGCACGCCTCTCGATTGCTGGCTCTATCATCGACATTTCCTCGATGCGTTGGAGATGGAGTACGGCGCTCGCGAAAATTTCATGGATGCTTTTGGCATCGATCTCTTCACCGGCTTTGCGGCTTTTCCCAGCATTGGCCAGACGCATAAATTGAAAATCGAGGACCTGGCGGCATTGAAACTGAGTGATCCTCGCGATCCCAAATGGCTGACATACTCTGGTTGGGCTGAGGATTTTGCCGGGGTGAATGTGATGGAAGCTTTGGAGCGGCAAGGCGACAAACGAGCCATCGTGGCCCATCTTTGGGGCATTGTCGAGGCGACCGGCATGTTGGTCGGCATCGAGAATGCGTGGTTGGGGTTGGCCATGTCGCCCGATGCCTTGATGGCTTGGTTCGATCGATATGCGGATTGGCTCTGCGGCCTGGTGGATAGCCTCGCCCTTGTCGGCGTGGATATTATCACGCTTTCCGACGATTGGGGAAGTAATGGGCAAATGCTCTTTTCGCCCGCAATGTGGCGAAAGATGATTCGTCCCTACGCGGAGCGAGTGGTGAAACACGCCCGGTCTCGCAACTTGTTTGTCAATCTTCATAGTGACGGCTATATAATGCCCATTATGGAAGATATCATCGAAATGGGTTACACCAGCGTGCATCCGATCCAGGAAAGCGCGGGCATGGATCCGAAAACGGTCAAGCGCGAGTTTGGCGACCGTATCGTCATCTACGGCTCGTTGGACGTTGTGGAGGGCATCCGAGTCATCGATGGCGAGGCCTTAGAGCGCTATATTGCCGAGCGATTCGAAATTTATGCGGCCGGCGGCGGATTCATTTTCAATTCGGCCCATTTCATCCAGCCCGACATCCCGCCTCAACGCCTGTTGCATGCATATGAAACCGCTTTGCGATTGGCGACGCAATACGGAGGAGAGTGAATGCCACTGCTATTCGACATGCCCTTGGACGAGCTTCCTCATTATCAGGGCAGAAACCCCAAACCGAGCGACTTCGACGCATTTTGGGATGCAGGCCTGGCGGAAATGCGGGCGGTGGACCCTAAAATCGAAATCATCCCCGCGGACTTTGAAAGCGCGGCGGCCCATTGCGCTCATCTCTTTTTCACTGGCGTGGGCCGCGCTCGCATCCATGCAAAATTGCTCAAACCCAAACAAGCACCCTCGCCTCACCCTGCGGTGCTCATGTTCCACGGTTATTCGATGGATTCAGGCGATTGGTACGATAAGCTGGGCTATGCGGCTCAGGGCTACACCGTGGCTGCATTGGATTGTCGCGGGCAGGGTGGGCTTTCTGAGGACAATGGCGCGGTCAAGGGTTGGACACTGCGAGGGCAGATCGTGCGCGGGGTGGAAGACGCGCCCGAGAAGCTTTACTTTCGGCAAGTTTTTTTGGATGCAGCCATGCTGGCTCGCATTGTGATGGCCATGCCCGATGTGGACGCCCGTCGGGTGGGCGCGATGGGCGCGAGTCAGGGTGGGGGCCTTGCGCTGGCCTGTGCTGCGCTCGTTCCAGAAATCCAGCGCGTGGCCACGGTCTATCCATTTCTCTGCGATTACCAGCGCGTTTGGGAAATCGACCAGATCAACGGAGCCTACCATGAGTTGCAGGAATGGTTTCGGCGTCGCGATCCCTTGCATCAGCGAAAAGAGGCTTTTTTCACCCAACTCGGCTACATCGACGTGCAACATCTGGCCCCGCGCATTCGCGCCCACACATTGATGGCCACGGCTTTGCAAGATACGACTTGCCCGCCCTCCACTCAGTTTGCAGCCTACAACAAGATTTCATCCTCCAAACAACTTCTTCTCTATCCTGACTTTGGACATGAGGGGCTGCCGGGATTGCCAGACGCCATTTTCCGATTCATGAGTCAACTCTAATGACTTCTCGCATCCTTATCCCCAACGATCCTTTCATTGCCGACAACCACGGAAAGCGATGGCGAGAACAGGGTCTTTGGCCCTGTCATTGGATATCCTGCCCCGGCGCTGACGATCCCCCCTTTGTCACGGCTTATCGCCTGATTTTCACCCTGGAGCGCTCGGCGACTTTTCCCATTCACGTCACCGCCGATGAGCGGTATGAGTTGTTTTTGGATGGTCAGCGCATTGGGCGAGGCAGTGAACGCGGCGATCCCGACAACTGGTTTTTCGAAACTTATGAACTGACATTGACCGCGGGCGAACACACATTGGTGGCCCGCACTTGGGCGTTGGGCGATATGGCGCCCATCGCTCAAATGAGCGTTCGGCCGGGTTTCCTGCTGTGTGCGCCTGCGCCCTGGCGCGCCCTGGTGGGCACAGGCGTCGCGGCCTGGGAGGCGCGAGTCTTGGAGGGCTATCGTTTTTATGTGCCCGAACAAACCCACTGGCGAGGCGCGCGGGTTGAGATCGATGGCCGACTCTTTGCATGGGGTTTCAAGCGGGGCGAGGGAGAGGGTTGGCGTCGGGCTCGAGTGGACGCGCCGGGCATCGGCCGCGTGGTCGATTACACCTGGCATCATGTGCATCGTCTGCGACCCGCCACCCTTCCCCCTATGGTGGATGAAGTGCGCCGAGTGGCTCGCGTGCGCTTTATTGATGCAACGAATGCGCCTTTGATTCGGATGGCGCAGAACCGCCGGCATGAAGCGCCGGACTGGCAGGCCCTGTTGGATGGCGCGAACAAGATCGTCGTTCCGGCCCGAACCATCCGCCGCGTCCTTATCGACATGAATGACTACTATTGCTTCTATCCGGAACTGGTGGTCTCGGGCGGATTGGGCGGTCGCATTACAATTGAATCTGCCGAATCCCTTTACCAGCGGCCCGATGCATCTTCAAACGACAAAGGAGATCGCAACGTCATCGACGGCAAATATTTTTTCGGGGTGGGCGATTGCTTCCTGCCTGATGGAGGCGAGCATCGCCGTTTCGAACCCCTATGGTGGCAGGCCGGACGCTATTGGCAATTGCTGATTGAAACCGAAGAAGAGCCGCTGACCATCCATGACTTGATTTTCCGCGAAACCCGCTATCCTCTTTCCCTGGAAGCCGAGTTCATGAGTGATGACGCCCAGCTGGCAGATATCCAGCCTATGCTGGTGAGAGCCATGCAACTGTGTAGCCACGAGACCTATTACGACGCCCCTTACTACGAAGAATTGATGTACGCAGGCGACGCCCGGCTCGAGATGCTAACTTCCTATGTCATGCGCACCGACGACCGGCTTCAGAGGAAGGCCATCACCCTATTCGATAGTTCGCGTCTGGCCTCGGGCATGACCCAGGCCCGTTATCCTAGCCGGGAAACTCAGGTGATCCCGCCCTTTGCCTTGTGGTGGGTGTTCATGCTTCATGATTACGCTTATTGGCGGGATGATACGGCGTTTATCCGGCGGTTTTTGCCGGGAATGCGGGCCACACTGGAGGGGTTCCAACGATTTCTGGACGATTCCGGTCTGCTTTACTCGCCTGAAGGCTGGAATTTTATGGACTGGCTGCCCGAATGGGACACGGGCATCCCGCCCCACGCCACCACGGGGCGCAATGGCCTGTTGAACTGGCAATTGATCTACGCCCTGACCATCGGCGCTGATCTGGAAAATTTGTTGGGCGAACCAGAGCTAGAGCAACTATGGCGACGCCGCGCGCAAGCATTGGCGGCTCGGACCATCGAGGCTTTTTGGGATGAGTCGCGCGGTCTTTTGGCCGAAGACGAGACCCACACCTGTTTCTCCGAGCACTCTCAGGCCATTGCTTTGCTCAGCGGCTTGTTGGATCCCGCCAAACGCGCGCGCGTGGCCTATGGCTTGCGCGCCGCCCCCGATTTGCTGCGCACCACTTACTACTTTTCTCATTATCTGTTTGAGGCTTATCGCGCTCTGGGGTGGTGCGACCTTTTGCACCATAGATTACAAAACTGGCGCGGTTTGCTGGAATTGGGCCTGAAAACAACCCCTGAAATGCCTGAACCCACCCGATCTGACTGCCACGCCTGGAGCGCCCACCCCTTCTTTCACTATTTCGCCACCATTCTGGGCGTTCGGCCTGGCGGCATGGGCTTCCGCACCGTCGAGATTCGTCCGCTACTCGGGCATTTGCAAAAAGCGAGCGGCAGAATGCCGCATCCTCGAGGCGAGATACAGGTGGCGTTCCGCCGATATGACGATGCGCTTTATGCAGAGATCAACCTGCCCGAGGGGGTGAGCGGAGAGCTGATTGTAGGCGAAAAACATTTTGCGTTGGAGCCGGGTCGCACCACGTGGAGCGGTGATTGCTGACGGTGGGAGCGCCGAATTACAAGAGAATACGCCCCACCCCACCAACGTTGCTCAGCGAACGCCATTTTCAAAGCAGACCTACAGTGCGCAGGCGCACGCCGAAACAGATGAAAATCGCTTCGCCGACCAACGTAGACCAAAGTAGACCAAGATAGACGATAGGCCTTTTGGTCTATGTTGGTCCTATGGTCTATGTTGGTCTGAGCGCTCATCAAGGCCTGTGCGACCGACATCGGACATTGGACGCTTATT